>NZ_JBVHKV010000004.1:0-456931 GCF_055559335.1 Streptomyces sp. NPDC024555
GGGGGGGGGGGGGGGCGCCGCCCCCCCCCCCCACCGCGGGGGGGGCCAGCCGTTGGGGGCCCCCCCACGACGTTTGTTTCTCTTGTGGAGCTAAGGAGAATTGAACTCCTGACCTCCTGCATGCCATGCAGGCGCTCTACCAACTGAGCTATAGCCCCTTGTTGTGTTGCCCGGTCTCCCTGGCGACATCGAGAACATTACCGGTCACCCCTGCCGTCCACCAAATCGTTTCCGGTCGGCCCCCGCCGGGCCGGTCCGAGGGGGTCGGTCAGGCGGTGGCGAAGGAGTAGAAACGCTTCAGCGTGCAGTGCTCCTCCAGCAGCCGGCCGTAGATCGGCTCGCCCTCCAGCTCCCGGTACGTCTCGATGGGGTCGCCCTTTATGATCAGCGCCCGCGCGCACTCCTCGCACCAGTACTGGTAGTCCGCGTTGACCGGGTCCATGTCCCGGACGATGGGCGTACCGCTGCCGCACCAGTCGCACTTCCGCCTGTGTGCACCCATGGATCAGCCCCGGCCGCGGCCGGAGGCCGTACAGGTGCGGAGGGTGCGGGTGCCGTCGCCGGGCGGGCGGACCGCCGGGGGCGCGCTGCCGGCCGGGTGGCCGGCGCGGGCGGGGGCCCGGCGGACGAAGGGCAGGTCCGGGACGTCGTGGCGGCTCGCAGGCATCGCGCACTCCTCCCCGTTCGGTCCGTCTCCCCCTCCGGCGGTCCGATTCTGCCATGAGCCCGCAACGGGGTCAGCCCGCCGGAGTTCCCGCCCGGCGCCGGCCTCGTACGAGACCGGCGAGCGCACCCGCCGCGCCGGCGCCCGCCAGGGCCAGTCCGCACCCCCAGAGCGCCTCTCCCGACCCCTGTGCGCCGGGGGCGCCCAGGCGGTCGAGGTAGAGCGCGCCGAAGGCCGCGACCCCGATGAGCTGTCCGAGCTGGGTGACCGTCACCAGCAGTCCGCTGGCATCGGCGGCGTCCTGCGGCCGTACGTTCGCCAGGGCACCCGTGAGCGTGGGACTGAAGCCCAGCGCCACACCGGAACCGAGCAGCAGGAACCCCGCGTAGAGGGCGGCCCCGCCGTCGCCCCCGTGGCGCAGTGCCAGGGCGGACACCACCGAACCGGCCGCGGCCAGTACGAATCCACCGGGTATCAGGGCCTTCCGGAGCCCCTCAGGCCAGCGCCGCCAGGTCATCCCGACGACGCCGAACACCGTGGCGGTCGGCACGCACATCAGCCCGGTGCGCAGGGCGGAGTACCCCAGTCCGCCCTGGAGGTGCAGGGTCAGGGTGAAGAGGGACCCCGCGTTGATGGCCATCACCAGCAGGATGCGCACGGCCGCCCGCGCGATCCCGGGGACGCGGAGCACGGCGGGCGCGATGAGGGGCGCACCACCGCGTGCGGCGAGCCGTGACTCGTACGCGGCGAACGCGGCGAGGAGGGCGGCGGAGGCGAGCAGACAGCCCCGGGTCCAGGCGGGCCAGTCCAGTTCCTGGCCGAGCACCAGCGGGACGGTGAGCAGCGTGACGCTCGCGGCGAGGAGCACCAGACCCGTGGTGTCGAGACCGCGCTCGCGCGCCGCCCGCCGGGCCTCGCCGCCGCGCGGTTCGGCCGGGAGCACCCGGGCCCCGAGCACCAGCAGGACCAGGCCGATCGGCACATTGACCAGGAAGGCCGGGCGCCAGCTCGCCCCGAACAGGTCCGCGCTGACCAGCACACCGCCGACCACCTGCCCGGCCACCGCGCCGATCGCCAGCACCGCGCTGTAGGCGCCGAGCGCACGCACCCGGGCCGGTCCGGAGAAGGTCTTCTGGATCAGGCTGAGCACCTGCGGAATCATCACCGCGGCGCCCACCCCCTGGAGCACCCGGAAGGCGATCAACTGCCCGGTGCCGGTGGCCAGTCCGCAGGCGAGGGAGGCGGCCGTGAACACGGAGAGCCCGGTCAGGTACGCGCGCCCGTGCCCGAGCAGACCGCCGAGCCGGGCACCGGTGATCAGCAGGACGGCGTACGAGATGGTGTAACCCGCCACCACGAGCTGCAACTGGGCCCCGGAGGAGCCGAGTTCGCTACGGATCGTGGGGGCGGCGACATTGACGATGAACGTGTCGAGCAGCGCCATGAACTGGGCCGCCAGCACCAGGGCGAGCAGGCGTCCGGGCCGGTTGTCGGTGCCGGGCGCTTTACTGGACGGGGATCGGGGGGTTGTCTCGGAGGTCGTGGCCATGACCGCAAGGCTGGCCGTCGTCGCATACGGGTAACGAGAGCCTGCCGATGCTGGTACTGGCAGCACCTGGCAACACCCGGGCGGGGCACCGACGATGGGGGCGTGACGACGGTGACGACACAGCGGTACGAGGCGACGGGGACCGGCCGCGGGCAGCAGGCCGGGCGCAGACCCGAGCTCGCCGCGTTCCTGCGCAGCCGCCGGGCGCGGGTGACGCCCGCCGATGTGGGCATGCCCCCGGGCCTGCGCCGGCGCACCCCCGGGCTGCGCCGCGAGGAGGTCGCCCAGCTCTCGGGCGTCGGCGTGACCTGGTACACCTGGCTGGAACAGGGCCGTCCGATCAACGCGTCCCCGCAGGTCCTGGACGCGGTGGCGAGGACGCTGCGGCTGGATCCGCCGGAGCGCGAGCATCTGTACCACCTGGCGGAGGTGGCGTACTCGCCGGGCCGGCAGGCCGACACGGCCGAGGTCGGCGAGGAGATCCAGGGCATCATCGACGCCCTCGACCCCCATCCGGCGGTCGTCTACAACGCGCGGTACGACGTGCTGGCGACCAACCCCGCGTACCGGGACCTGTTCGACGCGCCCGAAGTGACGAGGATCGGCACCCGGAACGTGCTGTGGGTCCTGTTCACCGCGTCCGAGGAGACCTGCCCGGTCGTCCACCGCTCCCAGGAGCTGCCCCTCATGGTCGCGACACTGCGCGACGCCTACGGCCGTCATGCGGGCGAGCCCGCCTGGGAGACGTTCGTCGCGCGGCTGTCGGAGGCCAGCCCCTACTTCTCCCGGCTGTGGCGCAGCGGGGACGTCACCCAGCCGGGGCCGCGGGTGAAGACCTTCCGGCACCGGGCGGCGGCCTCCGAGATACGGATGACGTCGGTGTCGTTGTCCGTCAACGGGCTGCCGGAGTGCCGGATCGTCGCGTACACGCCCGCCGACGAGGAGAGCGCGCGACAGCTCGCGGTGCTGCGGGCCGCACGGCGCCCCTGAGCCCCTGAGCCCCTGAGCCCCGACGACGGAACGAGCGCAGAACGAGCAAGGATCCCGCCCCCTGACGGGGACGGGATCCTGAGTGTGGAGCTAAGGAGAATTGAACTCCTGACCTCCTGCATGCCATGCAGGCGCTCTACCAACTGAGCTATAGCCCCGCTGTTCGCTGTGTTTCCCTGCGTTTCCGCGCTGCGAACAAGAAGAACTCTAGCCTGTGACCAGCCGGAAAGTGAAATCCGGCCGGTGCGGGACCCGGACGCCGGGCGGGCGTCCGGTCAGGTGTCGTCGCCGAGCACCGGTTCGGGCAGGGTGCCCGCGTTGTGCTCCAGCAGCCGCCAGCCGCGGGCGCCCTCGCCCAGCACCGACCAGCAGCAGTTGGTGAGCCCGCCCAGCCCCTCCCAGTGGTGCGCCTCCAGGCCCAGGAGGCGGCCGATGGTGGTCCGGATCGTGCCTCCGTGGCTGACGACGACGAGGGTGCCGCCGTCGGGCAGCTTGTCGGCGTGCGCGAGGACGACGGGGGCGGCCCGGTCGGCGACCTCGGTCTCCAGCTCGCCGCCGCCGCGCCGCACGGGCTCGCCGCGCTTCCAGGCGGCGTACTGCTCGCCGTAGAGCCCGACGATCTCCTCGTGGGTGAGGCCCTGCCAGGCACCGGCGTAGGTCTCACGCAGGCCCGGGTCGTGGGCGACCGGGAGCCCGGTGAGCGAGGCGAGCTCGGCGGCGGTGGCCGCCGCCCGGCTCAGGTCGGAGGCCACGATGGCGTCCGGCCGGAGCGAGGCGAGCAGCCGGGCGGCCCGGCGGGCCTGCCCGACGCCGGTTTCGGTCAGCTCGATGTCCGTGGAGCCCTGGAAGCGGCGCTCCAGGTTCCACGCCGTCTGGCCGTGGCGCCAGAGGACGATCTTGCGGCCCCGGCCGCTTCCGGTGCCGTTCAGCTCGGGTCGCCTTCCGTGCCGCCGGTGAGCTGTGCGTGCTCCTCGGCCTTGCCGCGGGTATTCACGGCGTCCTCGGGAAGGGCGATCTCGGGGCAGTCCTTCCACAGGCGCTCCAGCGCGTAGAAGACGCGCTCCTCGCTGTGCTGGACGTGGATGACGATGTCGACGTAGTCGAGCAGGATCCAGCGGGCGTCGCGGTCGCCCTCGCGGCGGACCGGCTTGGCACCCAGCTCCTTCTGGAGCCGCTCCTCGATCTCGTCGACGATCGACTTGACCTGGCGGTCGTTGGGGGCCGAGGCCAGCAGGAAGGCGTCCGTGATCGACAGCACGTCGCTGACGTCGTACGCGATGATGTCGTGCGCGAGCCGGTCGGCGGCCGCCTGGGCGGCGGCGTTGATGAGCTCGATGGAGCGGTCCGTGGCGGTCACAAGGTGGCTTTCGTCGGCGGTCGGATGCACCCCTCGGGGAGGGGCCGAGGAACGGCCGGCCCTCTCGGGAGGGGCCGGGAACCGGCCTCGCGAGCCCGGTCCCGGGTCCTCGGTACCTTCCCAGGATCTCACGGACCGCCGACAGTCCACGCAGTCCCGTTCGGCGCGGGCCGGCGGGCACGGCCCCCGGGGGTGTCCGGGAGCCGTGCCGGCCCGCCCGCGTGCCCTACTCGATCTTGAAGTCCTGGCCGAGGACGACCGAGACGTCCGCGTTCCCCGCGGGCTTGCCCTGCTTGACCGCACTGGTCGGCAGGCCGAGCGTCTTGGCGACCTCGGTCGCCTTCTGCTTGTCGGCCGCCTCCCGGTAGAGGACCTCGGAGGAGGACACCGTGTCCGACTTCCCGCTGTTGACGAAGGCGTAGCCGCCGTTGACCAGCTTGATCCGGGCGGACTCCGTGCCCCGGTCGTCCCCGGTGCCGTTCTTGATGCCGACCCGGACCGCCGCGTCTGCGGACGGGGCCTTGACCGTGCCGCCCAGGATGTCCTTGACGACGCTGTCGGTGGCCGCGTCGGTCAGCGTGCCGTCGTCCTGGACCGGCAGCAGCGCCGTCTTGTAGTCGCCGATCTTCGCGTGCTGGGCGAGCTTGGCCAGCGAGGCACCGAGGTCCTGCTCGGGCAGCGAGGGGTCGAGGATCTGGGCGAGCGTCTGGACGGTGACCGTGGCGGCCTTCGGGTCGTCGGAGATCTTGCGCAGCACGCCACGCATGACCTCGCCGAACCGCATCAGCTGCTTGGTCTCGGCCTCGTCCGGGCCCCGGTAGGTGGCGTAGGCGACGGCCATCGGGCCGCTGAGCGTCTGCGCCTCGCCCTTCTTCACCAGCGGGGCGGCGCCCTTCTTGGTGTCGGGGACGTCGGTGTCGGTGTCGATCTCGATGTTGCCGACCAGGTCGACGAGGTTCTCCAGGTACGGGGTGTCGAGCCGCCAGGTGCCGCTGATGTGGGTGCCGAGCAGGGTGTCGATGGACTCGCGGGTACCCGCCGTGCCGTCGTCGTCGACGGACTTGCCGAGCGTGGTGGTGGCCCCGTCCTCGTCGGAGACGGCCAGCGAGTTGGGCAGCAGGACGGTGGTGCCCTGCTTGGTGGTGACGTTGTCGACGAGCAGGGCGGTGGACGTGCCGCCGCCCTTGGTGTTGTGGAGGTGGACGACGATGACGTCGCGCTTCTGCGGGCCGGCCGTCGTGGCGCTCTCCTTGTCGGAGGAGGACAGGCCCGGGATCTTGTCCGCCGACCACAGATAGCCGACGCCGCCGAGCACCACGAGGGCGGCGACCACGATCAGCGCGACCATCCGGTTGTGTCCCCGGCGGCGCGCCTCCTCACGGCGTTCGCTGCGGCTCTCGGTGAACTTGAGCCAGTCGATGACGTCCTCGGAGTCCTCGTCGGGCTCCTCGATGAACGAGAACTGCTCGGTGCGGTAGTCGCGCTCGGCCCGGCGGGGCCCCGGAACGCCCGTGTCCGGTTCGGCGGCGGGGGGCGGCCCCGGGCGCTGCGGCGGGGCCTCCGGGGCCGGGGCCTGCTGCTGCGGAATGCTCCACTGCTGCGTGGTGTCGACCACGGCCGGCTGCTGGCCGGTGTCGTAGCCGTAACCGCCGTCGTATCCGTAGCCCTGCTGCTGCGGGGGTATCGGCTGCTGGACGCCGTAGGAGTCGTACGGCTGCTGCGGAGCCGGGGGCTGCTGCTGGGCGTACGGGTCGTAGCCGTACCCCTGCCCTCCCTGGGGCGCCTGCTGCGGCGGCACTGGCTGCTGCGGCGCGTACGGGTCGTACTGCTGCTGCACGGGCTGCTGCTGGTACACCGGCTGCCCGTACTCGTCGTAGCCGACGATCTGCGGCTGCTGCTGGTAGTACGGGTCGTACGGATTCTGTCGGTCGTTCACCGGTGCCCCTCTCCGCCCCTCATTCGCCGCGGTACAGCTGGCGCTTGTCGATGTAGCGGACCACGCCGTCGGGCACCAGGTACCAGACCGGCTCCCCCTGGGCGACCCGCTCCCGGCAGTCCGTGGAGGAGATCGCGAGCGCGGGCACCTCCACCAGGGAGACGCCCCCCTCCGGCAGCCCGTCGTCGGTGAGCACGTGCCCCGGCCGTGTCACTCCGATGAAGTGGGCCAGCGAGAAGAGCTCGTCGGCGTCGCGCCAGGTGAGGATCTGGGAGAGCGCGTCGGCGCCGGTGATGAAGAAGAGGTCCGCGTCCGTGTGCAGGGTGCGCAGGTCCCGCAGGGTGTCGATCGTGTACGTCGGGCCCTGGCGGTCGATGTCGCTGCGGCTGACCGAGAACTGGGGGTTGGACGCCGTGGCGATGACCGTCATCAGATAGCGGTCCTCGGCCGGGGAGACGTGCTTGTGGCTCTTCTGCCACGGCTGCCCGGTCGGTACGAAGATCACCTCGTCGAGCTGGAACTGGGCGGCCACTTCACTGGCCGCCACCAGGTGTCCATGATGAATCGGGTCAAACGTCCCGCCCATCACGCCGAGTCGGCGTTTTCCGCGGCCAGTAGGCACTTCCTGCTCTCCCATGCGTGCAGAGCCTACTGGCACAGCCGTACGACTCCGCCTCAGCGGTCGCGGTTGAAGCGCGTGGTGATCCACAGCAGGAGGAGAAGCGCGACAAAGGCACCGCCACCGGTCAGGAGGGGGCTGAGGCTTTCGTGGTTGCCACCGTGCTCGCCCTCGGAGGCGACGGTGACCAGCTGGTGTGCGGTGCTCGTGAGGCTCATCTTCGGCAGGACCTATTCGATCGGGAGCGGGGGAAGACGTCGCGGACATCGTATGCGGGCGTCCCGGGCACGCTCACGCCGACTCAGTCGTTGTTGTCGTCGCTGCGGTATCCGCGCAACAGGAACCAGGCCAGCAGGGCGGCTCCCACGAGCGAGACGACCAGCACGACACGGATCGTGTTGCCCGGCCCCTGACCATCGGATGCGGCGGCGATCAGAGCAACGGTGTGCGGCATGTCGGGCGTCTCCTCAGTTATCCACAGCCCCCCGCACACCGTAGCCCCAGCACCTAGGCTGGTGGCGTCAGGGGGGCGAGCGACGTCTCGTACGAACAGGGGGCCCATTCCATGACCGAAGGCAGCCACGAGAACCACGAGCGGGTGCCGAGCAGGCAGCGCCGGCGCTTCCCCGGGATCTCGTCCCGGGCGTACGAACACCCGGCGGACCGCTCGGCCCTGGTGGCCCTGCGCAAGCTCAGCGGGTTCGACACGGTCTTCAAGGCGCTGAGCGGCCTGCTGCCGGAGCGCAGTCTGCGACTGCTCTTCCTCTCGGACTCCGTCCGGGTGAGCGACGCCCAGTTCACCCATCTCAACGACATGCTGCGCGACGCCTGTTACATCCTGGACCTGGAGAAGGTCCCGCCGATGTACGTGACGCAGAATCCGCAGCCCAACGCGATGTGCATCGGCCTGGACGAGCCGATCATCGTGGTGACCACCGGCCTGGTGGAGCTGCTCGACGAGGAGGAGATGCGCGCCGTCGTCGGGCACGAGGTGGGCCACGCCCTCTCCGGCCACGCGGTGTACCGCACGATCCTGCTCTTCCTCACCAACCTCGCCCTCAAGGTCGCCTGGATCCCCCTGGGGAACGTGGCGGTCATGGCCATCGTCACCGCCCTGCGCGAATGGTTCCGCAAGTCGGAGCTGTCCGCGGACCGGGCCGGGCTGCTGGTCGGCCAGGACCTCCAGGCCTCGATGCGCGGACTGATGAAGATCGCCGGTGGCAACCACCTCCACGAGATGAACGTGGACGCCTTCCTCGCCCAGGCCGACGAGTACGAGAAGTCCGGCGACCTCCGCGACTCCGTGCTGAAGATCCTCAATGTGCTCCCCCGTTCGCACCCCTTCACCACCGTGCGCGCGGCCGAACTGAAGAAGTGGTCGGAGACCCGCGACTACCAGCGGATCATGGACGGCCACTACCCGAGGCGCGACGAGGACAAGGACACCTCCGTGACGGACTCCTTCAAGGAGTCCGCCTCGCACTACGCCGATTCGGTCCGCAGCAGCAAGGACCCGCTGATGAAGCTGGTCAACGACATAGCCGGCGGCGCCGGGGACCTGGGCGGCAAGCTCCGCGACAAGTTCACCGGAGCGGCGGGCGCCAAGCGGCCCGGGACGGCCGGTGACGGGGCTACGGACGGCTCGCCGGAGCCGTCGGACTCCGAGGGGACCGAGGGTCCCCGGGAGACCGGGAAGGACTGACCTTCAGCGTTCCGCAGACGGCGGCGGGCCGGCCCGTGGCGTACGGGTCGGTGCCCGCCGGGGCCCTGGGGTCCGCCCGGCGGCCGGCGAGCAGCGGCCGCAGGGCGCCGGTGGCGTCGGCCGCGCAGGACTGCGGTCCCGCCTCGACGTAGCTGGTGCGCACCTCCAGCCGGTGCAGCCGGACGTCCTCCCGGTCGAAGCGGAAGCGCGTCTCCCGGTGCACGGTGAACAGCGAGGCTCCCCCGGTGGCTTGCGGGCCCGGGGCCGCCGGGTGGAGGGCGTAGGTGAAGGTGTGGTCCGCCACGACGTCCAGGGCGTCGGCCGCCTCCTCGGCGTAGGTCAGGGTGCCCCGGACCCGGACCTGCGGATCGGCGGTGACGACGGCCGGGTCGAAGCGGACCAGCCAGCCGGTCGCGGCGTGCCGGCCGTCGTCGTCGGGCTCGTTCACGCTCCGTTCGAACTGGGCCGTCTGGTCCGGATCGAGCAGGGACTGCACCGGCCGCACGGCGGCGGAGCCGAGGACGTCGGGGTCGAGGGCGGAGGCCACGAGGTAGTCCTTGACGGTGGAGAGCGCGGCGTAGACCTGGTTCTCGGTGAAGTGGTCGGTGCGCCGGGCACCCGGGAGGGTGATGCCGGCCTCGCCCCTGGG
Organism: Streptomyces sp. NPDC024555; assembly: GCF_055559335.1. Classification (NCBI taxonomy): domain Bacteria; kingdom Bacillati; phylum Actinomycetota; class Actinomycetes; order Kitasatosporales; family Streptomycetaceae; genus Streptomyces; species Streptomyces sp. NPDC024555. The sequence continues at coordinate 9,467 of NZ_JBVHKV010000004.1, forward strand.
GTGGGTGGCGGCGGGGCTGCCCGCGAAGAGGGAGGCGGGGGTGCCGGCCGGGACGGTGCCGGTCGGGGCGAGCGGGACGATCGTCATCCGCAGCGGCTCGGCCGTTCTGGTGACGGGGTTCTCGTAGGGGCGGCGGAAGCCCATGAAGACGGCGGTGCCGAAGGCCAGGGCGATCAGGAGGAGCAGGGCCAGCGCGGCCCGTGAGCCGTTGCGGACGGCGCGACCGGGCAGGCTCCGTACGGCACGGGCGTGTTCGCCCATGCGTTCCTGGGCGGAGAACTCCTGCAGCCGGGCGGCCCGGACGAAGGACTCGTCGAAGACCAGGGAGCGGTACTCGTCGTCGCCCGCGCCGTTCTCCGAAGGGCCCTCGGGTGGATCTCCGCGGTCTGCCATGACTTCTCCCGACTCCACGCCACCGACCGGGGCCGACACGGTGCACCCCTTCCGGCCGAGGTGCTCCGGACAGGTCCCGTCCGGCACGCGGGGGCATGCGCGGACAGGTGAGAAGCCCCCTCTTCGAGCGGACGAGGGGTCATATCTTCAGAGTAGGTCGATTGCGACGGAGGTAAACGCGGGGACGGGTGGGAACTGCCCCGGAGTTCGCCCGCGCGGACGGATGCGTCCGGGGGACGCGGCGGCCGTCAGGGGGTGCGGGGGACGGCGGAGACCAGCGGGCGCGGGGGGCCGTCGGCGGCGGACGGGGCCGCGCTGGGAGCCGGTGCGCTGTCGACGCCGCTCGTGGCGGGCGGCGGGACCTGGTCCTGCCGGTCGCCCGAGGTGTTGCGGTAGACGGCGCTGAAGGCCAGGGCGATCATGCCGACGCCCATCAGCACGGCCAGCAGCCAGGCGACCGGGCGGTGCCAGCGCGCGGAGCCCCGGTAGGGGCGCAGTGCGCCGCCGTGGCGGCCGTAGGGGCCGTCGTCGTCGTAGAAGTCGTCCGCGTCGAGGGAGTCGCCGTAGGCGCGGCCGTAGCCGCCGCCCGTCACGTAGCCCTCGTCGTAGAGGTCGTCGTCCGGCGGACCGGCGCCCGCGCGGGCCCGGAAGGCTTCGGCGCGCGCCTCCGCGGCGGCCGTCAGACGCTCCACGGCGGTCGGCTCGTGGAACTCCGCGGCCCGCACGAAGTCCTCGTCGAACACCACGGAGGCGAAGTCCTCGTCAGCGCCCCCGCGGTCGTCGTCGGGCTCCCAGCCGTTCGGGAACGGCTTGCCCCCCACGTCGTCCGGCACGGCTTCAGCCTAGACCCGTGCGGTGGTTTTGGGCAGGGAGACGGCGTATTCGACGCGTACCGGCCGTCACCTCACATGGCCGTCGCCGGTCACGATGTACTTGGTGGAGGTCAGTTCGGGAAGGCCCATCGGGCCCCTGGCGTGCAGCTTCTGGGTGGAGATGCCGATCTCCGCGCCGAAGCCGAACTGTCCGCCGTCCGTGAAGCGCGTCGAGGCGTTCACGGCCACCGTCGTCGAATCCACCAGCTGGGTGAAGCGGCGGGCGGCGGCCTGCGAGGTGGTGACGATCGCCTCGGTGTGGCCGGAGGACCAGAGCCGGATGTGGGCGACGGCCGCATCGAGCGACTCCACGACGGCGGCGGCGATGTCGTAGGAGAGGTACTCGGTCTCCCAGTCCTCCGGGGTCGCGGGCACCACCGTGGCCTTGGAGCCCTCGGCGAGCTCCAGGACCGTCTCGTCGCCGTGCACGGTCACCCCGGCCCCGGCGAGCGCGTCCAGGGCCCGGGGCAGGAAGGCGGCGGCCACGTCCCGGTGGACGAGCAGGGTCTCCGCGGCGTTGCAGACGCTGGGGCGCTGCGCCTTGGAGTTGACCAGGATCTCCACGGCCATGTCGAGGTCGGTCTCCGCGTCCACGTACACATGGCAGTTGCCGGTGCCGGTCTCGATGACCGGGACGGTGGACTCCTCGACGACGGTGCGGATCAGCGAGGCGCCGCCGCGCGGGATGAGGACGTCGACCAGACCGCGGGCCCGCATGAGTTCGCGTACGGAGTCACGGTTGTCGCCCGGGACCAGCTGCACCGCGTCGGCCGGGAGGCCGGAGCCGCCGACGGCGTCGCGCAGCACCCGGACGAGGGCCTGGTTGGAGGAGCGGGCCGAGGAGGAGCCGCGCAGCAGCACGGCGTTGCCGGACTTCAGGCAGAGGGCCGCGGCGTCCACGGTCACATTGGGCCGGGCCTCGTAGATGATCCCGACCACGCCCAGGGGGACGCGGACCTGGCGCAGGTCGATGCCGTTGGGCAGGGTGGAGCCGCGCACCACCTCGCCGACCGGGTCGGGCAGGGCCGCCACGTCCCGGACGTCGGCGGCGATGGCCCGGATGCGCTCGGGGGTGAGGGTCAGCCGGTCGACCACGGACTCGCTGGTCCCGGCCTCGCGGGCGCGTGCCACGTCCTCGGCGTTGGCCTCCAGGATGTCGCTCGTGCGTACTTCGAGCGCGTCCGCGATCGCCAGCAGCGCGTCGTCCTTCGCCGCGCGCGGAAGTGGCGCGATGTCGGCTGCCGCGGAGCGGGCCCGGTAGGCGGCCTGGGCGACCGGGGACATGTTGTCGTAGGGCGAGAGCGTGGTCATGCCCCGCAGCGTAGTGCGCGGGGCGAGGCCAACCGGTACATATCCCGTGATGCGAGACGGCCGCTCCGGCGCCCCGCCGCGGGGCCCCGGTCAGTACGGATGCACGCCGACGGGGGCGGCCGGCGGCGGACCGTATCCCTCGGCGACCCGCTGGTGGTACGTCTCGCGGTCGATGACCTCCAGGCCGACGATCTCCCAGGGCGGCAGTCCGGCGCTGGAGCGGTGCTCGCCCCACAGCCGCAGGGCCACGGCCGCCGCGTCGTGCAGGTCGCGGGCCTCCTCCCAGTAGCGGATCTCCGCGTGGTCGTTGGCGTAGCGGCTGGTCAGCAGGAAGGGGTGGTCGTGCGCGAGCTGTTCGAGGCCGCGTCTGACCTCCTTCAGGGGGACCTCGGTCCCGGAGACGCAGAGCGTGATGTGCCACAGCCGGGACGGCGGGCGCTGCGGCGCGGCCGCCGGTTCGGGGCCGGTGGTCCGTCCCTCCCTGCGGTCGGCCGGTCCGCTCTCGCAGCCGGGGCCGGTCCCGACGCTGGTCAGGGCGCGGCCTCCCGTTCCTCGGGGCGGCGCCCCCGGGCGCGCTCGTCTCACCGGCGGCCTCCTGTGAATGTGGTGCTGTGCGGTCCTTCGCTGTGTCCCTGCAACAAAGTGGACCAGTCCGCGGGCCGGGATGGGGCGGTTTTCGTGAAGGTCTCCTTACTGAGGCTGGACTTTCAGCCGTTTCGGGGTCCGTCAGCCGTGCAGGACGACGAGATCGTCCCTGTGTACGACCTCGCGCTCGTAGGCGGGTCCGAGTTCGCGGGCCAGATCGCGGGTGGAACGGCCGAGGAGCTGCGGGATCTCCTTGGCGTCGAAGTTGACGAGACCGCGGGCGACGGCGTGTCCGCGCAGGTCGCGCAGTTCCACCGGGTCGCCCGCGGTGAACTCGCCCTCGACCGAGGCGATCCCGGCCGGCAGCAGCGAGCTGTGGCGTTCGACGACGGCCTGGACGGCTCCGTCGTCCAGGGTCAGCGAACCCTGCGGGGTGGAGGCGTGGGCCAGCCAGAGGAGCCGGTCGGCGGAGCGGCGGCCGGTGCGGTGGAAGTAGGTTCCGGTGTCGCGGCCGGCCAGGGCGTCGGCCGCGTGGCTCGCGGAGGTGAGGACGACGGGAACGCCGGCCGCGGTGGCGATGCGGGCGGCCTCGACCTTGGTGACCATGCCGCCGGTGCCGACGCCCGCCTTGCCGGCGCTGCCGATGCTGACCCCGGCGAGATCGGCGGGGCCGGTGATCTCGGCGATGCGGGTGGTGCCGGGGATGCTCGGGTCGCCGTCGTAGAGGCCGTCCACGTCGGAGAGGAGGACGAGCAGGTCGGCGCGGACGAGATGGGCGACGAGCGCGGCGAGCCGGTCGTTGTCGCCGAAGCGGATCTCGTCGGTGGCGACGGTGTCGTTCTCGTTGACGATCGGCAGCGCGCCCATGTCCAGGAGCTGGTCCAGGGTGCGGTAGGCGTTGCGGTAGTGGGCGCGGCGGCTGGTGTCGTTGCTGGTCAGCAGGACCTGGCCGACGCGGACGCCGTAGCGGGCGAAGGAGGCGGTGTAGCGGGCGACCAGGAGTCCCTGGCCGACGCTGGCGGCGGCCTGCTGGCGGGCCAGGTCCTTGGGGCGGCGGTGGAGTCCGAGCGGGGCGAGTCCGGCCGCGATGGCGCCGGAGGAGACGAGGACGACCTCGCGCTCGCCTCCGTCGCGGACCTTGGCCAGAACGTCGACGAGGGCGTCGACCCGGTCGGCGTCGAGGCCCCCGGCCGCCGTGGTGAGGGAGGAGGAACCGACCTTGACCACGATCCTTCGGGCCTCGCTGACGCCCTGCCTTGCCCCTGACACCCGCATCCCCCTGGTTCGCCGCTCGATGGACCCCGCAATCTACGCGAGCGCGGATCGCGGCGCCTTCGCGTTCCGCACCGTGGACCCGCTTTCGTCCTGATCCGTACCGTTCCGTATCTGTTCGGCACCCCGGCTCGTTGCAGGAGACGTCGCCCGACGGCCGGGCGGACTCCAGGAACAGGACGTGATCGCATGCGCCAGCTGTCCATCCCCGGGGCCTGGGTGCACGAGCCCCGGCTCATCCCCGACAGCCGGGGCAGCTTCCACGAGTGGTTCAGGGCGGCGGATCTGGGGGCTGCGGCGGGGCACGGGCTGGAGCTGGCGCAGGCCAACTTCTCCGTCTCCCGCCGGGGCACGCTGCGCGGGGTGCATTTCGCGGACGTGCCGCCGGGCCAGGCGAAGTACGTCAAGTGCGTACGGGGCGCGGTGCTGGACGTGATCGTGGACGTCCGCACGGGCTCGCCCGGTTTCGGACGGTGGGAGGCGGTCCGCCTCGACGACACCGACCACCGGGCGGTCTACCTCGCGGAGGGGCTGGGCCACGCCTTCATGGCGCTGACCGACGACGCGGCCGTCCTCTACCTCTGCTCCGCGGGGTACGCGCCGGGCCGCGAGCACGGGGTGGACCCGCTCGATCCGGCGCTGGGCATCGACTGGCCCGCGGACATCACCCCGCTGCTCTCCCCGAAGGACGCGGCGGCGCCCTCGCTGGCCGCGGCCGAGGAGCAGGGGCTGCTGCCCTCGTACGCGGCCTGCGAGGCGTACTACGCCCGGCTGCGGGCGGGCTCGGCGGAGCTGAGCGCGGCCGGGGGCTGACCGGGGCGCTCGGCGGCGAGCAGGGCCGGGAACGCCTCCGCGAGGGCGGCGCGCCAGTCCCGGATGGGTTCGATCCCGGCGGCGGCGAACCGGTCGTGCCCGAGCACGCTGAACGCGGGCCGGGGCGCCGGGCGGGGGAAGGCCCCGGTCGTGGTGGGGCGCACCCGGCCGGGGTCGGCGCCCAGCAGCCGGAAGATCTCGCGGGTGAAGCCGCACCAGGTCGTCTCGCCGGTGCTGGAGCCGTGGTAGACGCCGGGGGGCGCGGTGGAGTCGAGCGCGGCGCGGCCGAGCCGGACCAGCCGGGCGGCCAGGTCGGCGGTCCAGGTGGGCTGGCCGCGCTGGTCGTCCACGACGTCGAGGGTGTCCTTGACGCCCTCCAGCCGGATCATGGTGCGGACGAAGTTGGCGCCGCCCGCGCCGTAGAGCCAGGCGGTGCGCACGACGTAGCCGGTGTCGGGCAGGGTCTCCAGGACGGCCCGTTCGCCCGCGAGCTTGGTGCGGCCGTAGGCGGTGCGGGGGCCGGTGGGGTCGTTCTCGCCGTACGGGCGGGTGGCGTCGCCGGCGAAGACGTAGTCGGTGGAGACCTGGAGGAGGACGGCGCCGTGCGCGCGGCAGGCCTCGGCAAGGACGGCGGGCCCGGTGCCGTTGACGCGCAGGGCCTCCGCCTCCCGGCTCTCGGCGTCGTCGACGGCGGTCCAGGCCGCGCAGTTGACCACGACGGCGGGGCGGTGGACGGTGAAGGCCTCGGCCACCCGGGCCGGATCGGCGATGTCGAGGACGGCGCGGCCGGCGGCGACGGCGGTGACGCGCTCCCGGGCGAGGGCGGCCAGCAGGTCCTGGCCCAGCATTCCGGCGGCGCCGGTGACCAGCCAGACGGGGTTCACAGGGCGGCCCTCTCCTTCAGCGGTTCCCACCAGGCGCGGTTGTCGCGGTACCAGCGCACGGTCTCGGCGAGGCCGGTGCGGAAGTCCTTGCGGGGCACGTACCCCAGTTCCTCGCGGATCTTGGTGCAGTCGACGGAGTAGCGGCGGTCGTGGCCCTTGCGGTCCTCCACGTGGACGACGGCGGTGTCCCAGTCGGCCTCGCAGGCCTCCAGGAGCAGCCGGGTCAGTTCCTTGTTGGAGAGTTCGGTGCCGCCGCCGATGTTGTAGACCTCGCCGGCGCGGCCGCCGGTGCGGACGCGTTCGATGCCCTGGACGTGGTCGTCGATGTGCAGCCAGTCGCGGACGTGGGCCCCGTCACCGTAGAGCGGGACGGGCAGGCCGTCGAGCAGGTGGGTGACGAAGAGCGGGACGACCTTCTCGGGGAAGTGGTGGTGGCCGTAGTTGTTGGAGCAGCGGGTGACCCGGACGTCGAGTCCGTGGGTGCGGTGGTGGGCGAGGGCGATGAGATCGCTGGAGGCCTTGGAGGCGGAGTAGGGGGAGTTGGGCGCGAGGGGTTCGTTCTCGGTCCAGGAGCCCTCGTCGATCGAGCCGTAGACCTCGTCGGTGGAGACGTGCACGAAGGTGTCGATCCCGGCCCGGTGGGCGGCGTCGACGAGGGTGTGGGTGCCGAGGACGTTGGTGCGGACGAACGCGGCGCCGCCGTCGATAGAGCGGTCCACATGGGATTCGGCGGCGAGGTGCACCACCTGGTCGTGCTCGGCCATGAGCGCGCCGACGAGGGCGGGATCGCAGATGTCGCCCCGGACGAAGGAGAAGCCCGGGTGGTCGCGGACCTCGTCGAGGTTGGCGGGATTGCCGGCGTAGGTGAGCTTGTCGAGGACGGTGACGGAGACGTCGCCGGGGCCGTCCGGGCCGAGCAGCGTCCGTACGTAGTGGGAGCCGATGAATCCGGCGCCGCCGGTCACCAGGAGGCGGGTCGTCATGAGGAGATCTGCACCTTGCTGTGGTCGCCGAGGACGAGTCGGTGGGCGGACGGGCTGCGCGGGGCGGGGGTCACCTCGACGTCATGGCCGATGAGGGAGGCCTCGACGCGGCGGACGCCGTCGATCGAGGCGCCCCGCAGCACGATGGAGTACTCGATCTCGCTGTCCTCGATGCGGCAGTTCTGGGAGACCGAGGTGAACGGGCCGACGTAGGCGTCGCTGATCACCGAGCCGGTCCCGATGACGGCGGGCCCGACGATCCGGCTGCGGGTCACCCGGGCGCCCGGCTCCAGGCGCACCCGGCCGATGATCTCGCTCTCGCCGTCGACGTGGGCGCCCTCGGTGCACGGTTCGACGCTCTCCAGCACGGTCCGGTTGACCTCCAGCATGTCGGTGACGTTGCCGGTGTCCTTCCAGTAGCCCCGGATGAGCGTGGAGCGCACGTCGCGTTCCCGGTCGATCAGCCACTGGATGGCGTGGGTGATCTCCAGTTCGCCGCGCCAGGAGGGGTGGATGGAGCGGACGGCCTCGTGGATGGCCGGGGTGAAGAGGTAGACGCCGACGAGGGCGAGATCGCTCTTGGGCTCCCTGGGCTTCTCCTCCAGGGCCACCACCCTGCCCTCCCCGTCGAGTTCGGCGACGCCGAAGGAGGTCGGGTCGGGCACCTGGGTCAGCAGGATCCGGGCGTCGGGCCGGTCGGTGCGGAACCCCTCGACCAGGCCGGTGATGCCGCCGACGATGAAGTTGTCGCCGAGGTACATGACGAAGTCGTCGTCGCCGAGGTAGCGGCGGGCGATCAGCACGGCGTGGGCGAGGCCGAGCGGTTCGGACTGGGGGATGTAGGTGACGTCGAGGCCGAAGCGGGAGCCGTCGCCGACCGCCGCGCGGATCTCCTCCTCGGTGTCCCCGACGATCATCCCGACATCGGTGATGCCGGCCTCCGCGATGGCTTCGAGCCCGTAGAACAGCACGGGTTTGTTGGCCACCGGGACGAGCTGTTTGGCCGAGGTGTGCGTGATGGGGCGGAGCCGGGTGCCTGCCCCGCCGGAGAGTACGAGAGCCTTCACTGTTTCAGCCCCACGGTGAGTCGGCGGTTCCGTCGCGGCTGCGACCCGCCGACCCTACTGATATTCGGTGCACCGTCCGCGGCGAAACTTCCGCCGCCGCCCGCTTGCCGACACATCCGGGGGAAATGCGCCGGCCCCCCGTAACCGAAACGCTTCTTCCGCTCCCCCGGGAGCGCGGACGGAAAGGGAATGCGCGGGCGGCGGGCGAACGGAATACCGAATTGCGGAATTCACCGCAGTCCGCATGCCCTGCGGACTGCGGCCCCGTGGACGGCGCCCCGCCTCAGGGGTGGCGCAGCCGCCAGCCCTGCCAGGCGGAGGCGATCATCTCGTCGATGCCGTACCGCGCGGACCAGCCCAGCTCCGTACGGATGCGGTCGGCGGAGGCGACCACGCGGGCCGGGTCGCCGGGGCGGCGGGCGGTCACCTCGGGGGCGATGTCCGTACGGTCGGTCGCCTTGAGGATCCGGTCGACCATCTCGCGCACCGAGCTGCCCTCGCCCCGGCCGATGTTCAGCGTGAGGTCCGTGCCGGGCCCGGCGGACTCCAGCCGGCGGGCGGCGGCGAGGTGGGCGGAGGCGATGTCCTCGACGTGGATGTAGTCGCGGACGCAGGTGCCGTCGGGCGTCGCGTAGTCGTCGCCGAAGATCCGGGGCCCCTCCCCCGCCTCCAGGCGCTCGAAGACCATGGGGACGAGGTTGAACACGCCGGCGTCGGCCAGCTCGGGCGAGGCCGCGCCGGCGACGTTGAAGTAGCGCAGCGAGGCGCAGCGCAGCCCGTGGGCCGCGGCGGCGGCGTGGATCAGCCACTCGCCGACCAGCTTGGTCTGCCCGTACGGGCTCATCGGCGCGCAGGGGGTGTCCTCGGTGACGAGGTCGACGTCGGGCATGCCGTAGACGGCGGCCGACGACGAGAAGACGAGCCGGTCGACGCCCGCGTCGACCATGGCTTCCAGCAGCACCTCCAGACCGGTGACGTTCTCCCGGTAGTAGTAGAGGGGGCGCTCGACGGATTCGCCGACCTGCTTCTTGCCTGCGACATGCACCACACCCGTCACGGTGTGGTCACGGATCGCCGCGTCCAGCGTCGCGCGGTCCAGCACGCTGCCCGTGACCAGCGGCACGCCGTCCGGCACGTTGGCGGCGGTGCCCGTGGACAGGTCGTCGTACACGACCACGGGCAGGCCCCCGGCGAGCATCGCCCGCACGACGTGCGCACCTATGTATCCGGCCCCGCCCGTAACCATCCAGGTCATTGTGCGCGTCTCTCCCTCTGTACGTGGTCCTGCGTGGGGATCACCCTACGCGCACGGAAACCGAATCAGACAAATATGAACCAACAGTATTATCGTGCGATACAAGGCCTTGTCCGGACGACGCCCGGGGAACAACCCGGGTGAAGCCGGGCACCCTCGGATGAAGCCGGGGCAAACACAAGGCCACAGCGGGCCGATGTCAATCAATTACGCTGTTCAGGTGCTCAGGCGCTCCCCCATGATTCCGCGGTGCGAATCGGTGCCTCGCACGGACCCTGCAGACAGCTCTCTGGACTGGTGAAGGATGCCTCGACTGACACTCATCGTGCCTGCGTACAACGTGCAGGGGTATGTCCGGGAGTGCCTCGACTCCGTGCTGCGGCAGGACTTCACCGACTTCGAGGTCGTCGCCGTGGACGACTGCTCGCCGGACAACTCCGGCGCCATCCTGGACGAGTACGCGGGACGCGACCCCCGGGTCCGGGTGCTGCACCTCAGCGAGAACGTGGGCCTGGGCCACGCCCGCAACGCCGGAATGGAGCAGGCGACCGGTGACTATCTGCTCTTCCTGGACAGCGACGACACCCTGACGCCCGGCTCGCTCTCCGCGATCGCCGCCCGGCTCGCCGAGACGGACGATCCCGACGTCCTGGTCTACGACTACACCCGGAGCTACTGGGACGGCCGGCTGCTGCCCAACCAGCGCGCCGAGCTGCTCTCCCGCCCCGGCCCGGACGTCTTCCCGCTCTCCGAGCGCCCCGAGCTGCTGGACCTGCTGCAGATCGTCTGGAACAAGGCCTACCGCCGGGACTTCGTCGAGGCCCACGGCTTCCGCTTCCCCACCGGCTACTACGAGGACGCCCCCTGGACGTACTCCACGCTGGTCACCGCCGAGCGCATCGCCCTGCTCGACCGCACCTGTGTGCTCTACCGCCAGCGGCGCGAGGGCGGGAACATCCTCAAGACGGTCAGCCGCAAGCATTTCGACGTGTTCGACCAGTACGACCGCGTCTTCGCCTATCTCGACGAGCGCCCGGAACTCGATTCCTGGCGGCCGGCCATTTTCCGCAAAATGGTCGACCACTATCTCACCGTCATGGAAAAGCCGGGCCGCCTCCCGAAGGGTGCGCGGTCCGAATTCTTCCACCGGGCGGCGGCCGATTACCAACGACGGATGCCCGAGGGTTTCGAGCGTCCGGGCGGCGGCCGCGGATACAAGTACGCCCTGCTCGGCATGGACTCCTACTCCGGTCTGACCGGGGTCACCCGGGCCAGCCGGGTGCGCAACCGGACCCGGGCGCGCAACGTCGAGCGGGTCGGCCGGGCCAAGCGGGCCGCGATGCGGATGATCTACCAGTCGCAGCTGCGGCTGCCCCTGGACCCGAACCTCGCGGTCTTCTCCGCCTACTGGAGCCGGGGCTACTCCTGCAACCCGGCCGCGATCGACGCCGAGCTGGCCCGGCTGGCCCCGCACATCCGCCGGGTCTGGGCGGTGCGCGCCGAGCATGTGAAGCGGGTCCCCAAGGGCGTCGAGACGGTCGTCGTCGGCTCCCGTGAGTACTGGACGGCGCTGGCCCGGGGCACGTACTTCGTCAACAACGTGAACTTCGCCGACGCGCTGGTCAAGCGCGAGGGCCAGATCCACCTCCAGACCCACCACGGCACCCCGCTGAAGACGATGGGCCTGGACCAGGCGAACTACCCGGCCTCCACCAGCATGGACATGGAGGACCTGCTGCGGCGCTGCGACCGCTGGGACTACAGCCTCGCCTCCAACCGCTTCTCCACCTCGGTGTGGGAGCGGGTGTACCCCTGCTCGTACACCTCGCTGGAGACCGGCTACCCGCGCAACGACGTGCTGATCAACTCCGGTGCCCGCGAGGTCGCGCAGGCCCGCCGCGAGCTGGGCGTGGCCGACGGCTCCACGGTCTTCCTCTACATGCCGACGCACCGCGAGTACCAGAAGGAGTTCACCCCGCGGATCGACCTGCCGAAGCTGGCCGAGGAGCTGGGCCCCGACGTCACGCTGCTGGTGCGCGGGCACTACTTCTACAAGCCGACCGGGAAGCTCGCCGCACTCCAGGCCAGCGGCCGGGTCGTCGACGTCTCCGCGCATCCGGCCGTCGAACAGCTCTACCTGGCGGCCGACGCCCTGATCACCGACTACTCCTCGGCGATGTTCGACTACGCCAACCTGGACCGGCCGATCGTGATCTTCGCCGACGACTGGGACACGTACAAGGTCGTCCGGGGCACGTACTTCGACCTGATGGCGGAGCCGCCCGGTGCCGTCGCCACCAGCCAGGAACAGCTCACCGGGATCCTCCGCTCCGACGAGTGGCACAGCGAGAAGTCCGCCCGCTTCCGCAGCGCCTTCCGCGAGCGCTTCTGCGACTTCGACGACGGCCACGCGGCCGAGCGTGTCGTACGCACCGTCTTCCTCGGCGAGAAGAACGTCCTTCCCGTCGTCCCGCTTGCCGACCGCAAGCCCGCACCATCTCCTGCCCAGGCGCTCGAACCGGTCGAGCGGGTCTGACCCGAAAGGAATGCCGAACAACATGACCCCCCGGCTCAGTGTCATCGTGCCGATGTACAACGTCGAGGCGTATCTGGAGGCGTGTCTCGATTCGGTGGAGGCGCAGACCTTCGCCGACTTCGAATGCGTCATGGTCGACGACGGCTCGACCGACGGCTCGGCGGCGATAGCCGAGGCCTTCGCCGCCCGCGACCCGCGCTTCAAACTGGTGACGAAGGTGAACGGCGGCCTCGGCTCGGCCCGTAACGCCGGTCTGGCCAACATGGCGCCCGAGAGCGAGTACTTCGCGTTCCTCGACAGCGACGACGTCATCCCGCCGGACGGCTACCGCATGATGGTCGCCAGCCTCGACGAGACCGGCTCCGACTTCGCCACCGGCAACGTCTTCCACGTCAAGGGCGAGCGGTCCTGGCAGGTCCCGCTCATGAAGATGCTGGCCGGCGAGGCCCGCAAGCGCACCCACATCTCCGAGTACCCCAAGCTCGTCGCCGACCGCATCTCGTGCAACAAGGTCTGGCGCCGCACGTTCTGGGAGAAGCACTCCTTCACCTTTCCCGAGGGCGTGCTCTACGAGGACAGCGCCGTGGTGCTGCGCGCCCACTACCTGGCCGACGCCATCGACCTGATCGGCGAGCCGGTCTACTACTGGCGGCTGCGCGAGGGCGAGTCCGCCCCATCGATCACCCAGCGCCGGACCGACCCGCAGGGCGTCCGCGACCGCGTCGCCGCCTGCGAGACGGTGACCCAGTTCCTGGCCGGCCGGCCCGGAGCCAAGTGGGCCCAGTTCAAGCGGGAGTACGACGCCCGTGTGCTCCGCGACGACCTGCGCATCTTCCTCAACGTGGTGCCGGACGGCGACGAGGAGTACCGCGAGGCCTTCCTGATCGCGGCCAACCGCTACCTCGACCAGGTCGACCCGCAGGTCCTGGACGAGCTGCCCGCCGTGCTGCGCGTGCAGTACGCGCTGGTGCGCCGCGGCGCCGTCTCCGAGCTGATCGACCTGCTCGCCGACCAGCGCCGCCGCGAACCGGTCGAGGTCAGCGGCTTCCTGCGCAAGTACGCCGGGTTCAAGGCCCTGGACCGCAGCGGGGTCACGCTCTCCCGCAAGACCCTGCGCATCGACAAGGACCTGGAGCTCAGGACCCCTCTGGTCGGCGTGGAGTGGCGCAAGGGCAAGCTGCTGCTGACCGGCGACGCCTGGATCGACAAGATCGACATCCCGAACCGGCGGAGCACCGCCAAGTTCATCCAGATCAAGAAGGGCGGTTCGCGCCGCCGGCTGGTCTTCCCGGCCAAGAACGTCTACCGCCCCGGCCGCACCTCGGACACCTGGCAGAAGCGCTACAACTACGACTGGTCGGGCTGGGAGTTCTCCTTCGACCCGGCCAAGCTCCGCCACAACGGCCAGTGGGAGGAGGGCATATGGCACATCGGTGTCATCGTCGTGTCCTCCGGGCTGCTGCGCCGCCGCGGCATCCAGTCCAACGGCGGCAGCGCCGCCAACTTCCCGCCCTACCAGTGGCTCGACGAGAACCACCGGATGCTGCCCAGCGTCGAGGGCGCCGCCCTGAAGCTGCGCATCGAGCGGGTCAACGCGCTGGTGACCGGCCGTGAGCTGGACGGCGACCGGATCGTGGTCCGGGGCGAGATCCGTACGCCGGTGGCGAGCGACGAGACCGTCACGCTGCAGGTCTCGAACCAGGCGAGCGGGGAGATCCACCGCTACGACGTGAGCGTCGAGGCGGGCGGCACCGCACCCCACTCCTTCCGCGTCGAGGTGCCGCTGGCCGATATCGCCCTGGTCACCTCCGAGACCACGGAGGGCCACGCCCAGCCCCGGGTCCGCAACTGGAGCACCGCGCTCATGGTCTCCGGACCGGACGAGAACGCCCAGCCCCGCCGGCTGAGCCCCGTCGTCCAGGAGGGCATCGAGGACGCCCGCTTCCCGCTGCCCGCGAGCACGGAGCCGCAGGCGTCCAGGCGCGAGCTGGCGGTCATCGCCGGCCACAACGGCTATCTGAAGTTCCGCGGCCAGACCGAGCGCGCCGTGATGACCAAGGTGAGCGAGCGGGACGGCAAGATCGTGCTGTCCGGCCACGCCCCGCTGCACCTGGTCGGCTCGGAACTGCTGCTGAAGGCCAAGGAGCGCTTCGACGAGCGGCTGGTCCCGATCACCTGGAGCGCGGACGGCTCCTACGAGACGGCCTTCGACCCGTCGACGCTGGGCGGCGGCGCCCAGGGCACCATCCCGCTCAAGGCCGGCCGGTGGAACTTCTTCCTCCGCCGGACCGAGGGCCCGGACGTCGAGTTCGTCATCGACCGCCTCGCCTCCGACCAGTTCCCGCTGCACACCACGCTGAGGGGCCGCCGCTACTGGCTGGAGGCCCGCTGGCACGACTTCCCGCAGCTCAACTGCCGCTCGGAGCTGGCCGACGTGGAGCGCGGCCCGTACCGCCAGGCCCAGCTGCGCCGCGACGTCTACGACGCCAAGTGCCAGGAGCCGCTGCGCGACCAGGTGTTCTACCTGAGCTACAACGGCAAGCAGTACTCGGACAGCCCGCGTGCCATGCACGAGGAGCTGGTGCGCCGGGGCGCCGACCTCAAGCACCTGTGGGCGGTCCGCGACGGCCAGGTGGAGCTGCCCCCGACGGCCGAGAAGGTCCGGATGTGGGGCACCGAGTGGTTCGACGCGCTGGCCTCCAGCAAGTACATCGTGACCAACGCGCACCTGCCCGAGTGGGTCGTACGCCGTCCCGGCCAGGTCATCGTGCAGACCTGGCACGGCACGATGCTGAAGAAGATCGGCCATGACATCGACACGCTCCACTTCGACAAGGAGTACCAGAAGCGTCTGGAGCTGGAGGCGAAGAACTGGAGCATGCTGGTCTCCTCCAACCGCTTCAGCACCCCGATCCTGAAGCGCGCGTTCTCGTACGACGGGGAGATCCTGGAGGCCGGCTACCCGCGCAACGACTACCTGTACTCGGAGGAGCGGGACAAGCTCGCCGAGACGATCAGGAAGCGCATCGGGCTGCCCGAGGGCAAGAAGGTCGTGCTCTACGCGCCGACCTGGCGCGACGACCAGTCGCACCGGGCCGGTCAGTACTCCTTCGACCTGCGGCTCGACCTGGAGGACGCCCGCCGCCGCCTCGGCGACGACCACGTCCTGCTGATCCGCCGCCACTCCAACGTGGTCGACCAGGTGCCGGGCGCGGGCAACGGCTTCGTCTGGGACGTCTCCGAGTACCCGGACATCGCCGATCTGTACCTCGCGTCCGACATCATGATCACCGACTACTCGTCCGTGATGTTCGACTACGCGCACCTCAAGCGGCCGATGCTCTTCTTCACGTACGACCTGGAGCACTACCGGGACACGCTGCGCGGGTTCTACTTCGACTTCGAGAAGGACTCCCCCGGACCGCTGGTCCGTACGTCCTCCGAGCTGATCGACTCGATCCGTGACATCGACACGGTGTGGCCGCAGTACGGCGAGCGCTTCGACCGCTTCCACCACCTCTTCTGCGACCTCGACGACGGCAGCGCCTCGCAGCGCGTCGTGGACCGCATGATCGAGCAGGCGACGGAGCTGAAGGGCGAGAAGTAACGGCACACGCCGAAGGGGGCGGCCCGGGGATTCCTTCTCCGGGCCGCCCCCTTCGTGTGGCGGCGGTGCGGGCGCTTCCGTTACGGGGCGACGTCCACGGTTTTGAAGGCGAGCTGCGACAGCGCCGTGTAGTACGGCCGGATCTCGACCTTCGTGACGGGGCGCGGGGCCGGCTTGCCGCCGTTGAGCGTGCGCGTGACCCTGCGGCCGACCTTGGCGAGCAGGGTCCTGCTCGGGTCGGGCAGGATGCGGATCACCGGGCGGGGGAAGGTGAACACCCCGATGGGGGCGAGGACGTCGGTGGCCAGCTTGCCCACCTGCACCCGCTCCGCCCCGGCGGCGGGACGCAGCCACACGTCCCAGATCTGCTCGGGTCCCTCGTGCTCCCGCACCAGCGTGGCACAGTCGACCACAGCGGTGATGCGGCCGTCCTCGCCGGCCGTCACCGGGAAGGACAGCACCCGCTCCTTGTCCTTGCGGTGGACGGCCTCCAGGATCGCGCCCGAGCCCGGGGCGACCCCCCAGACGGCGGCGGCGACCTCGACGCTCTCGTTGTCCACGTCCAGTGCGTCTATCTCGACATGGGTCTCCCGCACCACACTGCGGATGCGCAGCCGGTCCATCTCCCCCCGGTGCGGCAGCAGCAACTCCAGGGCGGGGGCGCCGGCCTGGCGGGGCAGCGGGACGTTGAGCAGATCGCGTACGTCGCAGCCGTAGCCGTCGACCGTGAGCGGGACCTCGTTGCCGTCCTGGGCGCGGACGGACAGCTCCCAGGTGCCCTCGGGCAGTCCGCCGCGCCAGGGCACCACGGCGGAGCCGTCGGGGTCGATGGCGAAGCGCTCCTCGGCCGGGTTGCGGCCGGTCCGGCGGCAGACGATCTCGGCTCCGTGGCCCTCGGGGGGCAGGGTGCCGACGTCGATGTGGACCGCGCCCATGCCGTCCACCTGGGCGGTGGCGGTCGTGGGCAGGGCGCGGCGGGCGGCGGCGTCGTGCAGGATCGCCTCGAACCGGGCGCAGCTGGCGGGCTCGTGGAAGCGCACGGCGTTGCGTACGGCGGCCGCGCCCATGCGCTTGCGGCGCTCGTCGTCCTCGACCAGTTCGAGGATGGCCTCGGCCATGGCGGCGGTGTCGCCGCGCGGGACGATCAGCCCGTCCTCGCCGTGGGTGATGATGTTGCGCGGGCCGTGGTCGGCGTCGGTGCTGACGACCGGGAGACCGGCCGCCATCGCCTCGACGATGACGTTGCCGAAGGCCTCGCGCTTGGACGGCAGGACGAAGACCGAACCCTTGCTGAACTCGGGCGAGACCGGCGCGGCGGGCCCCATCAGGGTCACGGTGTTGTGCAGGCCGAGGGTCTCGATCTGCTTGCGCAGATTGGCCTTCTCGGTGCCGCCGCCGTAGATCCGCAGCCGCCAGTCGGGGCGCTTGGCCACGACCGTCGCGAAGGCGTCGATGACGGCGGCGAAGTTCTTGTTCTCCTTGAGCAGTCCGGCCGCGATGATGACCTTGTTGGTGCTCTTGGACTGGACGGGGGCGGCGGGCACGCAGTTGGGCATGACGGCCAGGCGGTTGCGCACGCCCGGCACCTGGTTGCCGATGCTCACGACCTCTTCGGGGGTGAGGGCGGTGAGCGCGTCCAGCGAGTGGTACGCCTTGAAGAGCCGGCCCTGGTAGTACTTCGCGTAGATCGAGGGCATGGAGTGCTCCTGCGTGACCCGCAGGTAGTTCCCCTCGGCGTACGAGAGCATGATCGTGTTGCGCGGGCTGGAGCTGACCACGACGTCCGCGTCGGTGGTGGCGAGGAATTCGAGCAGCCGCAGCTCGGCGAGCCGGCTGACCACGGGCTTCTTCTCCGCCGGGTCGACCGGGTACACCTTGGGAAAGACCTCGATCAGCGGGTCGTCCAGGTCCGATGTCGGCGAGTGCTTGCGCAGATCGGTCAGGACGCGCACCGACACCCTCGGGTCGAGGGGGAAGTACGACTCGTCCCGCACCTTGCGAAGGGCGACGATCTCCACCTCGTGCCGGGCAGCGAGCGCACCCGCGAGGTTCTGCGTCGCACTCACCACTCCGCCCATGTGGCAGAGGTCGCGCACCAGAAATGAAATCTTCACTTGCGTCTTTCGGCTGGGCCGCGTCGCGCGGCAGTCCCAGGGCAGCCTCGCACGGTCTTCACCGCGCTCCCCCTACCCCCTCGGCTGGTACGAGGGCAGGCCCCCGCACCAGGAAGACGGACAGGAAGGTCACAGGGTTGTGCGGGGAGTGAAAGTTTATCGAATCTTTGACCATAGCCTACCGAGCCTGGTGATGGCGTACGAAATCCAGTCGAATCACCGTACATCCGTACGACGAAAGGGGTGTGTCCCCCGTACCGGACCGGCCGGTGCGGGGGACACACCCCTGACGGGAACCTCGTTACGCGAACGGGTCGAAGTCCTGGTACTCCTGGCTGACCTCGTCGCGCTCCGCCTCGCGGTCGCGCCGCCGCTGGGCGGCCGGGCGCGGCTCCTCCAGACGGTGGTCCTCGCCGCGGCGGCCGAGCATCTCCGCACCGGCCGAGACGGTCGGCTCCCAGTCGAAGACGACCGCGTTGTCCTCGGCGCCGATGGCGACGCCGTCGCCCGCCCGCGCCCCGGCCTTGCGCAGCTCGTCCTCGACGCCGAGCCGGTTGAGCCGGTCCGCGAGGTAGCCGACGGCCTCGTCGTTGTTGAAGTCGGTCTGGCGCACCCAGCGCTCCGGCTTCTCGCCGCGCACCCGGTAGATGCCGTCGTCCTCCAGCGTCACGGTGAAGCCGGTGTCGTCCACGGCCTTGGGCCGGATGACGATACGGGTGGCCTCCTCGACCGGCTTGGCCGCGCGCGCCTCGGCGATGATGCCGGCCAGCGCGTAGGACAGCTCCTTGAGGCCGGTGCGGGCGACCGCCGAGACCTCGAAGACGCGGTAGCCGCGGGCCTCCAGATCGGGGCGGATCATGTCCGCGAGGTCCTGGCCGTCCGGGATGTCGATCTTGTTGAGGACGACGACGCGGGGCCGGTCCTCCAGCCCGCCGTACAGCTTCAGCTCCTCCTCGATCATGTCGAGGTCGGAGACCGGGTCGCGGTCGGACTCCAGCGTGGCGGTGTCCAGGACGTGCACGAGGACCGAGCAGCGCTCGACGTGGCGCAGGAACTCCAGGCCGAGGCCCTTGCCCTGGCTGGCTCCGGGGATCAGCCCGGGGACGTCGGCGATGGTGTAGACGGTGGAGCCCGCCGTGACCACGCCCAGGTTGGGGACCAGGGTGGTGAACGGGTAGTCGGCGATCTTCGGCTTGGCGGCCGACAGGACCGAGATCAGCGAGGACTTGCCCGCGCTCGGGTAGCCCACCAGCGCGACATCGGCGACGGTCTTCAGCTCCAGGACGATGTCCCGGGCCTCGCCGGGCTCGCCCAGCAGCGCGAAGCCGGGGGCCTTGCGCCGGGCGGAGGCCAGCGCCGCGTTGCCCAGGCCGCCGCGGCCGCCCTGGCCCGCGACGAAGGCGGTGCCCTGGCCGACCAGGTCGGCGAGCACGTTGCCGGCCCGGTCCAGGACGACGGTGCCGTCCGGCACGGGCAGGACCAGGTCCTGGCCCTCCTTGCCGGTGCGGTTGTCGCCCGCGCCGGGCTGGCCGTTGGTGGCCTTGCGGTGGGGGTGGTGGTGGTAGTCGAGCAGCGTGGTGACGTCCTGGTCGACGACCAGGGTCACATCGCCGCCACGGCCGCCGTTGCCGCCGTCCGGGCCGCCGAGCGGCTTGAACTTCTCACGGTGGACGGAGGCACAGCCGTGGCCTCCGTTACCCGCGGCGACATGCAGTTCGACGCGGTCCACGAAGGTGGTCATGGGTGGAACCTCCAGTTACTCCGTACAGAAAAGTCTCGCGCGTGCGTCCCCGAGGGACAACACGCGAAAGGCGGACCCACTTCCCGTCACAGGAAGTGAGGTCCGCCTCCACGTCATCACGCTCGACGAGCGCCGGGGATTCAGCCGGCGATCGGAACGATGTTCACCACGTTGCGGCCACGGTGGGTGCCGAACTGGACCGCACCGGCGGCCAGGGCGAACAGCGTGTCGTCGCCGCCACGGCCGACGCCCGTGCCCGGGTGGAAGTGGGTGCCGCGCTGGCGGACCAGGATCTCACCGGCGTTGACGGCCTGACCGCCGAAGCGCTTCACGCCGAGCCGCTGAGCGTTGGAGTCGCGCCCGTTCCGGGTGGACGATGCGCCCTTCTTGTGTGCCATGTCTCCTCAGTCCCTTACTTCGCAGCCGCGGGGATACCGGTGACCTTGATCGCCGTGTACTGCTGGCGGTGACCCTGGCGACGGCGGTAGCCGGTCTTGTTCTTGTAGCGAAGGATGTCGATCTTCGCGCCCTTGTGGTGGTCCACGACCTCGGCCTGGACCTTGATGCCGTCCAGGACCCACGGGTCGCTGGTCACGGCGTCGCCGTCGACAACGAGCAGGGTAGAGAGCTCTACCGTGTCGCCCACCTTGGCAGTGGAAATCTTGTCAACCTCAACGATGTCGCCGACAGCAACCTTGTGCTGGCGACCACCGCTGCGCACGATGGCGTACACGCGGATCTCACTCTCACTCGAAGCGGAAACCCCTGATGCCAGCCGCCCACACGGGCCGGGGCCCGCGATGATCCGGATTGGACGAGCGGCCTCTCCCGTACGAGCGGGAGGTCAGTGCTCAGAGGTGTGGCGAACAAACGCCGAGGGTCAAGGTTACGGGCCCCGGACAGCCCGGTCAAACCGGGCTCCGGCTCAGGCCGCGACGGCCTCGGTGTACGCGGCGTAGGCGTCCCGGATCCGGTCCGGGGACAGGTTCAGATGCTCCAGGATCGTGTAGCGGCCCGGCCGGGTGCGGGGGGCGAACTCCACGACGGAGACGAACTCCTCCGCGGTGAACCCGATCTCCTCCGCGGTGACCGGCAGACCGTGCCGCCGCAGCGCCCCGGCCATCCGCACCGACTCGGCGTACGCGCCCCGCAGATGCATCGCGAACGCCGCGCCCAGACCGCACTGCTCCCCGTGGCTGGCCGCGCGCCGGGGGAAGAGCAGGTCGAAGGCGTGGTTGATCTCGTGGCAGGCCCCGGACGCGGGACGGCTGTCCCCCGCCACCGACATCGAGATGCCGGTGAGCACCAGCCCCTCGGCCAGCACCTGGAGGAAGCCGTCGTCGCCGAGGGACCCGGGGTGGCGCAGCACGGCCTCGCCGGCCTGCCGGGCCATCGCCGCGGAGAGACCGTCGATGTCCTCACCGTTGACCCGGTGGGCCAGCTCCCAGTCCGCCACGGCGGAGATGTTCGAGAGCGCGTCCCCGATCCCGGACCGCACGAAGCGGACCGGGGCCTCGCGGATGACGTCCAGGTCGATGACGACGGCGATCGGGTTGGGGACGCCGTACGAGCCGCGGCCCGCGTCGTTGTCCAGGGTCGCCACCGGGGAGCAGAGACCGTCGTGCGACAGGTTCGTCGCGACGGCGACCAGCGGCAGCCCGATGCGCGCCGCGGCGAACTTGGCGCAGTCGATGATCTTGCCGCCGCCGAGCCCGACGACGGCGTCGTACCGGCCGGACTTCATGGCCTCGGCGAGGCGGACGGCGTCGTCGAGCGTGCCGCCGCCCACCTCGAACCAGGAAGCACCCGGCAGGCTGTCCGAGAGCCGCTCGCGCAGCGCCCGGCCGGAACCCCCGCTGATCGCGATCGCCAGCTTGCCGGAGCCGGAGATCCGCTGATCGGCGAGGACCGTCGCCAGATCCGCCAGAGCGCCGGCCCGGATGTCGACGACGACCGGCGCGGGTATCAGCCGGGTCAGTACTGGCACGCGATCTTCCTGCCCTTGGCGAGGTCGTCGTGGTTGTCGATCTCGACCCACTTGACGTCGCCGATCGGCTCCACGTCGACCTTGAAGCCGCGGTTGACCAGCTCCTGGTAGCCGTCCTCGTAGTAGAGGTCGGGGTCGCGCTCGAAGGTGGTCTTCAGCGCGTCGGCCAGCTCCTCGGCCGCCTCGCCCTCGATGAGGGTGACGCCGATGTACTCGCCGGTGGCCTCGGCCGGGTCCATCAGCTTGGTGATCCGGCGGACGCCCCTGCCGTCCTCGACGACGACCTTCATCTCCTCGTCGGCGAGCTGCTTCACCGTGTCGAGGGCGAGGATGATCCTCTTGCCCTCGCCGCGGGCGGCGAGCAGCGTCTTCTCGACGGAGACCGGGTGCACGGTGTCGCCGTTGGCGAGGATGACGCCGTCCTTGAGGGCGTCACGGCCGCACCACAGGGAGTAGGCGTTGTTCCACTCCTCGGCCTTGTCGTTGTCGATCAGCGTGATGCTGACGCCGTACTTCGCCTCCAGGGCGGCCTTGCGCTCGTACAGGGCCTCCTTGCGGTAGCCCACGATGATCGCGACGTCGGTCAGGCCGACCTCGGCGAAGTTGCCGAGCGTCAGGTCGACGACGGTCAGGCTCTCCTCGTCGCCCTCGGGGCCGACCGGCACGAGGGCCTTGGGCAGGGTGTCGGTGTAGGGGCGCAGACGGCGGCCGGCGCCGGCCGCCAGGATCATGCCGATCATGGGGTGTCTCCTCGGTCTCGGTACGGGTGTCTCGGATGGGGTGCGGACGCCGGGCGGCGGCGCTCAGAGTTCGGTGGACACGAAGCCGCGCAGCCAGTCGCGGAAGTCGGGGCCCA
This sequence comes from Streptomyces sp. NPDC024555, assembly GCF_055559335.1. Taxonomy (NCBI): domain Bacteria; kingdom Bacillati; phylum Actinomycetota; class Actinomycetes; order Kitasatosporales; family Streptomycetaceae; genus Streptomyces; species Streptomyces sp. NPDC024555. Next base: position 31,743 of record NZ_JBVHKV010000004.1, read on the forward strand.
GGTCCTCGCGTTCGCAGGCGAGCCGGACGATGGCGCGCAGATAGTCGCCCCGGTCGCCGGTGTCGTAGCGGCGGCCCCGGAAGACGACGCCGTGCACCGGACCGCCGAGCTTCTCGTCCATGGCCAGCTGCTGGAGTGCGTCGGTGAGCTGGATCTCGCCGCCGCGGCCCGGTTCGGTGTCGCGCAGCACCGCGAAGACGGCGGGGTCGAGGACGTAGCGCCCGATGACGGCCAGATTGCTCGGGGCGTCCCCGGTCTCCGGCTTCTCGACCAGTCCGGTCACCCGGACGACGTCGTCCTCCGCGGTGGTCTCCACCGCGGCGCAGCCGTACAGGTGGATCTGCTCGGGGGCGACCTCCATCAGCGCGACGACGCTGCCGCCCTCGCGCTCCTGGATCTCGGTCATCCGGGCCAGCAGCGGGTCGCGCGGGTCGATCAGGTCGTCGCCCAGCAGCACGGCGAAGGGCTCGGCGCCGACATGGGGCTCCGCGCACAGCACCGCGTGGCCGAGGCCCTTGGGGTCGCCCTGCCGGACGTAGTGCATGGTCGCCAGGTCGCTGGACTCCTGGACCCGGACCAGCCGCTCGTCGTCGCCCTTGCGGGTGAGCGCCGACTCCAGCTCGTAGTTCCGGTCGAAGTGGTCCTCCAGGGCCCGCTTGTTGCGCCCGGTGATCATCAGGACGTCGTTCAGCCCCGCGGCGGCGGCCTCCTCGACGACGTACTGGATCGCCGGCTTGTCGACGACCGGCAGCATCTCCTTGGGAGTCGCCTTGGTCGCCGGCAGGAACCGGGTACCGAGCCCGGCGGCGGGTATGACGGCCTTCTGGATCTTGTGCATGTACGGGGACTTCCGTGTCGGGTACGGGGGCGGCCCGGCGCCGGAACGCAGCCGGCCGGCCCCGTGGCGGGACCGGCCCGACTGCGTCGCGCGCGGTGCCGGGGCCCGCAGGGGGCCGGTCGCCGTGGCACCGGCCCCCGTACGGGCCCCAGGTGGGTCAGACCTCGTCGGCCGGAGCGGTGACGGGGGCCGGGGCGGACTGCTCGGCCGCCACCGTCTTCTTCGCCGCCTTCTTGGCCGTCGTCTTCTTGGCCGCGGTCTTCTTCGCCGCGGTCTTCTTGACGGCGGCCTTCTTGGCCGTGGCCTTCTTCGCCGTCTTGCGGGCCGCCTTCTTGGCGGGGGCCGGCTCGGCCTCCGCCTCGGGGGCGGTCTCCGGCTCGGCCGCCGTGACCACGACGACCTCGGCCTCCTCGGCACCGGCGGGCGGGCCCGCGGGCGCGCTGACCTTGCGGGTCACCCGGCGACGGGCGCGCGGCGGGGCCGGCTCCTCGACGAGCGCCTCCGCGGGCGCCTCGACGACCGGGTCCTCGGCCGCGACCGGGTCGGCGACGGGCGCCGGCTCCTCGGCGGGTGCCGGCTCCTCGGCGGCCGGGGCGGCCTCGGCCGGTTCGGCCGCGGCGGGGGCGCCCGCCGGGGCGGTCGCCTTCCGGGTCGCCCGGCGACGGGTGCGGCCCTGCGGCGCCTCGGCCACGGGGGCCTCGGCCTCCACGGCCGGGGCGGCCGGCGCCTCGGTGGTCTCCGGCTCCGCGGCCGGCTCGGCCACGGGGGCCGGGGCGGACGCGGTCCTCGGGGCACCGGCGGGCGCCGTGGCCTTGCGCGTCGCCCGCCGACGGCCGCGGCCGCGCGTGGCGGCGGCCTCGGCCTCGGCCGGGCTGCTGTACAGCTCCTCGTCCGGGACGAACTCCGGCTCGGGAAGCGCCACCGGGGCGGCGACCTCGGCGGCCACCTCGGCCTCGGTCTCCGTCTCGGGCTCGGAGACGTGCTCGTGGTCGTGCTCGGAGACGTGCTCGTGCTCGTGCTCGTGCTCGTGGTCGTGGCCCGAACCGCCGCGGCGCTTCTTGGACCGCTTCCCGCCACCGCCGCCACCGGACGTGCCGGGCTGCTCCATGTGGACGATCACGCCGCGCCCGTTGCAGTGGACACAGGTCTCGGAGAAGGACTCCAGCAGACCCTGGCCGACCCGCTTGCGGGTCATCTGGACGAGGCCCAGCGAGGTGACCTCGGCGACCTGGTGCTTCGTACGGTCGCGGCCCAGGCACTCCAGCAGACGCCGCAGCACCAGGTCCCGGTTGGACTCCAGCACCATGTCGATGAAGTCGACGACCACGATGCCGCCGAGGTCGCGCAGCCGCAGCTGGCGCACGATCTCCTCGGCCGCCTCCAGGTTGTTCTTGGTGACCGTCTCCTCCAGGTTGCCGCCCTGGCCGGTGAACTTGCCGGTGTTGACGTCGACGACGACCATCGCCTCGGTCTTGTCGATCACCAGCGAGCCGCCGCTAGGCAGGTAGACCTTGCGGTCCAGCGCCTTCATCAGCTGCTCGTCGATCCGGTAGGTGGCGAAGACGTCGACCTCGGAGGTCCACCGCGAGAGGCGGTCCGTCAGATCGGGCGCCACCTGCGAGACGTATCCGTGGATCGTCTCCCAGGCGTCGTCACCGCTGACGATGACCTTGGAGAAGTCCTCGTTGAAGATGTCGCGGACGACCCGGACGGTCATGTCCGGCTCGCCGTAGAGCAGGGTCGGCGCGTTGGAGCTGCCGGTGCTCTTCGACTTCTTCTGGATGTCCTCCCACTGCTGCTGGAGCCGCTCGACGTCACGGCGCAGCTCGTCCTCGCTCGCGCCCTCGGCGGCGGTGCGCACGATGACGCCCGCGTCCTCGGGGACGATCTTCTTGAGGATGGTCTTGAGCCGGGCGCGCTCGGTGTCGGGCAGCTTGCGGCTGATCCCGGTCATCGAGCCCTCGGGCACGTAGACCAGGTAGCGGCCGGGCAGCGAGACCTGGCTGGTCAGGCGGGCGCCCTTGTGGCCGATCGGGTCCTTCGTCACCTGGACGAGGACGGACTGGCCGGACTTGAGCGCGGTCTCGATGCGGCGCGGCCCGTGGGCCATGCCGAGCGCCTCGAAGTTGACCTCGCCCGCGTACAGCACGGCGTTGCGGCCCTTGCCGATGTCGACGAACGCGGCCTCCATGGACGGCAGCACGTTCTGGACCTTGCCCAGGTAGACGTTGCCGACGTAGCTGGTGGCCTGCTCCTTGTTGACGTAGTGCTCCACGAGCACGTTGTCCTCGAGGACGCCGATCTGGGTGCGCTCGCCGTACTGGCGGACGACCATGACGCGCTCGACGGCCTCGCGGCGGGCCAGGAACTCCGCCTCGGTGATGATCGGCACGCGGCGGCGGCCCTGCTCGCGGCCCTCGCGGCGGCGCTGCTTCTTGGCCTCCATCCGGGTCGAGCCCTTGATGGACTGCACCTCGTCGAAGCCGGTGCCGGGCTCGCGCTCGGCGTCCTTCTTGCGGGGCTCGCGGACCTTGACGACCGTGCGCTCCGGGTCGTCGGAGCCGGACTCGGCCTCGGGCGAGGCGTCCCCGCTGCGACGGCGACGGCGACGGCGGCGACGGCTGCTGCTGGAGCCGGAGGCGGCGGAGTCGTGGTCGTCCTGCTCCTCGTCGCCCTCGTCCTCCGGCTCCTGGGCCCGCGCGGACTCGTCCTCGGCGTGGTCGGCGTCCTCCGGGTGCTGCTCGGCGGAGTCCTCGTCGGCGGACTCGCCGCGGCGGCGGCGACGGCCCCCACGGCGGCGGCGGCGCGAGGGACGGTCGCCGTACTCGTCGGCGTCCTCCGCGTCCTGCTCGGTCTCGGCCTCGGCCTCGTGCTCCGGCTCCTGCTCGTCCTCGGCGTGCTCCTCGACGGGCGCGGCGGCCTGCTCCTCGGCGGGGGCGGCCTCGCCACGGCGGCGACGGCGGCGGCGCGAGCCGCTCTGCGCGGCGGGCTCGGCCTCCACGGCCGGCTGCTCCTCCGCCGTGATCTCGTCCTCGGGCTCCTCGTCGTACGCGGCGGCGGCAGCGGCGGCGGCCGCGGTCTCCGGCGTCTGGAACATCGGCTCGGCGAAGACGGGCGCCTGGAACACGGCGACGGCGGGGCGCGTGGCCCGGCGGCCGCGGCGCGCGGGCTCCTCGGCCTTCGCGGTGAACTCGGGCCGGCCGGCGGGCGAGGTGGCCCGGCGGCGCTGACGGCCGCGCGGGGCGGCCTCCTCGATCTCGGCGCTCTCGGCGGCCAGCTCCTCGACGGCCTCCTCGGGCAGGCTCTCGCCCGGCTGCTCCGCAACGGCCTCGACGGGCTCGGCGGCCTGCGGCGCACCGGCGGGCGCGGTGGCCTTACGGGTGGCGCGACGGCGGCGCGGGGTCTCGGCCGGAGCGGACTCGACGGGCGCGACGGCCTCGACGGGCTCCGCCTGCTCCGCGACGACGGTCTCCTCGACCGACTCGACCGACTCGGCGGCTTCGGCGGCCTGCGGCGCACCGGCAGGCGCGGAGGCCCGGCGGCGGGTACGGGTACGCGGCGCCTCGGCGGCGGGTGCCTCGACGGGCGCGGCCTGCTCGGCGACGACGGTCTCCGCAACGGCCTCGACGGGCTCGGCGGCCTGCGGCGCACCGGCGGGCGCGGTGGCCTTGCGCGTGGCGCGACGGCGGCGCGGGGTCTCGGCCGGAGCGGACTCGACGGGCGCGACGGCCTCGGCGGGCTCCGCCTGCTCGGCGACGACGGTCTCCTCGACCGACTCGGCGGCTTCGGCGGCCTGCGGCGCACCGGCGGGCGCGGTGGCCTTACGGGTGGCGCGACGGCGGCGCGGGGCCTCGGCCGGGGCGGCGGGCTCCTCCTCGGTCACCGGGGCGGACGCGGCGGGCGCGGCGCTCTCGACGACCTCGACGGTCTCGGCCGCCTGCGGCGGTCCGGCGGGGGACGTCGCCTTGCGGGTGGCGCGGCGGCGGGTGCGCGCGGGCGGCGCGGCCTCGGCCTCCGCGGCGTTCTCGGTGCTGTTCTCCGACACTCCGGCGTCAACGGCCGGTATGGCCGGAGCCTCGGCTGCCGGTGCGCCCGTGGTGGGCGGGCCCGCCGGGCGGGAGGCCGCGCGGCGCCTGCGGCGCGGCGGCAGCTTGTCGCCGGGGGTGTTGTTGTCTTCTGCGTTCCCGGTCGTGCCGGGTTCGGTCGGCTGGGGCATGCGGGCGTTTCTCCCGTCGCGCTCCCGGGCGCCGCGTCTGATTCCGGTCCGGCACGGTCCGCGTGTCCACGCGGCTCTGCCGTCCGGGGCGCGGGCGCCGCACGGGGGCTGAATGTCTGGCTCGCCGGTTCCGTACGCGTGGTGCGCACGGCCTGGCGAAAGTCTTATGGGTCAGCGCGCGGCCCGGCCCAGGTGGCTCCCGAGTCCGAGGGCTGCGCTACAACGACCGCCTTACGCGGAACCTGCACCTTCCGGCGCCGTCGCGACGGCGGTCCCGGCGGCCGGGGCTGCCTCGCGGTCGGGCGCGAGCGGGTCGGTCACCGTGCCGGACTCCTCGTCGAAGAGCCCCTGCGCCAGCCTGGTCACCGCTGCGGGGACCGGCGGCGCCAGGTCGGCCACTACGCGGAGACCGGACAGGACGTCGTCAGGCCGAACGGCAGGTGTCACGTGCCGAACAACCAGCCGCAGTATCGCACAGGCCTTGTCCCCGGGCCTATCAGGCTGATGATCAAGGGCCCGCAGGTCGACGACGGCGGCGCGTGCGTCGAAGCTCCGCATGCCGTTCTTGGTACGGCGCTCGACCTCGACGCTCTCGGCGGCGTTGAACGCGGCCACGGCCTTCTCGGCCTCGGCCGGCTCGACGCCGTCCAGCCGCAGTTCCCAGACGGAGGCGGTCAGCCGGTCGGCGAGACCCGAGGTGCGGGCCTCGACGGCGTCGGTGATGTCCAGACCGTCCGGCAGCGAGTCGTTGAGCAGCTCGCGCAGGGTCTCCGGATCGCGGGCCTCGGTGAGGGCGATCTCCAGGAACTCGGCCTCGCTGCCCGTGCCGGTGGGTGCGGCGTTGGCGTACGAGACCTTGGGGTGCGGGGTGAAGCCCGCCGAGTAGGCCATGGGCACCTCGGAGCGGCGCAGCGCCCGCTCGAAGGCACGCTGGAAGTCTCGATGACTGGTGAACCGGAGGCGGCCCCGCTTGGTGTAGCGCAGTCGGATGCGCTGCACCGCCGGTGCGGGCGGCGGGCCTTCGGGCTGTCGCTTGCCCAGTGGTTCTTCTCCTCGGTGCGGAGCGGACGCGGTGGCACGCCGCCCTCGAAATGCGGGTGGCCCGGGGTGTCCGGTCCGGCTCACCCCCGCGGGTCGGCTTTCGCTTTCCGCAGGGAGATCTCTGGTTCGGGCGCCGCGCTGGGCACAGTCGTTGTACTACCCAGAGTACGCGCAAGGACGCCCGCCGGTTCCCGGGGCTCGGGTTCACCGGCCCCTCCGGCCAGTGCCCGCCAGGCGTCCCGGCGGGCCCGGCGGACGGTCTCGCGGGCCGTGCGCAGGGTCTCCCGGGCGGTCCGGCCGATCGTGCGCGCCAGCCGTCCGGCGGGTGCCAGCACCGCGTCGCGCAGGACGTGGCCGACCGGGGTGAGCACCGCACGGTAGGCCCAGTGCACGGGTGCGCCGACCAGGTACCACGCGAGCCGGGCCAGGAGCCGCCCGACGGCCCGCGAGATCATCCCGGCGATCCGCCAGGCCACCGCGAACGCGGCGACGACCTCGCGCCCGACCGGGGCCAGGACCGCGCGCCACAGCCACCGCAGCGGAGTGACGAGGCCCACCACGACCAGCCACCGCAGAGCGGTCCACACCCCCCGGCAGCAGGCCGCCACGCCTCGGGCCAGCACATCGAGGAGCCAGGCGATCCCCCGGCCCAGCGGGGTGAGCACGCTCCGGTACGTCCACACCAGCGGCAGCACGAGCAGGTGCTCGACCAGCCAGGCGGCGGCCCGGCCGAGCGGCACCAGGACGTAGCGCCACACGGCCACGGCGGGAACGACGAGCAGGGCGACGAGCAGCCACCGCGCCGCCGTGGCGGTCCACCGTCCGGCCGGGTCGAGCAGCGAGCGGTACACCCAGCGCAGCCCGTGGCCCAGTGGGGTGAGGACGTGCGCGTACAGCAGGCGCAGCGGGGCGACGATCCCGTACCGCGCGCCGGGCACCAGGACGTACCGCCAGAGGGCGGGCCAGGGGCGCACCAGGACGGCCGTCGCGAGCCACAGCAGTCCGCGGCCGAGCGGGGTCAGGACCGTGTGCCACAGCCAGCGGGCGGGGGCGGCCACCAGGATCCCGAAGAGCCGTGCCAGGGCGCGGCCGGCCGGGCGCAGCACCGCCCGGTCGGCGGCGCGGGCCGTCACGACCAGGGCGTCCCAGACCATCCGCACCGGCAGGACGAGGACCAGGACGACGATCCGCACCGGGATCCTGATGGCCGCGGTCAGACAGCCGTCGCCGGCCTCGTACCGCGCGGGCGTCCCGTGCGCCCCGTGACCGGTCCGTTCGGGGACCGGGTGCTCTCCCTGTTCCATGCCCCTCATGACGCGAAGGCCCGGCCGGAAGTTTCCCGGCCGGGCCTTCGTCACCGAGCTGTCACCCGGTCATGGCGTGCACGCGGCTACTTCACGACCGTCAGCGGCAGGAGCTTCTTGCCGGTGGGGCCGATCTGGATGCTGGTGTCCATCTGCGGGCAGACCCCGCAGTCGAAGCACGGCGTCCAGCGGCAGTCCTCGACCTCGGTCTCGTCGAGCGAGTCCTGCCAGTCCTCCCAGAGCCAGTCCTTGTCGAGGCCGGAGTCGAGGTGGTCCCAGGGCAGGACCTCCTCGTAGGTCCGCTCGCGGGTGGTGTACCAGTCGACGTCCACGCCGTACTCCGGCAGCGTGGCCTCGGCGCTCTTCATCCACAGGTCGTAGCTGAAGTACTCGCGCCAGCCGTCGAAGCGGCCGCCGGCCTCGTAGACCGCGCGGATGACGGAGCCGACGCGGCGGTCGCCGCGGGAGAGCAGGCCCTCGACGATGCCGGGCTTGCCGTCGTGGTAGCGGAAGCCGATCGAGCGGCCGTACTTCTTGTCGCCGCGGATCTTGTCCCGGAGCTTGGCGAGACGGGCGTCGGTCTCCTCGGCGCTCAGCTGCGGCGCCCACTGGAACGGGGTGTGCGGCTTGGGCACGAACCCGCCGATGGAGACGGTGCAGCGGATGTCGTTCTGCCCGGAGACCTCGCGGCCCTTGGCGATGACGTTGACCGCCATGTCGCCGATCTGGAGGACGTCCTCGTCGGTCTCGGTGGGCAGGCCGCACATGAAGTACAGCTTCACCTGGCGCCAGCCGTTGCCGTAGGCGGTGGCGACGGTCCGGATCAGGTCCTCCTCCGAGACCATCTTGTTGATGACCTTGCGCATGCGCTCGGAGCCGCCCTCGGGGGCGAAGGTGAGGCCGGAGCGGCGCCCGTTGCGGGTCAGCTCGTTGGCCAGGTCCACGTTGAACGCGTCCACGCGGGTGGAGGGCAGCGAGAGGCCGATCTTGTCCTCGGTGTAGCGGTCGGCCAGGCCCTTGGCGATCTCGCCGATCTCGGTGTGGTCGGCCGAGGAGAGGGAGAGCAGGCCGACCTCCTCGAAGCCGGTCGCCTTGAGTCCCTTGTCCACCATCTCGCCGATGCCGGTGATGCTTCGCTCCCGCACGGGGCGCGTGATCATGCCGGCCTGGCAGAAGCGGCAGCCGCGGGTGCAGCCGCGGAAGATCTCGACGGACATCCGCTCGTGGACGGTCTCGGCGAGGGGGACGAGGGGCTGCTTGGGGTAGGGCCACTCGTCGAGGTCCATGACGGTGTGCTTGGACACCCGCCACGGGACGCCGGACCTGTTCGGCACGACACGGCCGATGCGGCCGTCCGGGAGGTACTCCACGTCGTAGAAGCCCGGGACGTACACCCCGCCGGTCCTCGCGAGGCGGAACAGCACCTCCTCGCGGCCGCCGGGGCGGCCCTCTGCCTTCCAGGCGCGGATGATCTCGGTGATCTCCAGGACGGCCTGCTCGCCGTCGCCGATGACCGCGCAGTCGATGAACTCCGCGATCGGCTCGGGGTTGAACGCGGCGTGGCCGCCGGCGAGCACGATCGGGTCGTCCAGGCCGCGGTCCTTCGCGGCCAGCGGGATGCCGGCCAGGTCCAGGGCGGTGAGCATGTTGGTGTAGCCCAGCTCGGTGGAGAAGCTGAGCCCGAAGACGTCGAACGCCTTGACGGGGCGGTGGCTGTCCACGGTGAACTGCGGCACCCGGTGCTCGCGCATCAGCGCTTCCAGGTCCGGCCAGACGCTGTAGGTGCGCTCGGCCAGGACGCCCTGGCGCTCGTTCAGCACCTCGTAGAGGATCATGACGCCCTGGTTGGGCAGCCCGACCTCGTAGGCATCCGGGTACATCAGCGCCCAGCGGACGTCGCATTCGTCCCACGGCTTGACGGTGGAGTTGAGCTCACCGCCGACGTACTGGATGGGCTTCTGCACATGCGGGAGCAGAGCTTCGAGCTGTGGGAAGACCGAATCGACAGACATCGCGAACTTTCGAGAGCCGGCAGGGGTGACCATCCAGCGTACCGCGACGCTCAGCGTCCGGACGCCGCGCCGAGATCGTCCCGGGCGGCCCGCGCCCACACCGCGGGCAGCTCCCGCTCGCGCGCCGCGGCCTCCGCCTGTTCCTGCCCGTAGAGCACTCCCCAGGTGAACGACGGCTCGCCGGCCGCGTGGGCCTGGACGGCGAGCGTGCGCAGTGCCTCGCGGGCGACGACGCCGTCCTGGTGGTCGCCGAGGAGCGTCTGTACGGCCTTGAGGCGCTTGGCGGCCTTCCTCGCGGGCTTCCCCAGGGCGGGGCGGGCGGTCTCGGCGGCGTACCGGGCGCGTTTGGCGGCCTTGCGGGCGTCGTGCAGGGCGCGGTCGCGGCCGGGGCCCGGGGGGAGGTCCAGGGCCCGGTCGACGCGGTGGGCGAGGCGCCGGCGGTCGCGGCGCACGGCGCGGGCCAGCTCGGGTCCGGGCGGTCCGGCGGCGGCCGGGAGCAGGGGCGGGTCGGTGACGAGCGCGTCCAGGGCGTCCAGCAGGGCGAGGTGGCGGGCGCTGTCGAGGACGGCGAGCGTGCGCCGGCGCGTACCGGCGCGGCGGGCGGTGGACCACAGGCGCAGCCGGGCGCGGACCGGGCCGAGGACGAGGGTGCGGGGCAGGGTGTCGAGCCGGGCGCGCAGCCGGGCGTCGAGGACCTCCTGGTCGCGGTCGACGCCCAGTTCCGCGGCGAGCCGGCGCAGTTCCCCGGCGACGGGGTCGGTGACGGTGCGGTCCAGCACGGTCCGGTGGCTGCGCAGGGCGCTGCGCAGCCGTCGGGTGGCCACCCGCATCCGGTGCACGGAGTCCGGCAGGTCCCGGCGCACGGCCGGGTCGAGGGCGACGATCTCGGCGGCCTGTTCGCGTACGTAGGCGAGGACGTGGTCGCCCGCGGTGCGCGGCGGGTCCGGGCGGGGGCCGGGGGGCGTGTCCGGGGCGGTCTCGGCGAGGGCGCGGGCGACCTTGGACGCGGAGGCGGAGGGGCGGATCCCGGCCTCCGTCAGCCGCTCCTCGACGGCGTCGAGGAAGGCCGGGTCGGCGTCGTCGGCGAGTTCGGCCTCGATCTCCGTCCAGGCGGTGGAGCGGCCGGGGCCGTGCAGCCGTTCGGCGCGGACCGCGTCGACGCTCAGTTCGGCGAGGGGCGCTCCGTCCGGTCCGCGCAGCAGATGGACGTCGCGGGCGGAGCGGAGGCGGACGACGGGGACGAGGTCGGCGCCGCGGACCCGGGAGCGGACGAGGGCGGCCAGGTCCGGGGGCAGGGCGTCCGAGAGGGGGGCGCGCAGTTCGTCCCGGATGCCCGAGGAGACGGGGAACTTGAGGTGCCAGCCGGCGTCGGACCCGCCGGTGCGGCGGCGCAGGGTGAGGCGGTCGGCGGCGAGCCGGAAGTCCTCGGTGTCGTAGTAGACGGCGTCGAGGACGGTGATGCCGAGGTGGTCCACGGCCGCGACGCCGGCCACCCGGGTCAGGTCGGGCAGCCGGGTGGCGTCGGTGGCCTCGTACTTCCGCTCGATCTCGCGCTTGGAGTCCGCCATACGACGAACCTAACGCGCCCCGGGGAAACCGCTCAGGCCGTTATCGGCCGTTGCACCCGGATCGACTGGAGCAGCCCGATGGCCACCCAGACGGCGAACATCGAGGAGCCCCCGTAGGAGACGAAGGGCAGCGGCAGTCCGGCGACCGGCATGATGCCGAGCGTCATGCCGATGTTCTCGAAGGACTGGAAGGCGAACCAGGCGATGATCCCGGCGGCGACGACCGTGCCGTACAGCTCGGTGGTCTCGCGGGCGATGCGGCAGGCGCGCCAGAGCACGATGCCGAGGAGGACCAGGATCAGTCCGGCGCCGAGGAAGCCGAGTTCCTCGCCGGCGACGGTGAAGACGAAGTCGGTCTGCTGTTCGGGGACGAACTGGCCGGTGGTCTGGGTGCCGTGGAAGAGGCCGGTGCCGGAGAGTCCGCCGGAGCCGATGGCGATGCGGGCCTGGTTGGTGTTGTAGCCGACGCCGGCCGGGTCGAGCGCCGGGTTGGCGAAGGCGGCGAAGCGGGCGATCTGGTAGTCGTCGAGCAGTCCGAGCTGCCAGATGGCGACACCGCCGGCGACGCCCGCGCCGAGGAGGCCGAAGACCCAGCGGTTGGAGGCGCCGGAGGCCAGCAGGACGCCGAGCACGATGACGACCATGACCATGACCGAGCCGAGGTCGGGCATCCCCATGACGATCACCATGGGGACGGCGGCCAGGCCGAGGGCCTTGGCGACGGTCCGGTGGTCGGGGTGGACCTGGTCGCCGGCGTCGACCCGGGCGGCGAGCAGCATCGCCATCCCGAGAATGATCGTGATCTTGGTGAACTCGGAGGGCTGGAGGGAGAAACCGCCCGGCAGCAGGATCCAGGCGTGCGCGCCGTTGACGGTGGCGCCCAGCGGGGTGAGCACCGCCATGACGAGCAGCACGGAGACCACGTAGAGGATCGGGACGGCCCCGCGCAGGGTGCGGTGGCCGAGCCAGATCGTGCCGACCATCAGCGCGAAGCCGATGCCGGTGTTGAGGGCGTGGCGGAAGAGGAAGTAGTACGGATCGCCGTGGGTGAGCGAGTCGCGTCCCCGGGTCGCCGACCAGACGAGCAGCGAGCCGATGAAGGAGAGCGCGATCGCCGAGCCGAGGAGCGGCCAGTCCAGCCGGCGCACGACGGAGTCGCGGGCCATGAGCCGGCCCCAGCCGGAGCGCTCCGGGCCGTAGCGCGGGACGGAGAATCCGGCCATCAGTCACGCCTCCCGAGCACCGCGGCGAGCGTCTGCTCGCCCGCCGGCTTCTGCGAGTCGGGGTTGTACGGCTTGATCGTCGGGGCGTCGATGGTGCCGTCGGCCTGGATCTTCGGCAGCGACTTCTGGGGCGTCGGCAGGAGGGCCTTCTTGAGGTCCTGCTTGCCCGAGGCGTCGAGGCCGTAGAGCGCGTTGTAGATGTTGCGGACGGCGGGGCCGGACGCGCCGGAACCCGTACCACCCTGGGAGATCGTCATGACGATCGAGTAGTCCTTGGTGTACGTGGCGAACCACGAGGTCGTCTGCTTGCCGTAGACCTCGGCGGTACCCGTCTTGGCGTGCATCGGGATCTTGTCCTGCGGCCAGCCGCCGAACCGCCAGGCGGCCGAACCGCGGGTCGCGACACCCGCGAGGGCTTCGTCTATCTCGTTGCGCGTCTTCTTGGTGAACGGCAGCTTGCCGTGCGCCTTGGGCTCGATCTCCTGGACGGTCTTGCCGTCGCCGCTGACGATCGCCTTGCCGACGGTGGGGTCGTAGAGGGTGCCGCCGTTGGAGATGGCCGCGTAGATGGTGGCCATCTGGATCGGGGTGACGAGGGTGTCGCCCTGGCCGATCGAGTAGTTGACCGAGTCACCGGCGCGCATCTTGTCGCCTTCGAGGCAGTTCTCGTACGCGATCTTCTCGACGTACGTGCCGTCCTTCTTGCCCTGCTTGCACCAGGCGTCGTGGTTGGCGGCGGCGAACTTCTTCTTCCACTCACGGTCCGGGACGCGGCCGCTGACCTCGTTGGGGAGGTCGATGCCGGTCTCCTTGCCGAGGCCGAACTGGTGGGCGGTCTTGTAGAACCAGTCCTTCGGGTTCTTCTTCGGGCTGTTCCCGCCGTCCTTCTGCCATTCCTGGTGCGCGAGGCCGTAGTAGACGGTGTCGCAGGAGACCTCCAGGGCGCGGCCGATGGTGATGTCGCCGTAGCCCTGGGACTCGAAGTTCTTGAAGGTCTGGCCGCCGATGGAGTACGAGCTGGGGCAGGGGTAGTGCCCGTCGAAGGGGTATCCGGCGTTGACCGCGGCGGTCGAGGAGATGACCTTGAAGATGGAGCCGGGTGCGGCCTGGCCCTGGATGGCGCGGTTGAGCAGCGGGAAGTTGGAGTTCTTCCCGGTCAGCTTGGCGTAGTCCTTGGCGGAGATGCCGCCGACCCAGGCGTTGGGGTCGTAGTTGGGCAGCGAGGCCATGGAGACGACCCGGCCGGTCTTGGCCTCCATGACGACGACGGCACCGGAGTCGGCCTTGTAGTTCTCGCCGGTGTTGTTGTCGAACTCGGTACGGGCGACCTTCATCGCCTGGTTCAGCTCGTACTCGGCGACGGCCTGGACCCGGGCGTCGATCGAGGTGACGACGCTGGAACCGGCCTCCGCCTCGTCGTTCTTGGCGTGGCCGATGACCCGGCCGAGGTTGTCCACCTCGTAGCGGGTGACGCCCGCCTTGCCGCGCAGCTCCTTGTCGTAGGTGCGCTCCAGGCCGGAGCGGCCGACCATGTCGGAGCGCAGATACGGCGAGTCGGTGTCCTGGGCCTTGGTGATCTCCTCGTCGGTGACGGGCGAGAGATAGCCGAGGACCTGGGCGGTGTTGGCCTTGCCGGGCGCGGCGTAGCGCCGGACGGCGGTGGGTTCGGCGGTGATGCCGGGGAAGTCCTCGGCCCGTTCGCGGATCGTCAGGGCCTGCTGGGTGGTGGCCTCGTCCGTGACCGGGATCGGCTGGTAGGGCGAGCCGTTCCAGCAGGGCTGCGGGGTCTTCGCGTCGCAGAGGCGGACCTTGTCGAGGACCTCCTTGGGCTTCATGCCGAGGACGCCGGCCAGCCGGGTCAGGACGCTCTTGCCGTCGTCGTCCATCTTCAGCAGCTCGGTGCGGCTGGCGGAGACCACGAGCCGGGTCTCGTTGTCGGCGAGCGGCACCCCCCGCGCGTCGAGGATGGAGCCGCGGGCGGCGGGCTGGACGACCTGCTGGACGTGGTTGTTCTTGGCCTCGTCGGAGTACTCCTGGCCGTTGCGGATCTGGAGGTACCAGAGCCGGCCGCCCAGGGTGAGCAGCAGCGAGAAGACGAGGACCTGGATGACGACGAGGCGGATCTGGACGCGCTGGGTCCGGCCCGTCTCGGGGATGTTGGTCACGGGGCGCCCCCGGTGGTGGTCGGGCTGGTCGGGGCCGCGGTGCGGGCGGCCCCGGGCTGGTGCGGCCTCACAGTCGCTTGACTCCCTTGATGCGTCCGGCGCGGGCGGCCCGGTTGCGGGCGGCCTTCACGCGCAGTCCGCCGCGCTGGCTGCCGATCCGCAGACCGGAACCGGCGGCGAGCCAGCCCGCGGCGGCGTCCCCGCGGCCGGAGGAGGACTCGGTCAGCGGATCGTGCACCGTGCGTCTGGCCATCGCCATGATCAGCGGAACGGTGAACGGGGCGAGCAGCAGGTCGTACACGGCGGCGGTGAACAGCAGGCTGCCCAGGCCCACATGGCGGGCGGCCGTGTCGCCGACGAGGGCGCCGACGCCCGCGTACAGCAGCGTCGAGCCGATCGCGGCGGCGACGACCACGGCCATCGGCACGAAGGCCGACCTGAGCTGCCCGTTCTCGGGCCGGGCCAGTCCGGCGAGGTAGCCGATCACACAGAGGACCAGGGCGTAGCGCCCGGCGGCGTGGTCGGCCGGCGGGGCCAGGTCCGCGAGGAGCCCGGCGCCGAAGCCGATGAGGGCCCCGCTGACGTGCCCGTACACGAAGGCCAGTCCGACGACGACCATGAGCAGCAGGTCCGGCACGGCGCCGGGGAGCTGGAGCCTGGCGAGGACGGAGACCTGGACGACCAGGGCGATCACGACCAGGAGGACGGAGAGCAGAGTCCGGTGGAGGCGCATGGGGATCAGCTCTACCTCTGTTCGTTGACCGCGTTGCCGGCGTTCGGTGTGGCGTTCCCGCTGGGATCCGGGCTCGCGGGTGGGCTCTGGTGGATGTTGCCGACCACGTTGCCCTCGGTGTCGACGATGTCGCCGTTGGGCGAGATGGTGACGGTGACGGTCGGGGTGGGCTTCGGCTTGGCCGGGGCCTTCGGCTTCTTCGGCAGGACCATGTCGCGGGGGTCCTCGCGCGGGGCCTGGACGACGATGCCGACGATGTCGAGCTTGGTGAAGCCGACGTACGGACGGACGTAGACGGTACGGGTCAGGTCGCCGCCGGAGGGGTCGACCCGGACGACCTCGCCGACCGGGACGCCCGGCACGAAGGGCTTGTCCTTGCTGGAGCCGAAGGTGACGAGCCGGTCGCCCTTCTTGACCTTGGCCTTGCCGTTCAGGAACTGGACGGACAGCGGGCGCGAGCCCTGGCCGGTGGCGAAGCCGAGTTCGTCGGTGGACTCCATGCGGGTGCCGACGGTGAAGTCGGGGTCGTTGGCCAGCAGCACCGTGGCGGTGTCGGGGCCGACGGTGGTGACGCGGCCGACGAGTCCGTCCCCGTTCAGCACGGTCATGTCGCGCTTGACGCCGTCCTTGGAGCCGGCGTCGATGGTGACCGTCCAGGAGAAGCCCTGGGCCGCTCCTATGGCGATGACCTCGGCGGCCTTGATGCCGTACTGGCCGGCCGCCGACTTCTTCAGCATCTTGTCGAGCTCGCGCACCCGGTTGCGGTTGCGGTCGTCGCTGCCCAGCTCCGCCTTGAGCGCGGCGTTCTGCTTCTCCAGCTCGGCGATCTTGTCGTGGCGGCTGCCGGAGGCGCGGACGGCCCCTATGGCGTTGCCCACCGGGTCCACCGCCGCCGCCACACCGTTCTCCACCGGTCCGAAGACCGTCGCGGCGGCCTGCCGGGCGCCGTCCACCGGTGATGCCTCGCCCCCGCGGATGTCCACCGTGATCAATGCGAATGCGATGGCGATCAGCAGCACCAGGAGCAGCCGGCTCTCTCGTGTGTCCCTCACGTGCGGCGGCCGTGCCTTCCTCGTAGGAATGTTCGTGCCTGTATATCAACGATCCTCCGCGCGGAGCGGCAGCGTCCGCGCGGAGGGCGTGGTGTTCTAGCGGCGGGGCTGGGCGTCCAGCACCTGCTGGAGCGCCTCGAACTCCTCGACGCACTTGCCGGACCCGAGGGCCACGGAGTCCAGCGGGTCCTCGGCGATGTGGATCGGCATGCCCGTCTCGTGGCGGAGCCGCTCGTCCAGTCCGCGCAGCAGCGCGCCGCCGCCGGTGAGGACGATGCCCCGGTCCATGACGTCGCCGGACAGCTCCGGCGGGCACTTGTCCAGCGTCGTCTTGACCGCGTCGACGATCGCGTTGACCGGCTCCTCGATGGCCTTGCGGACCTCGGTGGCGGAGATGACCACGGTCTTGGGCAGCCCCGAGACCAGGTCGCGGCCGCGGATCTCGGTGTGCTCGTCCTTCTCCAGGTCGTAGGCCGAACCGATGGTGATCTTGATCTGTTCGGCGGTCCGCTCACCGAGCAGGAGCGAGTACTCCTTCTTGATGTGCTGGATGATCGCGTTGTCCAGTTCGTCACCGGCCACGCGGATCGACTGGGCAGTGACGATTCCGCCGAGCGAGATGACCGCGACCTCGGTGGTGCCGCCGCCGATGTCGACCACCATGTTGCCGGTGGCCTCGTGGACCGGCAGACCCGAGCCGATCGCGGCCGCCATCGGCTCCTCGATGATGTGCACCTGGCGGGCCCCGGCCTGGGTCGACGCCTCGATGACGGCGCGTCGCTCGACCCCGGTGATGCCGGAGGGCACACAGACCACGACCCGGGGGCGGGCCAGGTAGCGCCGCTTGTGGATCTTCAGGATGAAGTAGCGGAGCATCCGCTCGGTGATCTCGAAGTCGGCGATCACGCCGTCCTTCAGGGGCCGTACGGCGACGATGTTGCCCGGCGTACGGCCGATCATCTTCTTGGCCTCGGACCCGACCGCGAGGATGCCGCCGGTGTTGGTGTTGATGGCCACGACGGACGGCTCGTTCAGGACGATGCCGCGCCCCCTGACGTACACCAGCGTGTTGGCAGTCCCGAGGTCGATAGCCATGTCACGGCCGATGAACGACATTGAGTTCCCCTTGTTCCCCATGAGGATGCGTCGGGCCTTCCCAAGTGAAAGCGATGATGGCTTGATTTGGTAGGCGAGATGAGCGCTGCGGGCGTGGAAGCTTCCATCGTAGTGCCGGAAACACCGACACAGCGCGAGGGTCCTTCGCCATGCTGGGCAGAACGGGTGGCCGTTCCACTCATGGTGACGTTACGTCGAGGGGATGCGTTCCCGCGATCCGGGACCCTATGCCGAAGGGCGACCGAATTAATTCGGTCGCCCCAGGTCATGAGCGCTGTTCGGCTGATCCGGATTCAGGAGAGACCGGGAAAGAACAGCTTCATTTCCCGCTCCGCGGACTCCTCGGAGTCCGAGGCGTGGATGAGGTTCTCCCGGGTGATCGTACCGAAGTCGCCGCGGATCGATCCGGGCGCGGCGGCGATCGGGTCGGTCGGACCGGCCAGGGCGCGGACGCCCTCGATGACCCGCTCGCCCTCGGCCACCAGCGCGACAATGGGGCCGGACAGCATGAACTCGACCAGCGGCTCGTAGAACGGGCGGCCGACGTGCTCGGCGTAGTGCTGCTCCAGTGTGGCGCGGTCCAGGGTACGCAGCTCCAGCGCGGTGATCTTCCAGCCGGCCTTGCGCTCGATGCGGCCGACGATCTCGCCGACCAGACCGCGACGGACGGCGTCGGGCTTGAGAAGAACGAGGGTGCGCTGGGTCATGTGCGGCTCCTTGCAGGCATACGGGTGCGGTGAGGCGAGATTACAGGGGGCGGCCGGCGGGCGGACCGCCGGGCTCAGGCGCCGGAGGCCGCCTGGGCCTCCTCCTGGGCGGCCCAGCGGGCCTTGGCCTCGTCGATTCTGCGACCGTAGTGCACCGAGGCCCACCACAGGCCGCCGAAGGCCAGACCGAGGATGAACATCATCGGAACCACGAATCCGCTGGCGACCAGCGCGGCCTGGAGCACCCAGCCCAGCTGCACGCCGCCGGGGCGGGTGATCATCCCGCACAGCAGCACGGAGAGCAGCATGCCGATGCCGCAGACCGTCCAGACCGTGGCGGACGTCAGATCGTCGGACTTCATCGCGACGAGCCCGGCGAAACCGATGACGAAGAATTCACCGATCAGGGTCGATGCACAGAGCGTACGCACGGGTCAGCGCCTTCCCAGAAGCAGCCGGGCCTCGCCGACCGTGATCACGGAACCGGTCACCAGCACCCCGGCGCCCGCGTACTCGTCCTCCTCCTCGGCGAGGGTGATCGCCGCTTCCAGCGCGTCGTCGAGCCGCGGCTCCACCTGGACCCGCTCGTCGCCGAAGACCTCGACGGCGACGGCCGCCAGGGCGTCCGCGTCCATCGCGCGCTCGGTGGAGTTCTGTGTGACGACGATCTCCGCGAAGATCGGCTCGAAGGCCTCCAGGAGCCCCCGCACGTCCTTGTCGCCGCTGGCGCCGACCACACCGATCAGCCGGGAGAAGCCGAAGGCCTCGGACAGGCCCTCCGCGGTGGCGAGGGCGCCCGCCGGGTTGTGCGCGGCGTCCAGGATCACGGTCGGGCTGGAGCGGACGACCTCCAGGCGGCCCGGCGAGACCACCGAGGCGAAGGCGCGGCGGACGATGTCGGCGTCCAGCGCGCCGGGCCGCTCGGCACCGACGCCGAAGAACGCCTCGACGGCCGCCAGGGCCACCGCCGCGTTGTGCGCCTGGTGGGCGCCGTACAGCGGGAGGAAGACCGTGTCGTACTCCCCGCCGAGGCCGCGCAGCGTCAGCAGCTGGCCGCCGACCGCGACCTCCCGGGAGACGACGCCGAACTCCATGCCCTCGCGGGCCACGGTGGCGTCGACCTCGACGGCCTTCTTCAGCATCACCTGGGCGGCGTCGACGGGCTGCTGCGCCAGGATGACCGTGGAGCCCTGCTTGATGATCCCGGACTTCTCCACCGCGATCTCGCCGGGCGTGGAGCCCAACCGGTCGGTGTGGTCCAGGGAGATCGGGGTGACGACGGCGACCCCGGCGTCGATGACATTGGTCGCGTCCCAGCTGCCGCCCATGCCGACCTCGACCACCGCGACGTCGACCGGGGAGTCGGCGAAGGCTGCGTACGCCATGCCGGTCAGCACCTCGAAGAAGGAGAGCCGGTAGGGCTGCTGCGCGTCGACCATCTCGACGTACGGCTTGATGTCCTCGTAGGTGGCGATGAACCGCTCCGGGTCCATCGGGGCGCCGTCCAGGCTGATCCGCTCGGTGATCGACTGGACGTGCGGGGAGGTGTACCGCCCGGTGCGCAGGTCGAAGGCGCCGAGCAGGGCCTCGATCATGCGGGCGGTGCTCGTCTTGCCGTTGGTCCCCGTGATGTGGATCGACGGGTAGGCGCGCTGGGGCTCGCCGAGGACGTCCATCAGCGCGGCGATCCGCGCCACGGACGGCTCCAGCTTGGTCTCGCCCCAGCGCCCGGCGAGCTCCTGCTCCACCGCGCGCAGTGCCTTGTCCACCTCCGGGTCGGCGGGGCGGGCGGGGACCTCGTCGGCCTGCGGCGGGCCGGAGGCGGCGCGCAGCGTACGGCTCCCGGCCTCGATCACCGCCAGGTCGGGGTCGCGCTGGGTCGCTTCGCCGACGATCTCCGCGAAGGCGTCGTCGGAATCGGAGGCGTCGTGCCGGTCGGAAGGGCGGGGCTCACTCACGGGCCCCAGTCTACGGACCGGCACCGACAACGCGCGCAGCCGCCCGGGGCGGCGCCACGGCCCGCGCCGGCCGGGAACGACGGAGCCCCCGCGCGCCCGGTCGGTCGGGTGTGCGGGGGCTCCGTGCTCAGCACATCAGCCCTGGGGCAGTCCGGCCAGCTGGCCGGTGATCCGCTCGATGTCGGCCTCGGCCTTGGCGAGCCGGCCGCGGATCTTGTCGACCACGTTGTCCGGGGCCTTGGCCAGGAACGCCTCGTTGCCGAGCTTCCCGGTGGCCTGCGCCTTCTCCTTCTGCGCCGCCTCCAGGTCCTTCGTCAGCCGCTTGCGCTCGGCGCCGACGTCGATCGTGCCGGACAGGTCCAGCGCGACGGTCGCCCCGGCGACGGGCAGCGAGGCGGTGGCGTGGAAGCCCTCGCCGGCCGGCTGGAGCCGCAGCACCTGGCGGATGGCCGCCTCGTGCGGGGCCAGCGGCGTCCCGGTCAGGGTCAGCTCGGCCGGGACCTTCTGGCCGGGCTGGAGGCCCTGGTCGGTGCGGAAGCGGCGGACCTCGGTGACGAGCTGCTGGACGAGCGCGATCTCCTGCTCGGCGGCGGGGTCGCGGAAGCCCGAGTCCTCCGGCCACTCGGCGACGACGACGGACTCGCGGCCGGTGAGCGCGGTCCACAGCGTCTCGGTGACGAAGGGGACGATCGGGTGGAGGATCCGCAGCAGCTTGTCCAGGACCTCGCCGAGGACCCGGGCCGAGACCTTGGCCGGCTCGCCGCCGGCGAAGAACGTGGTCTTGGACAGCTCGACGTACCAGTCGAAGACCTCGTCCCACGCGAAGTGGTAGAGGGCGTCGGAGAGCTTGGCGAACTGGAAGTCCTCGTAGTACGCGTCCGCCTCGGCGACGACCGTGTTGAGCCGGGAGAGGATCCACCGGTCGTTCGCCGACATCTGTTCGGCGGGCGGCAGCTCGCCCTCGGTCGTCGCGCCGTTCATCAGCGCGAAGCGGGTCGCGTTCCAGATCTTGTTGGCGAAGTTGCGGGAGGCCTTGACCCAGTCCTCGCCGATCGGGACGTCGGCACCGGGGTTGGCGCCGTTGGCCAGCGTGAAGCGGACCGCGTCGGAGCCGTAGGCGTCCATCCAGTCGATCGGGTCGACGGCGTTGGGGTTGGACTTCGACATCTTCTTGCCGAACTCGTCGCGGACGAGCCCGGTCAGCGCGACCGTCTTGAACGGGACCTCGCCGTCCATCGCGTACAGGCCGAACATCATCATCCGGACGACCCAGAAGAAGATGATGTCGTGGCCCGTGAGCAGGACGTCGGTCGGATAGAACTTCTCCAGGTCCGGGGTCCGCTCGGGCCAGCCCAGCGTGGAGAAGGGCCACAGCCCGGAGGAGAACCACGTGTCGAGGACGTCCTCGTCCTGGGTCCAGCCCTCGCCGCTCGGCGGCTGCTCGTCGGGTCCGACGCAGACGACCTGGCCCTCGGGGCCGTACCAGACGGGGATGCGGTGGCCCCACCACAACTGGCGCGAGATGCACCAGTCGTTGAGGTTGTCGACCCAGTCGAAGTACCGCTTCTCCATGTCCTTGGGGTGCAGCGCGACCCGGTCCTCGCGGACCGCGTCACCGGCGGCCTTGGCGAGCGTCTCGACCTTGACCCACCACTGGAGCGAGAGGCGCGGCTCGACGGTCGTCTTGCAGCGCGAGCAGTGCCCGACGGAGTGCGTGTACGGGCGCTTCTCGGCGACGACGCGGCCCTGCTCGCGCATGGCGGCGACGATGGCGGCGCGGGCCTCGAAGCGGTCGAGCCCCTCGAACGGGCCGGGCACGGTGATGATGGCCCGCTCGTCCATGACGGTGAGCATCTCCAGGCCGTGGCGCTGGCCGATGGCGAAGTCGTTCGGGTCGTGGGCGGGCGTCACCTTGACGGCGCCGGTGCCGAACTCGGGGTCGACGTGGGTGTCGGCGACGACCGGGATGGTGCGGTCGGTCAGCGGCAGCTTGATCCGCTTGCCGACGAGGTGGGCGTAGCGGGGGTCGTCCGGGTGGACGGCGACCGCGGTGTCGCCCAGCATCGTCTCGACGCGGGTGGTCGCGACGACGAGCGTCTCGTCGCCCTCGCCGTACGTCAGCGAGACCAGCTCGCCGTCGTCGTCCTGGTAGTCGACCTCGATGTCGGAGATCGCGGTCAGACAGCGCGGGCACCAGTTGATGATGCGCTCGGCGCGGTAGATCAGACCGTCGTCGTACAGGTTCTTGAAGATCGTCTGGACGGCCTGGGACAGGCCCTCGTCCATGGTGAAGCGCTCACGCGACCAGTCGAGACCGGCACCGAGGCGGCGCAGCTGGCCGAGGATCCGGCCGCCGTACTCCTCCTTCCACTGCCAGGTCTTCTCGACGAAGGCCTCCCGGCCGATGTCGTGCCGGGACTTGCCCTCCTCGGCGAGCTGCTGCTCGACCTTGTTCTGCGTGGCGATGCCCGCGTGGTCCATGCCGGGCAGCCAGAGGGTCTCGAAGCCCTGCATGCGCTTGCGGCGCGTGATCGCGTCCATCAGCGTGACCTGGAAGGCATGGCCCAGGTGGAGGGCGCCGGTGACGTTCGGCGGGGGGATGACGATCGTGAACGGAGGCTTCTCGCTCTTGGCGTCCGCCTCGAAGTAACCGCGTTCTACCCAGCGCTCGTACAGCGTCCCCTCTACCGCGGCCGGCGTGTACTGGGTCGGCAGTTCGGGGTTGCTGGCTGGCTGGTGCGCTGCGTTGTCGGTCACGCACCACAGTTTAGAGCCGTCACAGGAGTGCACTGAAACGGGATTGTTCGGTAACGGTGTACCTCCCGGTGCTCCACGCGCGCGAAGCTTCCGCCAGGATGTTCGGAACGCGTAAGCATCACGAACAGGGGACACCGCAATGAGCTACAACCAGCCGGGCCCGTACGGCGGCCAGCCGCCGCAGGGCCAGCCCGGACCGTACGGCGGCCCCCCGCAGGGCCAGCCCGGACCCTACGGCCAGCAGCAGCCGGGCCCGTACGGCCAGCAGCCGCCGCAGGGCCAGCCCGGATACGGCTACCCGCAGCAGGCGCCCCAGGGAGTCCCCCAGCAGCAGCCGGGCTACGGCTACCCCCAGCCCCAGCAGCCCGGCCCCTACGGCCAGCAGCCCCCCACTCCCCCGTACGGCGGCCAGCCGGTCTACGGCCAGCAGCCGGGCTTCCCCCCGGCCGAGCCCAAGAAGAAGACCGGCCTCATCGTCGGCGTCACCGTGGTCGCCCTGGCGGTCATCGCCGGCGGCGTGTACTTCCTGACCTCGGGCGGCGGCGCGAGCAACAGCGATGTCGCGGACTCCACGAAGGGGTACAAGCTGACGCCCGCGGCGACGCTGGACGGGTACAAGAAGGGGTCCAGCTCCGGGGAGTCCGGTGCGGCGACCGGCGAGGAGAAGACCAGGCTCGAAGGGCTCGGCATCAAGGACCCGCAGAAGGCGGGCGGCACGTACGAGTCGGGATCCGAGGCGAACCCGATGGGGGCGAAGTCGATCACGCTCTCCGGCTACTGGGGCGATGTCACCGACCCGGCGAAGGTCATCGACAACGCGTTCAACAACGCGGAGTCGGACTTCAAGAAGGGCGAGAACGGGATGGACGTCCAGCTCGTCGGCAGCCCCAAGGCCGTCACGCCGGACGGCTTCAAGGGCGCCCTCATGAAGTGCCAGGACCTCAAGATCACGAACGAGAAGGGCGACGGGACCGTCGCGAAGGGGCCGAAGGAATTCCAGATCCCCGTGTGCGTCTGGGCCGACTACAGCACCGTCGGCACCGTGCTCGGTGTGGACGTGGCGCTGTCGATGTCCGGCAAGGGCATGAGCCAGGACGATGTCGCCGGCATCACCGCCAAGCTCTACAACACCTCCCGCACCAAGCTCTGACCTTCGGCACCGCGAAGGGGCGCCCCACCGGATCCACCGGTCGGGCGCCCCTTCGCGTGCGTGACGGGGAGAAACGGCCGCTACGCGGACTTCTCGTGCCGGCCCTCGTCGCCCTTGCCGATCGTGCGCGGTTCGCGCGGGACCAGGGTGGGGTTGACGTTGTTGCGGACGACGTCGGCGGTGATGACGACGCGGGCGACGTCCTTGCGGGACGGGACCTCGTACATCACGGACTGGAGGACTTCCTCCATGATCGCGCGCAGGCCGCGGGCGCCGGTCTGGCGGAGGATGGCCTGGTCGGCGATGGCTTCGAGGGCCTCGCGCTCGAAGTCCAGCTCCACGCCGTCGAGTTCGAAGAGGCGCTGGTACTGCTTGACCAGCGCGTTGCGCGGCTCGATGAGGATCTGGAGGAGGGCCTCGCGGTCCAGGTTGTGGACCGAGGTCAGGACGGGGAGGCGGCCGATGAACTCGGGGATCATCCCGAACTTCACCAGGTCCTCCGGCATGACCTCCTGGAACTGGTCGCTCGCCTGGATCTCCCGCTTGGAGCGGATCGTGGCGCCGAAGCCGATGCCCTTGGCGCCGGCCCGGGACTCGATGATCTTCTCCAGGCCGGAGAAGGCGCCGCCCACGATGAACAGCACGTTCGTCGTGTCGATCTGGATGAACTCCTGGTGCGGGTGCTTCCGGCCGCCCTGCGGCGGGACGGAGGCGGTGGTGCCCTCAAGGATCTTGAGGAGGGCCTGCTGGACGCCCTCGCCGGAGACATCGCGGGTGATCGACGGGTTCTCGCTCTTGCGGGCGACCTTGTCGATCTCGTCGATGTAGATGATCCCGGTCTCGGCCTTCTTGACGTCGTAGTCGGCGGCCTGGATCAGCTTCAGCAGGATGTTCTCGACGTCCTCGCCGACGTAGCCGGCCTCCGTCAGCGCCGTCGCGTCGGCGATGGCGAACGGGACGTTGAGCATACGGGCCAGCGTCTGCGCGAGGAGCGTCTTGCCGGAGCCCGTGG
Source organism: Streptomyces sp. NPDC024555 (assembly GCF_055559335.1). Lineage (NCBI taxonomy): Bacteria > Bacillati > Actinomycetota > Actinomycetes > Kitasatosporales > Streptomycetaceae > Streptomyces > Streptomyces sp. NPDC024555. Next base: position 56,595 of record NZ_JBVHKV010000004.1, read on the forward strand.
GACCCAGCAGCAGGATGTTCGACTTGGCCAGCTCGATCGCGTCGTCGCGGCTCCCGGCGCCGCCGTTCTCGCCGGCCTGGACCCGCTTGTAGTGGTTGTACACAGCGACGGAGAGGGCCTTCTTCGCGGGCTCCTGCCCGACGACGTACCCCTCCAGGAACTCGTAGATCTCGCGGGGCTTGGGAAGCTCCTCCCAGCGCACCTCGCTCGTCTCCGCGAGCTCCTCCTCGATGATCTCGTTGCAGAGATCGATGCACTCGTCGCAGATGTACACACCGGGTCCCGCGATGAGCTTCTTCACCTGCTTCTGGCTCTTTCCGCAGAACGAGCACTTGAGCAGGTCGCCGCCATCACCGATGCGTGCCACGAGGTGCTTCCCCTTCGCCTGGGAGACGCCTGGTTCAGCGGCTCCTGGTGCCTCTATCCGACGGTACCTTGCCTGGCCCCCCGTTCGGGCCCCCCTTGGCACGGTTCACACGGCCGGGGCCGGACGTGAGGGCCGTGCCAAGGGGTAAAGGCCGACGTCAGGCGGCCGCTCCGGCCGCGCTCTTGCGGGTCGACACGATCTGGTCGATCAGACCGTAGGCGAGGGAGTCCTCGGCCGTCAGGATCTTGTCGCGCTCGATGTCGTCGCGGATCTTCTCGATCGGCGTGGTGGAGTGCTTGGCCAGCAGCTCCTCCAGCTGGGTCCGCATGCGCAGGATCTCGTTGGCCGCGATCTCCAGGTCGGAGAGCTGCTCACGGCCGGTCTGCGAGGACGGCTGGTGGATCAGGACGCGGGCGTTGGGCAGCGCCATGCGCTTGCCCGGCGTGCCCGCGGCGAGCAGCACGGCGGCGGCGGAGGCGGCCTGGCCCATGCAGACCGTCTGGATGTCCGGCTTCACGAACTGCATCGTGTCGTAGATCGCGGTGAGCGCGGTGAACGAGCCGCCGGGGCTGTTGATGTAGATGGAGATGTCCCGGTCCGGGTCCATCGACTCCAGGCACAGCAGCTGCGCCATGACGTCGTTGGCGGACGCGTCGTCGATCTGCACGCCGAGGAAGATCACGCGCTCCTCGAAGAGCTTCGCGTACGGGTCGTACTCACGCACGCCCTGCGAGGTCCGCTCCACGAAGCGGGGCACGATGTAGCGGTTGTCCACCTGCGGGCCGGTGTAGAGGCCGCTCGCGGAGGCGCCGGGGAAGTTGTTCATGTGGGTGTTCACCATCCTGGTGGCGTTCTGTGGGCTGGGGTCTCGGCGTACGAGAGATGCGGTGCGGTGGGCGCTGTCCGGGGAGCCGGATCAGGCGCCGGTGCCGCCGCCGCCCGGAACGCCCGATGCGATCGTGATGATCTCGTCGATGAGGCCGTACTCCTTGGCCTCCTCCGCGGTGTACCAGCGGTCGCGGTCGCCGTCGCGGATGATCGTCTCCACGGTCTGGCCGGAGTGGCGGGCGGTGATCTCCGCCATGCGCTGCTTGGTGCGCAGCAGGTACTGGGCCTGGATCTTGATGTCCGAGGCCGTACCGCCGATGCCGGCCGAACCCTGGTGCATGAGGATGTCGGTGTTCGGGAGCGCGAAGCGCTTGCCGGCGGTGCCGCCGGTGAGCAGGAACTGGCCCATGGAGGCCGCCATGCCCATCCCGATGGTGACCACGTCGTTCGGGATGTACTGCATGGTGTCGTAGACGGCCATGCCGGCCGTCACCGAGCCGCCGGGGCTGTTGATGTAGAGGTAGATGTCCTTGTCCGGCTCGGCGGCAAGGAGGAGAAGCTGTGCGGTGATCTTGTTGGCGATGTCATCGTCGACCTGCTGACCGAGGAAGATGATGCGCTCGCCGAGCAGTCGGCTGTAGACCTGGTCACCGAGGCCTCCACCGAGGGACGGCTCACCGGCGGCGTAGGGCATCAGATTCGTCACGTATCCACCTGCTCGTCTCTGACGGCTCCGGCCGTCTCAGCGTCTTCGTACCGGGGTGGGCCGGGACTCCCCGACCCTTCCTCTTCATGGACCCTAACGCGCAGGTGGGACAACGCCATCCCGCTTCCGCAACTGTTCGCTGGGAGCGCAAGCTCCGCAGTCCGCACAAGGGTTGTGGGGGCGTGCGGGGATACGACGACGGGCTCCGGACAGCTGCTGTCCGGAGCCCGTCGGGCGGATGGTGAGCGAGGCTCAGGCCTCGGTCTTCTCCTCGGCGGGGACGTCGGTGCCCTCGGCGGCCTCGACCGTCTCGACTGCCTCTTCCTCGTCGTCCTCCAGGTCGACGACCTCACCGTTGGTGTCGACGACCTTGGCGGCCTCGACGACCACGGCGAGCGCCTTGCCGCGGGCGACCTCGCCGACGAGCATCGGCACCTGGCCGCCCTCGACGACGGCCTGGGCGAACTGGTCCGGGCTCATGCCGGAGGAGGCGGCACGCCGCATGAGGTGCTCGGTGAGCTCCTCCTGGTTGACGTTCAGCTTCTCCTTGTTGACCAGCTCGTCGAGGATGAACTGGGTCTTGATGCCCTTGACGGCCTGCTCGGACGTCTCGGTCTCGAACTCCTCGAGCGTCTTGCCCTGGATCTCCAGGTACTTGTCGAGGGTCAGGCCCATCTGGCCGAGCTGGTGGTGCTCCAGGTTGTGCTTGCGGGTCTGGATCTCGTCCGCGAGCAGCTTCTCCGGGATCGGGACCTCGGCGAGCTTCAGCAGCTCCTCCAGGACGCGCTCCTGGGCCTGGGTGGCCTGGTCGTACTGCTTGGTGTTCTCCAGGCGCTTGCGGCTGTCGGCCTTCAGCTCCTCCAGCGTGTCGAACTCGCTGGCCATCTGGGCGAAGTCGTCGTCGAGCTCGGGGAGCTCGCGGGCGGCGACGGCGGAGACCTTGACGGTGACCTCGGCCTCCTTGCCCTCGGCGGAGCCGCCCTTCAGCTCGGAGGTGAAGGTGGCCTCGCCACCGGCCTCCAGGCCGGTCACGGCGGCGTCGATGCCGTCGAGCAGCTCGCCGGAACCGATGGTGTACGAGACACCCTCGGCGACGCCGTCCTCAAGCACCTCTCCGTCGACCTTGGCCTCCAGGTCGATCGTCACGACGTCGCCCTCGGCGGCGGCGCGCTCGACCGGGTTGGTGGAGGCGAAGCGCTCGCGCAGCTGCTCCACGGCCTTCTCGACGTCCTCGTCGCTGACCTCGAGGGCGTCGACGGTGACCTCGATGCCGGAGTAGTCCGGGATCTCGATCTCGGGGCGCACGTCGACCTCGGCGGTGAAGGCCAGCAGCTCGCCGTCCTTCAGCTCCGTGATGTCGACCTCGGGCTGGCCGAGGACGTTGAGCTCACCCTCGTTGACGGCCTCGGTGTAGAACTTCGGGAGCGCGTCGTTGACGGCCTCCTCCAGCACAGCACCCCGGCCGAACCGCTGGTCGATGACCCGGTTGGGGATCTTGCCCTTGCGGAACCCCTTCACCGTGACCTGCTGGTTGATCTTCTTGTACGCCGCGTCGAGGCTGTCCTTGAGCTCCTCGAAGGGCACCTCGATGCTGAGCCGAACCCGGGTCGGGTTCAGGGTCTCCACGGCGCTCTTCACGGTTCGGTCTCCTTGGTGGCTGACTTCTTGGGGTTCTGCTCCACCGCTTCACAGGCGGCTTCGCCGACCGAGCCCGGTACATCAGACACACGGGCACGCATTTTGCATAGTAACGGCAAGGGGGAGGACTCCCACAACGCGATCTTGCCGGTGGTCGGGGTGGCCGGATTCGAACCGACGACCTTCCGCTCCCAAAGCGGACGCGCTACCAAGCTGCGCCACACCCCGTCGGTGCGACACGTAGGGTACATGCAGTGAGGCAGTGCATCGGCCGGTTTGCGCGGGCCCGTCGGACCTCGCGCCGCGCGCCTCGAATGGGGTGTGCGGGAGGCGCCCGCGACCCGCTACGATGCTTCTCGTGCCGCGGTCCAGGTGACCTGCGGTGCGCCGCATGCGGGCGTAGCTCAATGGTAGAGCCCTAGTCTTCCAAACTAGCTACGCGGGTTCGATTCCCGTCGCCCGCTCCATGACGCAGGGGCCCGGTCCGTTCGGACCGGGCCCTTTCGCGTTGCCCGGTCCGCGCGGCCGGGCCGGCGGGTCAGAAGGTGATCTGGTTGATCGTCTCGGCTATCGAGTTCATGAACCTGTTGATCGACGGAGCCATGCCGGTCGACGCCAGGAAGAAGCCGAAGAGCACCGCGACGACCGCGGGTCCGCCCTTGATGGAGCCGCCTCGGATCATGACCACCAGGATGATCGCCAAAAGAAGCACCACGGACAGTGAAATGGCCACGACTGTTCACACCCTCGGTCGGTCCGCCTTGCCGGCCCGGAGAGGTGCGGCCGTGCACTCCTCCGTTCCGTCCATGGTGCCACCAACTGCCCTGTGGTTGCTGCCGGGTGACGAATCGACCTGTCGATATCGCGCCATCTTGCGCCCCCTGCGCCCCCCGCGCGCCGGTCGGTCCGCCGGGGGCCGTCCGGACCGTCCCGCACCGGGCCCGGCGGCGGTCGCCCGAAGGGCGGTCCGGGCGGCGCCCGGCCGGGTGGGCGTGCAATTGCAACGGTGATCGTTTCTGTATCCACACGGTTTATTCACATGCAATTCCGACAGGGCGGCGAGCGGGAATTCACCTCCATAAGGGGCGGGCGATATGCCCCATTCAAGAGGGGTAAGTCAGGGCATTTCGGGCGTCAGTTGACGGTTTGAGAGGCATCTGTGCGGGCAGCCGGGATATTCGAACGCGGTTTTACGCATTGCAATCGAGACGTCTAGGGTGCTTGAGATGTTCCACGCTCCGCACGCATTTCAGAGGGCCCCGCTCCCATCGGCGACCCGGGAGTCGGAGCCCAGACCGGACACATCGGCGACCACCGCGGACCGGCCCGATCAGGCCGCCGCGGCGAAACGGCGGGATGCCTACTTCGACAACGCCAAGTACCTGGCCATCGTGCTCGTCGCGGTGGCGCACTCATGGGTGCCCGTCATGGACGGAAGCCGGGCCGCCCGCGCGCTGTACATGGTGACGTACACCTTCCACATGCCCGCGTTCATCATCATCTCGGGTTATTTCTCACGGTCGTTCGACCTGAGCCCGGCCAAGGTGAAGCGACTGGTCACCGGGGTGGCCGTGCCGTACGTGGTGTTCGAGACCGGGTACTCGCTCTTCCGGCGGTACGTCGACGACCCCGATGCCCCCATCAGCCTCACCGAGCCCTGGTACCTCACCTGGTTCCTGGCGGCGCTGTTCGTCTGGCGGCTCACCACGCCGATCTGGCAGAGCCTGCGCCATCCCCTGGCGGTCTCGCTGGTCATCGCCTGCCTCGCGTCGTTCGCGCCCAGCATCGGCCATGACCTCGATCTGCCGCGCGTCCTGCAGTTCCTGCCGTTCTTCGTGCTGGGGCTCCGGCTCACGCCCGAGCACTTCCGCCTGGTGCGCCGCCGCGAGGTGCGGATCCTGGCCGTGCCGCTGGTCGTGGGAGCGGTGGTGTTCGCGTACTGGGCGGCCCACCGGATGCAACTGGACTGGTTCCTGCGGAACAACAGCGCCCAGGACACGGGCAACCCGTGGTGGTACGGCGTCGTGATGACGCTCGCGCTGTTCGGCTGCGCGGTCCTGCTCACCGCCGCGTTCCTGTCCTGGGTGCCGCGCCGCCGGATGTGGTTCACGGTGCTCGGCGCCGGGACGATCTGCGGCTATCTGCTGCACGGCTTCATGGTCAAGGGCGCCGAGTACTCCGGCCTCATCGACCACAACGAGTGGCTGGTCTCGCCGACCGGTCTGGTGCTGGCCACGGTCGTCGCCTCGGCCGGGGTGACGCTGATGTGCACGCCTCCGGTGCGGCGCGCGCTGCGGTGCGTGACCGAGCCGGACATGAACTGGGCGTTCCGGAAGGACGCCGCCAGGATCTGAGCACGGCCCGTCCCCGGCACCCCGACACGGCGGCGCCCGGCCCCCTCGGAGGGCCGGGCGCCGTCGTGTTGGCTCAATAGCGACGCTCGGGACCCGTCACCGTACGGAGAGCCCCAGAAGCTCGCGTACCAGCGCATACTTCGCGGTCAGCCGGGTACGGGTGGCCGCGTCCAGGACCGCGAGCCGGTCCGGGTCCGCGTTGTGGGCCAGATCGGCCTCCTTGACCAGCAGGGCCCCGGGCGTGGCCAGAATCCGCCGGGCATACGCGGGCAGTTCCTCGCCCTCCCGTTTGGTGACGGCGAGCACCATCTCCTTGACCCGCGCCGGCAGCGCGGCACCGGCCAGCCACTCCTCGCCGAGCGCCCGGTCCTCCACCGCGTCGTGCAGCCAGGCCGCCGCGATCTGCTCCTCGCTGCCGCCCCGGGCGCGCACCCCCTCCGCGACGGCGGCGAGGTGCTCCGTGTAGGGCCGGCCCGCCTTGTCGCGCTGACCGGCGTGGGCCGCGCGGGCGAGGGCCTCGATCTCGGCCAGGGTCAGGGGCGGGCGGGCGGCTGCCCCGGAGGTGGCGGTCATGGGGTGAGCGTACGGCCCGGCCGCCGGGCCTCCCAGGGGGACCGGGAGCGCCATCGATCGTTCGGTAAACTAATTACTGACGATTTCTTGACGCTCTCTTGACCTAAAGAAGGATCAGGCTCATCGGACACGCAGACACGCTCATCGCCATGGGCGGCGCCTTCCTCGCCGCCGCCGTCCTCGCCCGCGTCGGCAGCCGTATCGGACTGCCCACCATCCCCCTGTTCATCCTGGCCGGGATCCTGCTCGGCCCGCACACACCCGGCATCGTCCTGGTCGCCGACCCGCACGAGCTGGAGATGCTCTCCGCGCTCGGCCTGGTGCTGCTGCTCTTCTACCTCGGCCTGGAGTTCCACCTCGACGACCTCAAGGCGGGCGGCCGCAAGATGGCGCTCGCCGGGGGCACCTATCTCGCGCTGAACGTCGGGGCCGGGCTCGGCTTCGGCTTCGCGCTCGGCTGGGGCACCTCCGAGGCGCTGGTCCTCGCCGGGGTGCTCGGCATATCGTCGTCCGCGATCGTCACCAAGGTCCTGGTCGACCTCGGCCGCATCGGCAATCCGGAGACCAAGCCGATCCTCGGCATCATCGTCGTCGAGGACGTGTTCCTCGCCCTGTACCTCGCGGCCCTCCAGCCGATCCTCTCCGGCGCCGACAGCCTCGCCTCGGCCGCCGTCGACGGGGGCAAGGCCTTCGGCTTCCTGCTGATCCTCGCGCTGGCCGCCCGCTTCGGCACCCGGATCGTCGGCAAGCTCATCAACACGCGCGACGACGAACTGCTCGTCATCTCCTTCCTCGGAGCGGCCGTCCTGGTGGCGGGCATCTCCGAGTGGTTCGGTGTCGCGGACGCCATCGGCGCGTTCATGGTGGGTCTGATGCTCGGCAGCACGACCTCGGGGGAACGCATCCTCAAGCTGGTCCACCCGCTGCGCGACGCCTTCGGCGCCATCTTCTTCTTCGCCTTCGGCCTCTCCATCAACCCCGGCGACCTGCCCACCGTGGTCTGGCCGGTCCTGGCCGCCGTGGCCGTCACCCTCGCCATGAACGTCCTCGCCGGACTCGCCGCCGCCAAGGTGTACGGCTTCGGCCCGCAGGCCACGGCGAACATCTCGACCACCCTGGTGGCGCGCGGCGAGTTCGCGCTGATCCTCGCCACCATGGCGGCGGGCGCGGGACTGGACGAGCGGCTCTCGCCGTTCATCGCCTGCTACGTCCTGCTGCTCGCGGTGCTGGCCCCCCTGGCGGCCGGACGCTCGCACTGGCTGGCCCGGCTGCTCCCCCGCGGCCGCGAGGCGGTCCCCCTCACCACCGGATGAGGGCGCGGGCCGTACGCGTACGGTCCGTCAGGCCTTGCGCGAGAGCAGCAGCAGCGCCCGGTCGTCGTTGACGTCCTTGGCGCACGCCTCGATGAGGTGCCACGCCGCACCCTCGAATCCCGTCGTGACATAGCGGTCGGCCTCGCCGGTCAGCCGGTCGATGCCCTCCGCGATGTCACGGTCGGCGGCCTCCACCAGGCCGTCGGTGAACAGCATCAGCACGTCGCCCGGGGCGAGATGGCCCTTCACGGCGTCGAACTCCGCCCCGTCGTACACCCCGAGCAGCGGCCCCTCCGCCGCCTTCTCCTCCCACTGGCCGCTGCCGGCGTGGAGCTGGAGGGCGGGGGGATGACCGGCCGAGAGCAGTTCGTAGTCCCCCGAGTGCAGGTCGAGCACCAGATGGATCGAGGTGGCGAAGCCCTCGTCCCAGTCCTGGCGCAGCAGATAGCCGTTGGCCGCGGGGAGGAATCCGTGCGGCGGCAGCGAGCCGAGGAGGCCGCCGAAGGCGCCGGAGAGCAGCAGGGCCCGGGAGCCGGCGTCCATGCCCTTGCCGGAGACGTCGGTGAGCACGGCCTCCAGGGTGCGCCCGCCGTGGGTGCGGGCCGCCACGACGAAGTCCCCGGAGAAGGACTGCCCGCCCGCCGGGCGCAGTGCCATCTCGCGGTGCCAGCCCTGCGGCAGCCGGGGCAGGGCGCTCTGCACCCGGATGCGTTCGCGCAGGTCGAAGAGCATGGTGCCGCCGCGCCGCCAGGGCACGCCGACCCGGGCGCGGAACTGGGCGAGGATCAGCCCGAGGAATCCGCAGGCCGCCACGGTGAGCACGGTGCCCGGGGTGATGCGGCCCGGACCGTCCTCGTACGGGCCGAGCCGGAGCGCCTCCACGATCAGGGCGGCCGCGGCCGTCGCGTACAGCCCGAGCAGGCTGGCCGGGCGCAGCAGCAGGCCGCCGGCGACGATCGGCAGGACGAGCACGGTCGGCGCGAACCAGAGCGGATCGAGCAGGGTGGCGCAGGTGAGGGCCGGCATGGTCAGCATCAGCGCGGCCAGCACGACCCAGTCGGAGCCGTCGCCGCGGAAGTAGTCGACCCCGGAGCGGCGCAGCGCCGTGCGTACCCGGTGCGCCGATTTCCGCAATCGGGCCGGGTACGTCTCTGCTCCTGCGCGTCGGGCCATTGCGGGGACCTTATCGATCCGGGGGCCTCCGGTGCAGGGGGACCCCGTGACAATGCGTTCGAAAACGGGTCGCCGGGCTGCGGACGCCCTGGTAGGCATGGCCCATGACTACAGAGCTCCGTGTGCTGCGCCCGTCCGAGTGGAACCAGTGGTTCGAGTGTCTGGAGCTCGCCTTCGGCGGGGTGGCGGAGCCTCCCGAGCAGCGTGAGCTGGACGAGGCGCTGACCGAGCACGAGCGGTCGATCGGGATCTGGGACGGCGACCGCGTGGTGGGGACCACGGGCGCGTTCAGCTTCCGGGTGGCGGTGCCGGGCGGGGCGATGGTGCCGGCGGCCGGGGTGACGATGGTGAGTGTGGCGGCGACGCACCGCAGGCGCGGGCTGCTGACCTCGATGATGCGCCGGCAGCTCGACGACGTCCGGGCGCTGGGCGAGCCGATCGCGGTGCTGACGGCCTCCGAGCCGGCGATCTACGGCCGGTTCGGTTACGGGGTGGCGAGCCGGCAGATGTCCCTGGTCATCGACACGGACCGGGTGCGGCTGAGCGTGCCGGAGGGTACGGACGGGGTGCGGCTGCGGTACGCGCGCGCGGACGAGGCGGTCGCGGCGTGCGAGGGCGTGTACGCGCGCCTGGTGGCGGGCCGGCCGGGCGTTCCGGCGCACGGTCCCGGCTGGGAGCGCAAGCCGCTGGTCGATCCGGTGAGCACGCGGGAGGGCGGTTCGGCCCTCCAGTGCCTGCTGGCGGAGCGCGACGGCGAGATCGTCGGCTACACCAACTTCCATCTCCGGCCGGCGTGGGACAAGGCGGGCCCCAAGGGCCGGGTGCTGGTCGGTGATCTCGCGGCGCTGGACCCGGCGGCGTACGCGGCGCTGTGGCGCCATCTGTTCTCGATCGACCTGATGACGGAGGTCGAGGCGCGGAACCGGCCGGTGGACGACCCGGTGCTGCACATGGTGTCGGACGTGCGGCGGTGCGACGTACGGCTGCGGGACTCGCTGTACGTACGGCTGGTGGAGCTGGGCGCGGCGCTGGAGGCGCGGAGCTACCGGGGGCCGCTGGACGTGGTGTTCGAGGTGGAGGACGCCTTCTGCCCGTGGAACGCGGGGCGCTGGCGGCTGACGGCGGACGCGAAGGGGGCCGCCACCTGCCGGCGCACCGAGGACCCGGCCGATCTGGCGCTCTCGGTGCGGGAGCTGGCCTCGGCCTATCTGGGCGGCGAGGCGCTCTCCGCGATGGCCGGAGCCGGCCGGGTGCGCGAGGTGCGGGCGGGCGCGCTGGCGGAGGCGTCGGCTGCGTTCCTGTCCGATGTGGCGCCCTGGCTGCCCCGGGGGTTCTGAGGCGCCGGTCCGTGCGGAGGGCGCGGACCGGGGCCCTTTCGGGGGCGGGCCGGGGCGTCCTCAGCGGGTCTGGCAGCCGGGGCACCAGAAGAGGTTGCGGGCGGCGAGGTCCGCGGTGCGGATCTCGCCGCCGCAGATGTGGCAGGCCTGCCGGGCCCGCCGGTAGACGTACACCTCGCCGCCGTGGTCGTCCACGCGCGGCGGGCGGCCCATCGCCTCGGGCAGGTGCTCGGGGCGGACGGTGTCGATGCGGTTGTTCCGTACGCCCTCGCGCATCAGGGCGCCCAGGTCGGTCCAGATCGCGTCCCATTCGCGGCGGGTGAGGTCCTTGCCGGCGCGGTACGGGTCGATGCCGTGGCGGAAGAGGACCTCGGCGCGGTAGACGTTGCCGACGCCGGCGACGACCTTCTGGTCCATGAGCAGGGCGGCGACGGTGATCCGGCTGCGGGAGATCCGCCGCCAGGCGCGCTCGCCGTCCTCGTCGGGGCGCAGCGGGTCCGGTCCCAGCCGTTCCTGTATCGCGGACTTCTCGGCGTCGGTGATCAGGGCGCAGGCGGTGGGGCCGCGCAGATCGGCGTGGTGGGCGTCGTTGAGCAGGCGCAGCCGCACCGTGTCGGTGGGCGGCGGGGCCGGGACCGTACCGAATCCGAGCTTGCCGAACAGGCCGAGGTGGATGTGGACCCAGCCGCGGTCCCCGAAGCCGAGGAAGAGGTGCTTGCCGTGGGCGTCGGCCTCGTCGAGGACCAGGCCGTCGAGCAGGGCGGCGCTGTCGGCGAACCGGCCCTGCGGGCTGCTGACCCGTACCGGCCGCCCGGCGAAGCGTGCGCGGTGGTCGTCCGCGAGGCGGTGGATGGTGTGTCCCTCGGGCACGGCTGCGGTTCTCCTCGTGACATGGCTGTGCCGCCGGGGGTACCGGCGGCACGGTCAAGGGTAGGGGTGATCAGCCCTGCTGCGGGTGGTGGGCCGGGATCGGGGGCAGTTCGCCGGTGTTCTCGTACGCGGTGAGCATGTCGATGCGGCGGGTGTGCCGCGCGTCGCCCGAGTACGGGGTGGCCAGGAAGATCTCGACGAACTTGGTGGCCTCCTCGGTGGTGTGCATGCGGCCGCCGATGGAGATCACGTTGGCGTTGTTGTGCTCACGGCCGAGGGCGGCGGTCTGCTCGCTCCAGGCGAGTGCGGCGCGGACGCCCTTGACCTTGTTGGCGGCCATCTGCTCGCCGTTGCCGGAGCCGCCGATCACGATGCCGAGGCTGTCCGGGTCGGCGGCCGTCTTCTCGGCGGCGCGCAGGCAGAACGGGGGGTAGTCGTCCTGGGCGTCGTAGATGTGGGGACCGCAGTCGACGACTTCGTGGTCCTGCCCCTTGAGCCACTCGACGAGGTGGTTCTTGAGTTCGTAGCCGGCATGGTCGGATCCGAGGTACACGCGCATGGGGGCAGTGTGGCACGTGCGGCGCCGGGCCGCGGACGACGGGGGTGGGGTGTGCCCGGTGTCGGGCAGGGGCGGGGCGAGGTCCTGTCCGGGGTTCCGGTGCGATGCCGCAGGACACGCCGGACGAGAGTGCGTGCATGGCGTCGCCCGGCGTACGGGAGTCGGCAGACAGGCCCTGGAACCGGAAGGGCCCGCCGGCGCTTCGCAGCGGCACCGGCGGGCCTCTTCGTTCGTACGGTGCGTCAGCCGCGGCGGCCGAGCAGCTTCCAGGAGGTGGGCAGGGCGCCCATGGCCAGGGCGGCCTTCAGGGCGTCGCCGAGGAGGAAGGGGGTGAGACCGGCCGCGATCGCGGCGCTCGCGGACATGCCCGTGGACAGGGCGAGGTAGGGGACGCCGACGGCGTAGATGATCGCCGAGCCGAGGACCATCGTGCCGGCGGTGCGCAGCACGGAACGGTCGCCGCCGCGGCGGGCGAGACCGCCGACGACGGTGGCGGCGAGCAGCATGCCGAGGACGTAGCCGAAGGAGGCGCCGCCCGCGCCGGAGCTGCCGGCGGAGAACCACGGCATGCCGGCCATGCCGACGAGCGCGTAGACGGCCAGGGAGAGGAAGCCGCGGCGGGCGCCGAGCGCGGTGCCGACGAGGAGCGCGGCGAAGGTCTGGCCGGTGACGGGGACCGGGGAGCCGGGCACCGGGACGGCGATCTGGGCGGCTATGCCGGTGAGCGCGGCGCCGCCGAGCACCAGGGCGGTGTCCACGGCGTAGCGGTTCCGGGCGGCGGGCAGCAGGTCGGCGAGGACCGCTCCGGTACGGACGGGGGCGGCTGCAGTGCTCATCGGATCTCCGCGGGGGTGAGGGCAGGTGGGACGGACCGAGGGTGACGTTAGCCGACGGAGTATGACCGGAACACCGGCAGCGGCCCACAAAGGGGTGAATGAGGGGTTGGTGGGGTTCACACAAACAGGTGCACGCAATCGCGTCGGGGGGTGATGCTCGTCACTGAGGTAAGAGGTGATGACGTCCCTTGCGGGCGGACCGGCGACCGAGGGCGCGACTGTGAATTCCCTCTAAAGCGGCGGCGGATGGCGGGGGCGGGGTCCGGGCGGTCCGGTGTGCGTCGTGTGAGGCCCTGGTGCCCGTATAGCGGACGACGGTTCCCGTTGATCGGGGCACGTGCTCAGACTGGTGCCCATCCCCACGTCTCGACCAGTGAACAGAGTTCGTCCATGTCCCGGACCTCCGCGTCTCCCCCCACCGACTCCTCCACCGGCTCCCCCACCGATCCGGCCGACCCGTCCGACCCGTCCGGACCGTCCGCCGGAACGGAGGCCGCGCTCGGGAACGGCCTCAAGCAGCGCCATCTGTCCATGATCGCGCTCGGCGGGGTGATCGGCGCCGGGCTCTTCGTCGGCTCCGGCGCCGGCATCGCCGCCGCGGGCCCCTCGATCGTGATCGCGTACGCGGTCTCCGGTCTGCTGGTGATGCTCGTGATGCGCATGCTGGGCGAGATGTCGGCCGCCCATCCGGCCTCCGGTTCCTTCTCCGTGCACGCCGAACGGGCGATCGGCCCGTGGGCCGGGTTCACGGCGGGCTGGGCGTTCTGGGTGCTGCTCTGCGTCGCCGTCGGCCTGGAGGGCATCGCGGCGGCGAAGATCGTCACCGGCTGGCTGCCGGGGACCCCGGAATGGGCCTGGGTGGCGCTGTTCATGGTGGTGTTCCTGGGGACGAACCTGGCCTCGGTGACACGGTTCGGCGAGTTCGAGTTCTGGTTCGCGGCGCTGAAGGTCACCGCGATCACGCTGTTCCTGGTGCTGGGGGTGCTGGCGGTGCTCGGGGTCCTCCCCGGCACGGACGCCCCCGGCACGGCGAACCTCACCGGCGAGGGAGGCTTCCTCCCGAACGGTCCGGAGGGCCTGGTCATCGGCCTGCTCGCCTCCGTCTTCGCGTACGGGGGCCTGGAGACCGTCACCATCGCCGCGGCGGAGTCCGAGGATCCGGTGCGGGGCGTCGCGAAGGCCGTGCGGACGGCGATGTGGCGGATCGCGCTGTTCTACGTGGGCTCGATGGCCGTCGTCGTGACCCTGGTGCCGTGGGACGACCCGAAGGTCGTGGAGGTCGGCCCCTTCTACGCGGCACTGGACCACCTGGGCATCGCCGGGGCGGCGGAGATCATGAACGTGGTCATCCTGGTGGCACTGCTGTCGGCGATGAACGCGAACGTCTACGGCGCCTCCCGCATGGCCTGCTCACTGGTGGCCCGCGGCCAGGGCCCGAAGCGGCTGGGCCGGGTCGGCTCGGGGGTGCCGCGCACGGCGGTCCTGGTCTCGTCGGTGTTCGGCTTCGGATGCGTACTGCTGAGCTACTGGCGGCCCGACGACGTCTTCCCGTGGCTGCTCAACATGATCGGCGCGGTGATCCTGGTCGTCTGGATCTTCATCGCCGTCTCCCAGCTGATCCTGCGCTCCCGGCTGGAGCGCGAGGCCCCGCAGCGGCTGGTCGTCCGGATGTGGCTGTTCCCGGGACTGACCGTGGCCGCCCTGCTGGCCATGGCCGGCATCTTCGTCCTGATGCTCCGCCAGCCGGACACCCGCGACCAGCTGCTGGCGACGGGGGCCCTGACGGTGGTCCTGATCGTGGTGGGCGCGGTGCGCCAGAGGCGCGCGGCGGGTCGTCGGGAGGCCGCGGCGCGTCAGGAGCCCGCGGAGCGCGGTTAGGCGCGGACAGCCAGAGCCCCGGACGGAACGCCGGGCGGGCCGGAGGGATCCGGGCCGTCCGGCGTTGTCGCGTCGGTACGGGATCGTCGCGACGCTGCTGGGTCGTCCTGCCGGGTGCGGGGACGTCGCGACGCTACCGGATCGTCGTGTCGCTACGGGATCGTCCTGCCAGTACCGGATCGTCGCGACACCGGACCGTCGCGTCGCTACGAGACCGTCCCGCCGGTACCGGACCGTCACGTCGCTACGGGTTCGTCCAGCCGGTACCGGATCGTCGCGACGCCCCGGTCCTACGCCGAAGGACTGATCACCCCTCAACCCTTGCTGCTGTTAGCCTGCTCTTGCATATAGATTGCAATAACAACAGCGCAGCAGTTGGAGGCTTCGAACCATGGCCACGTACACGCTTCCGGAACTCCCGTACGACTACGCGGCGCTCGAACCGGTCATCAACCCGCAGATCATCGAGCTGCACCACGACAAGCACCACGCCGCGTACGTGAAGGGGGCGAACGACACCCTGGAGCAGCTGGCGGAGGCGCGCGACAAGGAGGCGTGGGGGGCCATCAACGGGCTGCAGAAGAACCTCGCGTTCCACCTCTCCGGCCACATCCTGCACTCCATCTACTGGCACAACATGACCGGTGACGGCGGCGGCGAACCGCTCGCGGCGGACGGCGTCGGCGACCTCGCGGACGCGATCACCGAGTCCTTCGGCTCCTTCGCCGGCTTCAAGGCCCAGCTGACCAAGGCCGCGGCGACCACGCAGGGTTCGGGCTGGGGCGTGCTCGCCTACGAGCCGGTCAGCGGCCGGCTGATCGTCGAGCAGGTCTACGACCACCAGGGCAATGTGGGCCAGGGTTCGGTGCCCGTCCTGGTCTTCGACGCCTGGGAGCACGCCTTCTACCTCCAGTACAAGAACCAGAAGGTCGACTTCATCGAGGCCATGTGGCAGGTCGTCAACTGGCAGGACGTGGCCAAGCGCTACGCCGCCGCCAAGGAGCGCGCGGACGTGCTCCTGCTCGCGCCCTGACCGGCGCCCCGGACGTCCTGCCTCGTGATCGTCTTCTCACCCTTCACCAGGCAGGCGGATGAAGGAGGGCCCCCGCGAGGACGTGACTCGCGGGGGCCCTCTTCTGCGCTCTCCCGGGGTCAGTCGAAGACGGGGCCCTGGGTGCGGGTGCGCTTGATCTCGTAGAAGCCGGGGATCGAGGCGACCAGGAGCGTGCCGTCCCACAGCTTCGCCGCCTCCTCGCCCTTGGGGGCGGGGGTGACGACCGGTCCGAAGAAGGCGATCTGCTCGCCGTCCGGGCCGGGGACGGCGATGACCGGGGTGCCGACGTCCTGGCCGACCTTCTCGATGCCCTCGCGGTGGGAGGCGCGCAGTTCGGTGTCGTAGGTGTCGGAGTCGGCGTACTCGGCGAGTTCGGCGGGCAGGCCGACGTCCTCAAGGGCGCCGAGGACCGCCTCGCGGGTGGGGCCCTCGCCCCGGTTGTGGAAACGGGTGCCGAGGGCGGTGTAGAGCGGGCCGACGATGTCGTCGCCGTGCTTCTGCTGGGCGGCGATCACGACGCGGACCGGGCCCCACGCCTTGTTCTCCAGCATGTCGCGGTACTCCTCGGGCAGCTCGTCGAGCCGGTCCTCGTTGAGCACGGCCAGGCTCATCACGTGCCAGCGGACCTCGACGTCGCGGACCTTCTCCACCTCCAGCATCCAGCGGGAGGTCATCCAGGCCCACGGGCAGAGCGGGTCGAACCAGAAATCGACGGGGGTCCTGCCGGTCACCGTGCTGTTGTCAGACATCTCTCTCCTCAAGAGGACCGATCGCATCCTGTGGCCCAGAACACCGACGGGCGCGTCGGCCATTCCCGCCTGCCGGGCTCCGGACGGGCATGGGAGGATCAAAGTATTCGAACGTGACACAAAGGAGTGTGCTCGTGCCCGGTGAGAACCTGTCCCGCGACGAGGCCCGTGAACGGGCCGAGCTGCTGGCCGTCGACGGATACGACGTCGAGCTCGATGTCCGTTCCGCGGTCGGCGGGCCCGACGGGGAGGACGGACAGGGTGCCGCGCCGCGGACCTTCCGCTCGGTGACGACGATCCGGTTCCGTTCCGCCCGGCCCGGTGCGACGACCTTCGCGGACCTGATCGCCCCGTCCGTGAACGCGGTGACGCTGAACGGCACGGCGCTGGACCCCGCGGCCGTCTTCGACGGGACGCGCGTGACGCTGGCGGACCTGCCCGAGGGCGAGAACGTCCTGGTGGTCGACGCGCAGTGCGCGTACAGCAGGACCGGCGAGGGGATGCACCGCTTCGTCGACCCCGAGGACGGCGAGGTCTACCTCTACACCCAGTACGAGCCCGCGGACGCGCGCCGCGTCTTCGCCAACTTCGAGCAGCCCGACCTCAAGGCCCCCTACCGCTTCCGGGTGACGGCGCCCGAGGAGTGGACGGTGTGGAGCAACGGGGCCGAGGAGTCCCGTGAGGGCGGGGTGTGGCGGTTCGCCGAGACGAAGCCGATCTCGACGTACATCACGGCGGTCGTCGCCGGTCCGTACCACTACGTGACCGACTCCTACAGTCGTACGTTCGACGACGGCACCACCCTGGAGATCCCGCTCGGCGCGATGTGCCGCAAGGGGCTCGCCCGGCACTTCGACGCGGACGACGTCTTCCTGATCACCAAGCAGGGCCTGGACTTCTTCCACGACAACTTCGACTACCCGTACCCGTTCGGCAAGTACGACCAGGCGTTCGTCCCCGAGTACAACCTCGGCGCGATGGAGAACCCGGGCTGTGTGACCTTCCGCGAGGAGTACATCTACCGCGGCAAGGTGACGCAGGCGGCGTACGAGAGCCGGGCCAACGTCATCCTGCACGAGATGGCGCACATGTGGTTCGGCGACCTCGTCACCATGCAGTGGTGGGACGACCTGTGGCTGAAGGAGTCGTTCGCCGACTTCATGGGCGTCTTCGCCATGGTGGAGGCCACCCGCTTCAAGGACGGCTGGATCACCTTCGCCAACAACCGCAAGTCCTGGGCGTACCGCGCCGACCAGCTGCCGTCCACCCACCCGATCACGGCCGACATCCGTGACCTGGAGGACGCGAAGCTCAACTTCGACGGCATCACGTACGCCAAGGGCGCCTCGGTCCTGAAGCAGCTGGTGGCGTACGCGGGCCGGGAGGCGTTCCTGGAGGGCGCGCGGCGTTACTTCAAGAAGCACGCCTACGGCAACACCCGCCTGGGCGACCTGCTCTCGGTGCTGGCCGAGACCTCCGGCCGGGACATGACCGCGTGGTCGCGTTCCTGGCTGCAGACCGCGGGCGTCAACGCGCTCACCCCGGTGGCGACCTACGACTCCGCCGACCGGATCACCGAGCTGGCCGTGCTCCAGGAGGCGGCGGACACCCATCCGGAGCTGCGCCCGCACCGGGTCGCGGTCGGTCTGTACCGCCGTACGCCCGACGGCGACCTGGTGCGCTACGCGCGTGCCGAGGCGGACGTGTCGGGCCCCCGTACCGTGATCGCGGAGCTGGCCGGTTCGCTGCGGCCCGAGCTGATCCTGGTCAACGACGACGACCTGACGTACTGCAAGGTCCGGTTCGACGAGGCGTCGCTGGACACGCTCCGCGCGCACCTGGGCGATCTGACCGACCCGCTGGCCCGCGCGCTGTGCTGGTCCGCGCTGTGGAACCTCACCCGGGACGGACTGATGCCGGCCCGCGACTTCGTCGCGCTGGTGCTGGCCTTCTCCGGCCGGGAGACGGACATCGGGGTGCTGCAGATGCTGCACACCTGGACGCGTACGGCGCTGGTGCACTACGCGGCCCCGGCCTGGCGCGAGGAGGGCGCCCGGAGCCTGGCCGAGGGCGCGCTGCGCGAGCTGCGGCTCGCGGAGCCGGGCAGCGAGCACCAGCTGGCCTGGGCCCGCTTCTTCGCCGCCGTGGCCTCCTCGGACGGCGACTTCCAGCTGCTGTCCGGGCTGCTCGACGGCACGGCCCGGATCGACGGCCTGGACGTCGACCAGGAGCTGCGCTGGGCGCTGCTGTCCCCGCTGGCCTCGCACGGCGCGGCCGACGACGCGGCGGTCGCCGCCGAACTGGCCCGGGACGACACGGCGTCCGGCAAGCGCCACCAGGTGCGGTGCCTGGCCTCGCGCCCCTCGGCCGCGGTCAAGGCGCAGGCGTGGGCGGCCGTCGTGGAGTCGGACGCGCTCTCCAACGCCCTGGTGGAGGCCACGATCCTGGGCTTCTCGCAGTCCTCGCAGCGCGAGCTGCTGGCGCCGTACGCGGAGAAGTACTTCGCCGCGATCGAACGGGTCTGGGCCGAACGCTCGATCCAGATCGGGATGTCCGTGGTGCGGGGGCTGTTCCCCGCGCTCCAGGACGACCCGGCGACGCTCGCGGCGGCGGACGCCTGGCTCGCCGGGCACGCGGACGCGGCCCCGGCGCTGAGGCGTCTGGTCCTGGAGTCCCGGGACGATCTGGCGCGGGCGCTGCGCGCCCAGGAGTGCGACGCCGCCGAGGACTGATCCCCGGTCCGGTCCCACGCGGCCCGTCCTCCCGGTGGAGGGCGGGCCGCGGTGTTCCGTCCCCGGTGCGGTCACCGGGTGCTGCCGCCGGGTGCGCGGGGCGCGTGCGCCCGGCGCCCGGTGGTGGTGGCGCGCCCCCGGTGACCAGCGGGTAAACCACGGCGGGTCGGGCCTTTTCGGTAGTCGAACGTCCGTACTTTAGGACGGCGTTGTCCGGGTATGTCGACGGGCCTGTAACAGGGGTTCAGGCCCCGGCCGCCGACGGGATAGACCGAAGCATGACCCAGGACACCCCACTCTCCCCCTGCCACTCCCGCATCGCGCCGGACGCCCGTGAACGCGTCCTGTCGGCCGCCCAGTTGAAGGCCCGGGGCGTCTCCCCCGCGCAGAGCGCCGGACGGTGCCTGCCCGGCGGCCCGTGGCAGCAGCCGCTGCCCGGTGTCTTCGTCCTGCACCCCGGTCCGCTCAGCGACCGGGAGCGGCTGCGTTCGGCGCTGCTGTACGCGGGGCGGCCGCCCGCCGCCGGACGGCGCTCCGCCCCGGCGCGCGCCGGGGGCACCGATCCCGGGTACGGCGAGGCGGTGCTCACCGGTCTGGCCGCGCTCTCGCTGCACGGCTTCACCAGCGCCCCGCCCGCCCTCGCCACGGACCGGGTCGACGTGCTGGTGCCGCGCGCCCGGCGGCTGCGCTCGGCCGGCCACGTACGGCTGACGCGCACCTCCGACCTGCCGGAGCCGGAGCGGGTGGACGGGCTGCCGGTGGCTCCGGCGGGCCGGGCCCTGGCGGACGCCGTGGCCGGGCTGGGGGACGCGCTCGTGGTGCGCAGGCTGCTGACCGAGGCGGTGCGCGGCGGGCACTGCGAACCGGCGGTCGTGGTGGGCGAACTGAACCGGGCCAAGGTGCTCGGCCGCCCCCAGGTGGTGCACGCGGTGGACTCGCTGCTCGCCGAGGGGCGGGCGCTCGCCGAGGAGCGGCTCTACGACCTGGTACGGGCGCACGGGCTGCCCGAGCCGCTGTGGAACGTGGACCTGCGGCTGCCCGGCGGTCCGCACCTGGGCGCGGTCGACGCGTACTGGCCCGAGGAGGCCGTCGCCGTGGAACTGGAGGCGCGGGCGCCGCGCCACAGCCGGCTGCCCGACGGGCGGCTGCGGGAGGAGCACGAGAGCGTGTGGTCCGCGTACACGGAGCGGCGCGAGCACCTGGAGCGGCTCGGTGTCACCGTCGTCCATCTCTCGCCGGGGAAGCTGCGGGACACTCCCCGGCAGCAGGCGGCCGTGGTCCGGACGGCGTTGATGGCGGCGGCCGACCGGGAGCCGGCCGCGTATGTCATGATCCTTCCGCGCTGACCCCGTACGCCCCGCCGGTCCCGTCGGCCTCCTGGGTCTCATGAACCCCGATGACCTCGGTGACCTCGGTTCCCGCAGGTGTCGCACCCGCCGCCACACACGCCACGTATCAGCGCATTCGTCCCGGGTGACGCTTCGTCACCACTGGCGGGATTACGCCATGACCGCATCTCACCCCCCACAAACTCTCCACAAACACCGGTCATCTGCGAAAGGGTGAGCGATCATCCGGTACCGATTTCCGGACTCTCTCTTTCACATTCAGGGATGCAGATGACCTCCGAATCCCCCGGCTCCATACCTGGGGCCAGACGCGCGGCCCGCGTCGCGGCCGCCGCCGGACTGGTGGCCGCGCTCGCCGCCTCCGGCGCCGGCCCCGTGTTCGCGGCCGACGACCCGGCAGCCTCCCCCGTCAAGGCCGCCGCCACGGGCTCCGCCCCGGCGGACAAGCTCGGCAAGGCCGACGCCGATGTCCTCGCCAAGGCCAAGGCCAAGGGCGAGAAGAGCATCACGATGATGGTCGCCACCGCTCCCGGTGCGACCGAGCAGGTCGCCGAGCAGCTGGACTCCGTCAAGGGCTCCGTGCTGGGCCGGGCGTACGACAAGCTCGGTTACGTACGGGCGACCGTGCCGACCTCGGCGGCCGACGCCGCCATCAAGGCGGCCTCGAAGCTGTCCTCCGTCCACGGCATCGATCTCAAACAGGAGATCATGCTGGACGACCCGACCCCGGCGGGCGACCGCGCGGCCGGCGCCAAGGCATCGGTGAAGTCGACCGGCACCTACCCGGCGCCCGGGAAGAAGACGCCGGCGAAGAACCCGTACAACCCGTCCTTCGAGACGGGCGCGGTCGACTTCGTCCAGCAGCACCCCAAGGCCGACGGCCGCGGAGTGACCATCGGCATCCTGGACTCCGGTGTCGACCTCGGCCACCCGGCGCTGCAGAAGACCACGACGGGCGAGACCAAGATCACCGACTGGGTGACGGCCACCGACCCGGTCGCCGACGGCGACGGCACCTGGCTGCGGATGACGGACTCCGTGTCCGGCCCGACGTTCACCTACGGCGGCCGCACCTACTCCGCCCCGGCCGGCTCGTACAAGGTCAGTGTCTTCCAGGAAGCCGCCACCAAGGGCGGCGACATGGCGGGCGACCTCAACCGCGACGGGGACACCACCGACAGCTGGGCCGTCCTGTACGACCCGGTCACCGGTTCCGTCCGGGTGGACCTGAACGACAACGGGAACTTCTCCGACGACGCGGTCCTCAAGCCGTACAAGGAGAAGCACCAGGTCTCCTACTTCGGTAAGGACGACCCGCGCACCGATGTCGTCGAGCGCGTCCCGTTCGTCGTCGAGACCCGCAAGAACGTCGTGTACAACGCGGCCGGGGCCACCTCCGACTACGTCAGCATCGGCGTCATCGAGTCCGAGCACGGCACGCACGTCGCGGGCATCACCGCCGCGAACGGCCTGTTCGGCGGCAAGATGAACGGTGCCGCGCCCGGCGCGAAGATCGTCTCCTCGCGCGCCTGCACCTGGTCCGGCGGCTGCACCAACATCGCGCTCACCGAGGGCATGATCGACCT
This sequence comes from Streptomyces sp. NPDC024555, assembly GCF_055559335.1. NCBI lineage: Bacteria > Bacillati > Actinomycetota > Actinomycetes > Kitasatosporales > Streptomycetaceae > Streptomyces > Streptomyces sp. NPDC024555. The sequence continues at coordinate 78,497 of NZ_JBVHKV010000004.1, forward strand.
CGTCGTGAACCGCGGCGTCGACGTCGTCAACATGTCGATCGGCGGACTGCCGCCGCTCAACGACGGCAACAACGCCCGCGCCGAGCTGTACAAGCGGCTCGTCGACATCTACGGCGTCCAGCTCGTCATCGCGGCCGGCAACGACGGCCCGGGGCTGAACACCATCAGCGACCCCGGCCTCGCCGACCACGTCATCTCCGTCGGCGCGTCCATCTCCAAGGAGACCTGGGCCGCCAACTACGGCTCCGGCGTCACCAAGAAGTACGACATGCTGCCCTTCTCCTCGCGCGGTCCGCGTGAGGACGGCGGCTTCACCCCGACGCTGACCGCCCCCGGCGCGGCGATCAACACCACCCAGACCTGGCTGCCCGGCGGCCCGGTCAAGGAGGCGGGCTACGACCTGCCGGCCGGCTACTCCATGCTCCAGGGCACGTCGATGGCCTCCCCGCAGGCCGCCGGCGCCACCGCGCTGCTGCTGTCCGCCGCGAAGCAGAAGCACATCGAGCTGCCCCCGGCCGACCTGCGCACCGCGCTGACCTCCACCGCCACCGAGATCAAGGGCGTCCCCGCGCACGCGCAGGGCTCCGGTCTGATCGACATCGTCGGCGCCTGGAAGCAGATCGAGAAGCAGGGCGCCCCGGCGCACGAGTACAGCGTCAAGGCCCCGGTCGACACCGCGATCGACTTCGCGCTGAAGACCCCGGGCTTCGGCACCGGTCTGTACGACCGCGAGGGCGGCCTCAAGGCCGGCCAGACCAAGACGTACGACGTGACGGTCACCCGCACCACGGGCCCGGACAAGGACGTCAAGCACAAGCTGTCCTGGAAGTACAACGACGGCACCTTCAAGCTGCTCGGCGCGAAGAACGTCAAGCTGCCGCTGGGCGAGCCGGTCACGGTCAAGGTCCAGGCGAAGCCGCGCAGCGCGGGCGTGCACAGCGCCATCCTCACGGTGGACGACGCGAAGACCTCCGGGGTGGACCAGCAGATCATGGCCACGGTCGTCGTCGCCAAGGACCTGGTGAAGCCGTCCTACGCGTACACGGTGTCCGGTTCGGTGCAGCGCAACAGCACCACGTCGTACTTCGTGAACGTTCCGGAGGGCGCCAAGACCCTTGAGGTCGCCCTCGGCGCGCTGCGCTCGGGCAGCCAGACCCGCTTCATCTCCATCCACCCGTACGGGGTCCAGATGGAGGACAGCGGGACGCCGTTCTGCTACCCGAACTACGAGAACCCGGCCAACACCTGCCGCCCGGACGTGCGCTCGTACGCCGACCCGCAGGCCGGTGTCTGGGAGATCGAGATCGAGGCCCGGCGCACCTCGCCGCTGCTCGACAACCCGTACAAGCTGGACGTCTCGCTGCTCGGCGCGACCTTCGACCCGGCGGTGCAGAAGCTCGCCGAGGCGAAGATCGGCACCCCGGCCACGGTGAACTGGACCGTCACCAACAACGGTGGCGACCTGGCGGGCAGGCTCAAGGGCGGTTCGCTGGGCTCGGCCGACGTCGAGCGTCCGTCGATCTCCACCGGGGACCAGATCCTCAAGGAGGTCACCATCGGTGAGGGCGTCGAGCGGCTGGACGTCGCCATCGGCTCGACCGAGGACGCCAACGCCGACCTGGACCTGTACGTCTTCAAGGGCGCGACCCAGGTGGCGGCGTCCACCACGGCCGGCTCCGAGGAGTCCGTCAGCCTGGTGAAGCCCGCCGCGGGCACGTACACGGTCCTCGTCCACGGCTACGACGTCCCGGCCGGGACCACGGCCTACGACTACCGCGACGTGTACTACTCGTCGACGCTCGGCACGATCAGCGTCGACGAGACGAAGGCGGTCGACCTGTCCTCCGGTGCCTCCGCGCAGGTCTCCGCCGAGGTGAAGGTCGCCGGCGCGGCCCCCGCGGGCCGGCAGTTCTTCGGCGAGGTCCAGCTGGTGAACGGGCGCGGCACCGCGGCCGGCACCGGCAGCGTCGTGATCGAGAAGGTCACGCAGTAACGGCGCGCCATGATCGTTCGATCGCTTCGTGATCGATTGATCGATTGATCGCTCCCGTGATCGCTTGATCGGTTCGGTGATCGCATGATCGCTTTCCCGGTCGTGTGATCCGTACGACAGTGGGGCGGACGCTCACCGGCGTCCGCCCCACACCGCTGTGCGGGCTGTCCGCTCCCCGGACAATGGATTGGACAAGGAAGCCGTGGACATACGCATCATGGAGCGGCAACCGTGCCCGTTCGTACGTCTGAGGGAGTTCCTGTGAAGGTCGGAATCGTCGGCGCCACCGGTCAGGTCGGCACAGTCATGCGCAGGATCCTGGCCGAGCGGAAGTTCCCGGCCGACGAACTGCGGCTCTTCGCCTCCGCCCGTTCGGCGGGCACCACGATCGAGTGGGAGGGCCGGGAGATCACCGTGGAGGACGCCGCCACGGCCGACTACACGGGCCTGGACATCGTGCTGTTCTCCGCCGGCGGTGCCACCTCGAAGGCGCTCGCCGAGAAGGTCGCCTCGCAGGGCGCCGTCGTGATCGACAACTCCTCCGCCTGGCGCAAGGACGCCGAGGTCCCGCTGGTCGTCTCCGAGGTCAACCCGCACGCGGTGGCGGACCGCCCCAAGGGCATCATCGCCAACCCGAACTGCACCACGATGGCCGCCATGCCCGTGCTGCGCCCGCTGCACGACGAGGCCGGTCTGGAGACCCTGACCGTCGCCACCTACCAGGCCGTCTCCGGTTCCGGGGTGGCCGGTGTGGCCGAGCTGCACGGCCAGGCGTCCAAGGTCGTCGCCGACGCCGACAAGCTCACCCACGACGGCGAGGCCGTCGACTTCCCCGAGCCGGGTGTCTACAAGCGTCCGATCGCCTTCAACGTGCTGCCGCTGGCCGGCTCGATCGTCGACGACGGCTCCTTCGAGACCGACGAGGAGCAGAAGCTCCGCAACGAGTCCCGCAAGATCCTGGAGATCCCCGGGCTGAAGGTCTCCGGCACCTGTGTCCGCGTCCCGGTCTTCTCCGGCCACTCGCTCCAGGTCAACGCCCGCTTCGCCCGTCCGATCAGCGTGGAGCGCGCCTACGAGCTGCTGAAGGACGCCCCGGGCGTCGAGCTCTCCGAGATCCCCACCCCGCTCCAGGCGGCGGGCAAGGACGCCTCCTTCGTGGGGCGCATCCGGGTCGACGAGACCGTGGACCACGGCCTCGCGCTCTTCGTCTCCAACGACAACCTGCGCAAGGGCGCCGCGCTCAACGCGGTGCAGATCGCGGAGCTGGTCGCCGCCGAACTGGCCGGCTGACCCCTCCGGCCCCCGTCCCGGTCCCCTCGGGCGGCCGGGGACCGGGGGCCCGCGCAGGCGGCCGGGGCGGGGGCCCGGTCACGCCCGGCGCACCTCGAAGTGCCAGCAGCCGTACTCGACGGCCCTCACGTGCACCAGCGCCACCGCCGGATCGGCGAACGCCTCCGCGAACGCCTCGTCGAAGCCCCGCTCCTCGTCGGCCGGGATCTCCAGCAGCCGGCCGCCCACGATCCGCCCCTCCGCGTCGTAGCGGCGCACGGTGCGCAGGGCGCCCGCCCGGGAGAACGGATAGCCGCTCCGGTCCTGTGCCGGTCCCTCGCACTCGCCGGCGTGGATGAAGACCGGCCCCGTCTCGTCGTAAGCCCCGGGCCGGGCCCAGGCGGCCGCCGCCCAGCGGCGCAGCGGCGCGTAGCCGACCAGGGCGATCTCCTCCCCCACCTCGTTGCCCCGCAGGCAGCAGCGCAGGGGCGCGCCCGCCTCCGTCGCGGTGTACGGGACGCAGGGGCGGTCGGCGTCGTCCATGGTGCGGAGTTCCTTGAGCGCGGCCGGTTCGATCGCGCGTACGTGGTATCGGGTCATGGTCCGAGCATCGCGTCCGGACGCCTCCGGGTCCGGCGGAAAACGGACATCGCTCTGGGGGCGGCCGCGTGGAAGGATGACCGGAAACATCACAGAGCAAGGAGATGACCGCGTGCCTGGCACGAATCTGACCCGCGAAGAGGCACAGGAGCGGGCGCGCCTGCTGACCGTGGACGCGTACGAGATCGATCTCGACCTCTCGGGGGCGCAGGCGGGCGGGACCTACCGGTCCGTCACCGTCGTGCGCTTCGACTCCGCCGAAGCCGGTGCGGAGACCTTCATCGACCTGGTCGCCCCCGCGGTGCACGAGGTCGAGCTGAACGGCACGGCGCTGGACGTCGCCGCCGTGTTCCGTGACTCGCGCATCACCCTGCCGCGGCTGCTGGCGGGCTCCAACGAGCTGCGGGTCGTTGCTGACTGCGCGTACACCAACACGGGCGAGGGGCTGCACCGCTTCGTCGACCCGGTCGACGAGCAGGCCTACCTCTACACGCAGTTCGAGGTCCCGGACGCGCGCCGGGTCTTCGCGAGCTTCGAGCAGCCGGACCTCAAGGCGACCTTCCAGTTCACCGTGAAGGCCCCGGCGGGCTGGACCGTGATCTCCAACTCGCCGACGCCCGAGCCGAAGGACGACGTCTGGACGTTCGCGCCGACGCCGCGCATCTCCTCGTACATCACGGCGCTGATCGTCGGTCCCTACCACGCGGTGCACAGCAGTTACGAGAAGGACGGCCGGACCGTTCCGCTCGGCATCTACTGCCGTCCCTCGCTCGCCGAGTTCCTGGACGCGGACGCGATCTTCGACGTGACGCGGATGGGCTTCGACTGGTTCCAGGAGAAGTTCGACTACGCGTACCCGTTCGAGAAGTACGACCAGCTCTTCGTCCCGGAGTTCAACGCGGGCGCGATGGAGAACGCGGGCGCGGTGACCATCCGCGACCAGTACGTCTTCCGCTCCAAGGTGACGGACGCGGCGTACGAGACACGGGCCGAGACGATCCTCCACGAGCTGGCCCACATGTGGTTCGGCGACCTGGTCACCATGGAGTGGTGGAACGACCTCTGGCTGAACGAGTCGTTCGCCACGTACACCTCGATCGCGTGCCTGGCGTACGCCGAGGGCTCGCGGTGGCCGCACTCCTGGACCACCTTCGCCAACTCCATGAAGACGTGGGCCTACCGGCAGGACCAGCTGCCGTCGACGCACCCGATCATGGCCGACATCCGTGACCTGGACGACGTCCTCGTCAACTTCGACGGCATCACGTACGCCAAGGGCGCCTCGGTCCTCAAGCAGCTGGTGGCGTACGTCGGCATGGACGCGTTCTTCCAGGGCGTGCAGGCGTACTTCAAGGCGCACGCGTTCGGGAACACCCGTCTCGCCGATCTGCTGGGCGCGCTGGAGAAGACCTCCGGCCGCGATCTGCGGACCTGGTCGAAGGCGTGGCTGGAGACCGCCGGCATCAACGTCCTGCGCCCGGAGATCGAGGCGGACGCCGAGGGGCGTCTCGCCTCCTTCCACGTGCTCCAGGAGGCGCCCGCGCTGCCCGCGGGCGCGAAGGGCGAGCCGACGCTGCGTCCGCACCGGATCGCGATCGGTTTCTACGACCTCGACGGGGCCGGGAAGCTGGTGCGCACCGAGCGGATCGAGCTGGACGTGGACGGCGCGCGCACCGAGGTGCCGTTCCCGGCCGGTACGAAGCGTCCGGCCGTGGTCCTGCTGAACGACGACGACCTCTCGTACGCGAAGGTCCGGCTGGACGAGGAGTCCCTGCGGGTCGTCACCGAGCACCTGGGCGACTTCACCGCGTCGCTGCCGCGCGCGCTGTGCTGGGCGTCGGCGTGGGACATGGTCCGTGACGGGGAGCTGGCCACCCGCGACTACCTGGAGCTGGTGCTGTCCGGTGTCGGCAAGGAGACGGACATCGGTGTCGTCCAGTCGCTGCACCGCCAGGTGAAGATGGCGCTGGACCAGTACGCGGCGCCGGAGTGGCGCGAGGCGGGGCTGGGCCGCTGGACCGAGGCGACGCTGGCGCATCTGCGCGCGGCGGAGCCGGGCAGCGACCACCAGCTGGCGTGGGCCCGTGCCTTCGCGGCCACGGCCCGCACCCCGCAGCAGCTGGACCTGCTGCGGGCGCTGCTGGACGGCACGGAGACCGTCGAAGGTCTGGCCGTCGACACGGAGCTGCGCTGGGCGCTCGTCGAGCGGCTGGCGGCGACCGGGCAGTTCGACGAGCCGGCGATCGACGCGGAGTACGCGCGCGACCGGACGGCGGCGGGCGAGCGGCACGCCGCCGCGGCCCGCGCGGCGCGGCCGCTGGAGGACGCGAAGGCCGAGGCGTGGGCGTCGGTCGTGGAGTCCGACAAGCTGCCGAACTCCCTCCAGGAGGCGGTCATCGCGGGCTTCGTCCAGACCGACCAGCGTGAGCTCCTGGCCCCGTACGCGGAGAAGTTCTTCGCCGCGGTGAAGGGTGTCTGGGACGCGCGCAGCCACGAGATGGCCCAGCAGGTCGCGATCGGCCTCTACCCGTCGCTCCAGGTCTCTCAGGAGACCCTGGACGCCACGGACGCCTGGCTGGCCTCGGCGGAGCCGGGAGCGGGTCTGCGCCGGCTGATGTCGGAGTCCCGCTCGGGCGTGGAGCGGGCGCTGAGGGCACGCGCCGCGGACGCGGCGGCGGCGACCGCGTAGGCACGCGGGCGGTACGCGTAAGGGGCACCCCTCCAGAGGGGTGCCCCTTACTCATGCGGGGTGTCAGACGCTCGACTCCTCGTAGCGGGCGGTCAGTTCCGCCGCGCCGGATTCGGTGAGGGAGCCGTGCAGGCGCATCCGGGCGACCCCTCCGTCGGGGAAGGCGTCGAGGCGGACGTGGGTGACGACGGCCTGGGCGTGCAGCGGGAAGCGGTGGAGGGTGTCGGGCTGGAGCCGGGTGCGCGGGATGATCTCGAACCACTCCCCCGTCTCTCCGTTGCGGCCCTGGAGGGCGATCCAGCCGGCGGCGTTGCCCTTGAGGTAGGCGGTGTCGATCTCGACCGCGCGGACGGCGCCCTGGGCGGGCAGCCGGAAGCGGACCCAGTCGTTCGTGTCGCGTACGCGGCGGCGGCGGTTCTCCCAGCCGTCGTCCATCTTGCGGGAGGTGCCGGGCAGGATGATCTGGGTCGGCGAGGAGTAGAAGCGGTCCGAGGCGTCCTCGCAGCTGCCGCCGTTGAGGACCGAGATCAGGTCGAAGGTGCCGAGGGCGGCGAGCCAGGCCGGGTCGGGGACGACCTCGCCGTGCACACGCAGCCGGGCGATGCCGCCGTCGGGGTGCTGGCACAGGCGCAGATGGGTGTAGCGGCGGCCGCCGGTGATCTCGAAGCCGTTGGCGGCGTGGCCGCGTACCGGGGTCGGCGGGACGATCTCCTCCCACTTCACGTCGTCGGCGAGGAGGGCGTCGGGGCCGGGGGTGCCGGGGACGGACGTGGCCTGGACGGAGACGCGCTGCGGGTAGTTGCCCCGGAAGTGCGCGGTGTCGACGACGAGACCGCGGACGATACCGGGGGCGCCGAGGCGGATCAGGGCCCAGTCGTGCTCGTCCGGGGCGGGGAACGGGTGGGCGGCGTCCGCGCCGCGCCGGCGGCGGGTCTCCCAGCCGTCCATGATCTTGCCCTTGTGGCCGAAGCGCTCGGGGTCGAAGACCGCGCGTTCGCGGACCAGCAGGTTCTCGCGCTCGGCGAAGAACTCGTCGTTGGCGGCGATGACGCCCGCGCCGAGCCGGCGGTCGGCGAGGTCGACGAGATGGGTGAAGGGGAGGTCGGCGGTGCGGTAGTCGGCGTAGGGGTCACCTCCGCCGTACGGGGCCGCGTCGTTGGCGTGGGGGTCCTCGGGGTGGGTGGCGTCCTGCTGCAGGGTCATGCGGTCACTGTTCTACGGCCCGGGGTGCCGGGTCCATCGAAAGTTTCCGCACAGACCGTTCAGTTCTCCTGAACGGTCGGGGGCGGGGTGTGGGGTGCGGCGGCCGTGCGCAGGGCGTCGAGCACCCGAGCCACCGCGGGTCCCGACTCGGCTCCCCGGCGGACCGCGGCGACCACGTGGCGGCGGGGCCGGTCGGCGTCCAGGGCCCGCATGACCACCCCGTCGCGTGCCTGCCGTTCGGCCGAGGCCATGCGCGGTACCAGCGCGACCCCCATCCCCGCCTCGACCAGGGCGAGGATCGCGGTCCAGCCGGAGGCGCTGTGGGCCTGCTCCGGGACGAAACCGGCGGCCTCGCAGGCCGCCGTGGTGATCTCCGACCAGGGGCCGGAGCCGCCGAAGATCCAGGGTTCGGCCGCGAGGTCGGCGAGCCGGAGCCCGGGGGCGGCGGCGAGCGGGTGGCCGGCCGGCAGCGCCACGTCCAGCGGGTCCGCGAGCAGCGGCAGCACCGTGAAACGGGGGTCGCGGGCGGTCGGGGCGTGCGCGGCCAGCGAGAGCGCCACGTCCACGTCCCCGGCGGCGAGGAGTTCGTACGCCTGGGCGGCCTCCGCCTCCCGCACCCGGATGTCCGGCCCCGGGCGTTCCGCCGCGCGCAGCCGCTGCACGGCGGGCACCACCAGGGCGGGGACGGCGGTGGCGAAGGCGGCGACACGCACCTCGCCGGCCTCACCGCTGCGGTAGCCGGTCAGTTCGGCGTCGGCGCGCTCCAGTGCGGCGAAGACGGCATCGGCGTGGCGCAGCACGAGGTGGGCGGCGTCGGTGAGGCGGACGCGCCGACCCCGTGCCTCCAGGAGCGGGACGCCGAGCTGCCGGGAGAGGCCGGAGAGCTGCTGGGAGACGGCCGACGGGGTCATGCGCAGCGCCTCGGCGGCGGCGGTGACGGTGCCCCGCTCGTGCAGGGTGCGCAGGACGCGGAGTTTCCTGACGTCCCACTCGGTCATGGGCCCGGCCTTTCCGGACGGACCCGCGCGCCGGGTCCGGACAGCCGCGTGCGCCGCGCGGTACGGGTGTACCGGCGGCGCACGCGTGGAGTCCCGGGGCCTGTCGCTCTAGGCCTTCTTGGACTTGTCGAGGACCATGACCAGGCCCGCGATGACCGCGAACAGGACGATGGGCGCCACGACGAACAGACCGATCGTGTCGATCACGCTCAGGCCGGAACCGGGGTCGTCACCGTCGTCGCGGGTGAGCGCGAGCGCGGGGGACGACATCAGCAGCATCATCAGCGTCGTTCCGGCGGCGACGGCGCCGGCGCGCATAGCGTTCTTCTTGTCCACGGTGCAAACGTAGCGAACGCCTACGCGGGCCGCGCGCCCGGGGGTGCCGTACGGGGTGCGAGGGCGTCCATCAGCCGGTGCAGACGGGGTGAGGCGGCCAGTTCCTCCAGGGTGACGGGGCGGCCCTCGGCGTCGGCGACCGGCAGCCGCCAGTTGGGGTACTGGTCCCAGGTGCCGGGGAGGTTCTGCGGGCGGCGGTCCCCGACCGTGTCGGGCAGCCACACCCCGGTCATCCGGGCGGGGGTGCGCAGCAGGAAGCGGTGGACGGCCCGGACGGCGGCCTCCTCGTCGTCGGTGCCCTCGGGGAGCAGGCCGAGGCGGGTGAGCAGGGCGAGCCATTCCGCGGTGTCGGCGCCGTCCTCGGTGCGCTCCTGCTCCAGGGGGCGGGTGAGCAGGCCGAGGCGGTGGCGGAGCGTCACATGGTCGCCGGTGAGCCGGGCCGCGGTGGACGGCAGGTCGTGGGTGGTGGCGGTGGCCAGGCAGTCCTCGCGCCAGTCCTCGGGGGCGAGCGGGCGGCCGGTGCCCGACCAGTCCCGTTCGAACCAGAGCACGGAGGTGCCGAGGACGCCGCGGCGGGCGAGCGCCTCGCGGACGCCGGGCTCCACGGTGCCGAGGTCCTCCCCCAGGACGACGGTGCCGGCCCGGTGGGCCTCCAGGACGAGGACGGCGAGCATGGCCTCGCCGTCCTGGGAGACGTAGGTGCCCTCGGTCGGCGGGCGGCCCTCGGGGACCCACCAGAGCCGGAACAGCCCCATGACGTGGTCGATGCGCAGGGCTCCGGCGTGGGTGAGGAGTCCGCGCAGCAGTCCCCGGAAGGGGGCGTAGCCACGGGCGGCGAGGGCGCCCGGGTTCCACGGAGGCAGGCCCCAGTCCTGGCCGTGCGCGTTGAAGGCGTCCGGCGGCGCGCCGACGGACATGCCGAGGGCGAAGACGTCCTGCTGGGCCCAGGTGTCGGCGCCGCCGGGGTGGACGCCGACGGCGAGGTCGTGGACGATCCCGACGGCCATTCCGGCGTCCTCGGCGGCGCGCTGGGCGTCGGCGAGCTGGCAGTCGGTCAGCCAGGCGAGCCGGCAGTGGTGGTCGACCCGGTCCATCAGTCCGGCGCGGGCGCGGGCGGTCTCCTTGGAGCGCGGGTCGCGCAGTCCGGCCGGCCAGGTGTGCCAGTCGGAGCCGTACGTCTCGGCGAGGGCGCACCACAGGGCGTGGTCGTCGAGGGCCTGCCCCTGGGTGGCCAGGAAGTCGCAGTAGGCGGCCCGGCGGCCGGGGGTGAGGGGGACGTCCAGGATGTGGTCGAGGGCCTGCCGCTTGAGGGCCCAGACGGCGTCCCGGTCGATCAGCGCGCCCTTGTCGAGGACGGCCCGGCCGAGTTCGTCGGCGCGTCTGCGCAGGGTGGCGAGGGCGGCCGGGTCGGCCACGTGCCCGTACTCCGGGACGGCCTCGACGCGCAGGTGCACGGGGTCGGGGAAGCGCCGCGAGGAGGGGCGGTAGGGCGAGGGGTCGGTGGGGGTGCCGTGCACCGCCGCGTGCAGGGGGTTGACCTGGACGAAGCCGGCGCCGAAGGCGCGGCCGGACCAGGCGGCGAGGTCGGCCAGGTCGCCGAGGTCGCCCATGCCCCAGGAGCGGGCGGAGAGCAGGGAGTAGAGCTGGACGAGGAAGCCGTGGGTGCGGCGGGGCGGCTGCGGGACGCGGGCGGGGGCGACGACGAGCGTGCGGCTCTCGACGCGGGCGCCGGAGGAGCGCAGGGTCAGCCGGTGGATGCCGAGGGGCGGCGGGGTCCACCAGCGGGGCGGCGGGGCGCCCTTGCCGGAATCCTGGCCGGAAACCGTCGGCGCCGCGCCCGTGGCGGGGACGCGCATCGGGGGCGGCGGGGGCGCGTCGGGGTCTTCGAGGCGCACGGTCAGCTCGGTGCCGGGCGGCAGTGCGGTGAGGGCGGCCGGCAGGGGTTCGCCGTCCCACACCACCACGGTGTCCGGGAGCAGCCGGGACGCGGCGGCGGCCTCGGCGGCGGCCAGGGCGTCCCGTACCGCGTCGGGGGTGGTGGCGTCGACTCCGAGGGCGGCGAGCACGGCGACGACGGTTCCCTCGGGGACCGGCACGGTGACATCGGCGGACGGGGAGAAGGAGGTGGCGACGCCGTGCAGGGCGGCGAGCCGGGACAAGCCCATTCAGACTCCTGGGGGTTGCGTGCCCTCCGCGCGCGGGCCGGGCACGGCCGCGAAGGCGGCGCCGCCGGAGGAGGCCGGCTCGCTGGTCAGCGGGGCGAGGACGGCGAGCGGGGGTTCGCTGGTGAGCGGGGTGGCGTCGGCGAGCGGGGGCTCGCTGGTCAGGGGTATGGCGTCGGCGAGCGGCGCCTCGCTGGTGAGCGGGGAGGGGACGACCGTGGCCGGGGACGCGCTGATCAGCGGCGGGGATGCCGGCACCTGCGGGGTCAGGGCGGAGAGCAGAAGCTGCGCTGCGGCGGGCATGGTGGCCTCCTGGCCGTGGAGAACAGGACACAGCAGGCCTACCCCGCGGACACGTCCGCAGACGTAGGCGTTATGACAACGAGTTCAACGTGCTCCGGGTCACATTCCGTTCCCCGGACGCCGATTGCCCGTAAGACGTCCTCCGATTTCGGCCATTCGGCGCCGTCTTTCGCGTGTACGGGTGCCCTTCACGCCTCGTTCACCCCGCGTGCCACATCGGGCATTTGCACCACAACGACCACGCGCATTGACACCCTCGCGCGCGGGTGGTGGGCTCGGAGCCCACCGGCGGGAAGCGAGGGAGACAGGCATGCGGCTCAGGCGCAGGAAGCACGCGACGGCGGTCGCCGTGGCCGTGCTCGGCGGGCTGCTCTCCGCCGGCACCCCGGCCGCCGTCGCCGCCCCCTCGGCGCCCGGTACGCCCGCCGTCACCACCCCCGACCGCGAGGACGGCACCGCCCCGCCCGCCGTCTGGCCGCGGCCGCAGAGCATCACGGCGGCCGGCTCCGCGGTCCGGCTCTCCGACGGGGTGACGCTGCTCGCCGCCGACGGGGCCGATCCGTACGCGGTCACCGCGCTGCGCCGGGTGCTGAGCGACGCCGGGGTCCGCACGGTCTCCACGGAGCCGTCCGGGAAGGGCCCGGTGATCCGGTTCGGCGGGAGCGCTGCCGAGGAGGCACTGCGCGCCCTGCACGCGCCGGAGCGCGCCGATCTCCCCTCCGGCGGCTACCGGATCGCGGTCGGCAGGGTCGCCGGCCGGGACACCGTCGCCGTGGACGGGGTGGGTGAGGACGGGCTGTTCCACGCCGTGCAGACACTGCGTCAGCTGATCGAGGACGGGCGCGTCGCCGGGGTCACGGTCCGCGACTGGCCGGCCGGCGGGGTCCGCGGGATGACCGAGGGCTTCTACGGGCAGCCCTGGTCGCAGCAGGACCGGCTGGCCCAGCTCGACTTCATGGGGCGCACCAAGCAGAACCGGTACCTCTACGCGGCGGGCGACGACCCGTACCGCCAGGACCGCTGGCGCGACCCGTACCCCGCCGACCGGCGCGCCGGCTTCCGGGCGCTGGCCGAGCGGGCCGCCGCCGAGCATGTGACGCTCGGCTGGGCGGTGGCACCGGGCCAGTCGATGTGTCTGTCGTCGGACCGCGATCTGAAGGCGCTGACGAAGAAGATCGACGCCATGTGGGCGCTCGGGTTCCGGGTGTTCCAGGTGCAGTTCCAGGACGTCAGCTACAGCGAGTGGCACTGCTCGGCCGACGCGGACACCTTCGGCCGGGGCCCCGAGGCGGCGGCCCGCGCACAGGCCCGGGTGGTGAGCGCGGTGGCCCGGCATCTGGCGGAGCGCCATCCGGGGGCGGAACCGCTGTCGATGATGCCGACGGAGTTCTACCAGGACGGGGCGACGGACTACCGCACGGCGCTCGCCCGCGAGCTGGACCCGGGTGTGCAGGTGGCCTGGACCGGGGTCGGGGTGGTGCCGCGGACCATCACCGGCGGCGAACTGGCCGGGGCGCGCACCGCGTTCCGCCATCCGCTGGTGACCATGGACAACTATCCGGTCAACGACTACGCCCAGGACCGCATCTTCCTCGGCCCGTACACCGGCCGCGATCCGGCCGTCGCCATCGGCTCGGCGGCGCTGCTGGCCAACGCGATGGAGCAGCCGTCCGCCTCGCGGATACCGCTGTTCACCGCGGCGGACTTCGCCTGGAACCCGAAGGGGTACCGGCCGCAGGAGTCCTGGCAGGCGGCCCTGGACGACCTCGCGGGCGGCGACGCCCGCAGCCGGGACGCGCTGCGCGCGCTGGCGGGCAACAGCGCGGGGTCGGTGCTGGGCGGCGACGAGTCGGCGTATCTGCGTCCGCTGCTGGACGCGTTCTGGTCGTCCCGCAGGCCCGAGGGCGCGGCCGGCCGTGCGGAGGCGGCCCGCCGGCTGCGCGCGGCGTTCACGGTGATGCGCGAGACCCCGCAACGGCTGGCCGGGCTGGCCGGCGGGCGGCTCGACGACGAAGTGCGGCCGTGGAGCGAGCAGTTGTCCCGCTACGGCCGGGCCGGGGAACTGGCCGTGGATCTCCTCATGGCGCAGGCGCGCGGGGACGGGGCGGCGGCCTGGCAGGCCTCGCTGGCCCTGGAGCCGGCGGTCCGGGCGGTGAAGGCGGGCGGTGCGACGGTCGGCAAGGGGGTGCTCGGCCCCTTCCTGGACCGGGTGCGCAAGGAGGCCGACGCCTGGACCGGTTCGGACCGGGGCCGGGGCGAGGTGACCCGGACACCGGGCAGTTACACGGTGCGGCTGGACCGGGTCCGCCCGCTGGAGGCGGTCACCGCGATGACGGAGCCCGGCGCCGAGGTGCCGGCGGCCGGGACGACCGTCCAGGCCCATGTGCCGGGCGAGGGCTGGCGCGCGCTCGGCACCCTGTCGGCGAGCGGCTGGACCCAGGCGTCCGGCCAGGGCCTGCGGGTCGACGCGGTCCGGATCAGCTGGCCGTCCGCCTCCCCCGTGATCGTCACCCCGCCGCCTCTGGTCATTCCGCCGCTGGCGGGCGCCGCTCCGTCCGCCGGGGCGGTGGCGCCCACGGTGCGGGCGCTCGTGCCGTGGTTCGGCGACGAGCCGGTGGCCCGGCTCGATCTGGAGCGCGGCGAGACGGACGCGGAGATCGGCGGCGGTCCGCAGAAGGTGGCGGCCCGGCTCTCGGCCCGGCGCCCGGCCGAGGTGCGCGGCGCGCTCACCGCGAAGGCGCCCAAGGGCATCGAGGTGCACCTGCCCAAGCAGACGACCGTCCCGCGCGGCTCCCGTACCGAGGTGCCGGTGGAGATCACCGTGCCGGCCGGGACGCCCGCCGGGGCGTACGAGGTGCCGCTCTCCTTCGGCGCCGAGGAGACCACGCTGACCGTCCGCGCCTTCCCCCGTACGGGCGGGCCGGATCTGCTACGGACGGCCACCGCGTCCTCGTCCGCCGACGAGACCCCGGACTTCCCGGCCTCCGCCGCGAGCGACGGGGACCCGGAGACGCGGTGGTCCTCACCGGCCGAGGACGGCTCCTGGTGGCAGGCCGAGCTGCCCGAGCCGGCCCGGGTGGGCCGGGTGGTGCTGGACTGGCAGGACGCGTACGCCTCCCGCTACCGCATACAGGTCTCGGCGGACGGCCGCACCTGGCGCACGGCGGCCACCGTCCGGGACGGCCGGGGCGGGCAGGAGTCGGTCCGGATGGACGCGAAGGACACCCGCTTCCTCCGGGTCCAGGGCGACGGGCGCGCCACCGAGTACGGCTACTCGCTCTGGTCGGTCCGGGCGTACGCGGTGGCGGACGCCCCGTAGACGCGGCCGCACGCCGAAAGACGCGATGGCCCGGATCTCAGGCGGACACGCCGTCGATCCGGGCCATCGCGTCGTCGGCGCCGAAGGGTTGCAGATAGGGCAGCCAGCGCGGGTCGCGATGGCCCGTGCCGATGATCCGCCAGGCCAGTCCGGTGGGCGGGGCGGGCTCCTGGTGGAGCCGCCAGCCGAGCTCGGGCAGATGGCGGTCGGCCTTGACGTGGTTGCAGCGGCGGCAGGCGGCCACCACGTTGTCCCAGGCGTGCTGTCCGCCGCGGCTGCGCGGGATGACGTGGTCGACGCTGGTGGCGGCGGCGCCGCAGTACATGCAGCGCCCGCCGTCCCGGGCGAAGAGCGCCCGGCGGGTCAGGGGGACCGGTCCCCGGTAGGGGATGCGCACGAACCGTTTCAGACGGACCACGCTGGGGGCCGGGACGACGCGGGTGGCGCTGTGCATGAAGGCGCCGGACTCCTCCAGGCAGATGGCCTTGTTCTCCAGGACGAGGACGAGTGCGCGGCGGAGCGGTACGACGCCGAGCGGCTCGTACGACGCGTTGAGAACCAGGACATGCGGCACGTGGACGCCTCCTTGTACGCCGGCGGCGCGTGGCTCGCGCCGGGACGATCCGGTCTCAGTCTCCCCTCCTGCCTGGTCGGAGCGCCACCACGTGCGGGTAACGGGCTGGAGGGATTTTTCTCCGGAGCGCCGCGTTCCGGGTGCCGCCGCGCACCGGATCAGGCGCGTGCGCGCCCCTCGGGCCGGGCGCGTGTGCGGTGTGCGATCGGCCACAGGGCGCCCGCGCACCCGTCGTCGCGCCGCCCGCGCCACACCCCGCCCGCCTCGTACGTCTCCCCGAGTGAGCCGTGTCTCTCCCGTCGATCATGGCAACCGGCCATTCCGGTTACCCCGTTAGTGTGGTTGTCCCGCGCTCGTCCAACCGGAGGTCTCACCGTGTCCCTGTCCGCCCTGTTGGCCGCCGCACCGTCGCCCGAGCCGGGTGGCTCGCTGGACGAGGCCGCGAAGCAGGCCGGCAACGCCGCGGGGTGGGTCGAGGAGAACTGGTCCACCTGGCTCAACACCGGTCTGCGGATCGTGCTCATCGCCGCCATCGCCGTCGCGTTGCGCATTCTGGTCCGCCGCGCCCTGACCAAACTCATCGAGCGGATGAACCGCAGCGCCCAGGCGGTGGAGGGCACCGCGCTCGGCGGGCTGCTCGTCAACGCGGAGCGGCGAAGGCAGCGCTCGGAGGCGATCGGTTCCGTCCTGCGCTCGGTCGCCTCGTTCCTGATCCTCGGCACCGCCGCCCTGATGATCCTGGGGGCCTTCCAGATCAATCTGGCCCCGCTGCTGGCCTCGGCCGGTGTCGCGGGTGTCGCGCTCGGCTTCGGCGCCCGCAATCTGGTCACCGACTTCCTCTCCGGCGTCTTCATGATCCTGGAGGACCAGTACGGCGTCGGCGACACCATCGACGCGGGCGTCGCCTCCGGCGAGGTCGTCGAGGTCGGACTGCGCGTCACCAAGCTGCGCGGCGACAACGGCGAGATCTGGTACGTCCGCAACGGCGAGGTCAAGCGGATCGGCAACCTCAGCCAGGGCTGGTCCACCGCGGGCGTGGACGTCCAGGTCCGGCCCACCGAGGACCTGGAGCGGGTCCGCGAGGTGATCACCGAGGCCGCCGCCGCGATGGCCAAGGAGGACCCCTGGACCGAGCGTCTGTGGGGCCCGGTCGAGGTGCTGGGCCTGGACGCGGTCCTGCTCGACTCCATGACGGTCCGGGTGAGCGCCAAGACCATGCCCGGCAAGTCCGTGGGCGTGGAGCGCGAACTGCGCTGGCGCATCAAGCACGCCTTCGACCGGGCGGGCATCCAGATGATCGGCGAGATCCCCGCGCAGTCGGACGCCCCCTCCCCCGCCGACCCCACCGCGGGCATGTCCGCCCCCTCGGCCTTCGCCTCGGCGACCTCCCCCCAGTCCCTGGCGACGACCCCGATACCGCCGTCGTCGCCGAACATGGCGAAGTAGCCGCCGCTTTCCCTTCCCCCGATGGCCCGCACCGGCCCAGGTAACGCTTTGGTTGCCACCCCGGTGCGGGCCATTGACGCTTCGGTGACCTGCGCCCTACCGTCCTCTCACCGAATAGGAAAGTTTCCTAACAGAGGTCGACAGAGGGCAGGTGCAGTGACATGGCCGGGACCACACCGGGCACCCCCCGCGTTCTGCGCGCCATGAACGACCGGGCCGCCCTCGATCTCCTGCTGGAGCACGGACCGCTGTCGCGGACCAGGATCGGGAAGCTGACGGGGCTGTCCAAGCCGACCGCCTCGCAGCTGCTGGCCCGTCTGGAGGCGGCCGGGCTCGTCGTGGCGACGGGGACGGCAGCCGGGCGGCCGGGGCCGAACGCGCAGCTGTACGCGGTGAACGCGTCGGCGGCGCATGTGGCCGGACTCGATGTGAACGCGCAGCGGATCGTCGCCGCCGTGGCCGATGTGACCGGTGAGACGGTCGGGGAGTTCGAGCTGCGGACCCCCGGACGCGTTCCCGGGCGGCGCGCCGACAGTGTGGTGGGCCAGGTGACACGGGCGCTCGACGGGGCGGTCAAGGAGGCCGGGCTGACCCGCTCCGACGTGCACCGGGTCGTCATCGGCACCCCGGGGGCGTTCGACCCGGGGACCGGGCGGCTGCGGTACGCCTCGCACCTGCCCGGCTGGCACTCCCCCACGCTCCTGGACGAGCTGGCCGCCTTCCTGCCGATGCCCGTCGAGTACGAGAACGACGTCAACCTCGTCGCGGTGGCCGAGCAGCGGCGCGGCGCGGCGCGGGGCCACGGCGACTTCGTCCTGCTGTGGAACGAGGAGGGCCTGGGCGCCGCCCTCGTCATCAACGGCCGGCTGCACCGGGGCTTCACCGGCGGCGCCGGGGAGGTCGGCTTCCTGCCGGTGCCGGGCGCCCCGCTGGTCCGCCAGGTCACCAAGGCCAACGCGGGCGGCTTCCAGGAGCTGGCCGGTGCCCAGGTGCTGGCCAGGCTGGCGCGCGAGCTGGGCATCGACGACGAGGCGGTGCGCGCCGGCGGCACCCACCACGAGATCGCCGCCGGGCTGGTGGAGCGGGCGGCCGCGTCCGTGGAGCGGGGCTACGAGGGGCCGTACAGCGTGCTCCTCGACCGCTACGCCACGGGGCTGGCCACCGGTCTCGCCTCCCTCGTCGCCGTCCTCGATCCCGAGGTCGTCGTGCTCTCCGGTGAGCTGATCGCCCGCGGCGGCGAACCGCTGCGGCTCCGGATCGCCGCCGAGCTGGCCGAACTCGCCGCGTCCCGGCCCCGGCTGATCGCCGGCCGGGTCACCCACCGTCCCGTCCTGCGCGGCGCGCTGGAGAGCGCCCTCGTCACCACCCGCGACGAGGTCTTCGACACCTCGCGCTGACCGCCCGGACCCCCCGGGCCGACCCCCGTACCCCTCTCGTATCCCTCGTATCCCTCGTATCCCTCGTATCGCTCGTATCTCTCTCGCAGGTCCCTTCCCCGTCCCAACCCTTCCCCGGGAGACACCACCATGTCCGGAAACCGCCGGAAGCCGGCCGCCGCGCTCGCCGTGACCGCCGCGATAGCCCTGTTCGCCTCCGCCTGTACGGGGCAGAGCGACTCCGGTGCCAGTGATGACGCGTCCAAGGAGACGACCATCAACTTCTGGCACGGCTGGAGCGCCCCGAGCGAGGTGAAGGGCATCGAGGCGACGATCGCCGCCTTCGAGAAGGCGCACCCCAACATCCATGTGAAGGTCGTCGGCAACATGACCGACGACAAGATCAACCAGGCGCTGCGCGCGGGCGGTTCCAAGGCGCCGGACGTCGTCTCCTCGTTCACCACGAACAACGTCGGCAAGTTCTGCTCGTCGAAGGCGTTCGTCGACCTCAACCCGTTCCTGAAGAAGGACGGCATCGACGCGGACGCGACCTTCCCGAAGGCGATGAACGAGTACACGCAGTTCAACGGCGTGCGCTGCACGGTGCCGCTGCTGGGTGACGCGTACGGCCTGTACTACAACAAGGACGCGTTCAAGGCGGCCGGGATCGCGAGCCCGCCGAAGACCTGGTCGGAGTTCGCGGCCGACGCGAAGAAGCTGACGAAGACCAAGGGCGACACGTACGAGCAGCTCGGCTTCATGCCGAACTACCACGGGTACGAGTCGACGACCGAGCACTACCTCGGCAGCTGGAACCCGGCGTACTTCGACGCGGACGGCAAGTCGAACATCGCGAAGGACCCGGCGTTCACCGCGATGCTCACCAACCAGAAGAAGCTCGTCGACCTGCTCGGCGGCTACGCGAAGCTGGAGAAGTTCCGGACCGGCTTCGGTGACGAGTGGGGCGCCAAGCACCCGTTCCACACGGGCCAGGTGGCCATGCAGCTGGACGGCGAGTGGCGGCTCGGCATGGCCGAGGAGACCAAGCCGAAGTTCGAGATCGGGGTCGCCCCGATGCCCGTTCCCGACGCGGACGCCGCCGACTACGGCAAGGGCTATCTGACGGGCACGATCGCCGGGATCCCGACCACCTCCAAGAAGCAGAACGCCGCCTGGGAGCTGGTCAAGTTCATGACGACCGACACCGACGCGGTGGTGAACTTCGCCAACGCCATCCACAACGTGCCCTCCACGCTGGAGGCGCTGAAGTCGCCGAAGCTGAAGTACGACCCCCGCTTCAAGACCTTCCTGGACATCGCGGCGAACCCGAAGTCGACGACCACCCCGCCCTCGGTGAACGGCGGCGCGTACCTCACGTCCCTGCAGAACCTCGGCTTCGACGTCGAGAAGGGCAAGCAGACGGACATCGCGGCGGGTCTGAAGAAGACCGCCGAGGAGATCGACGCGGCGATCGACCAGGCGAAGTAGAGCCGGAACGATGAGCACGTACACACTCCGTTCGAAGCGCCGCCGTGCGGCGCTTCGGACGGCGGCCTTCATGTCGCCGTGGCTGATCGGGTTCTGCGTCTTCTTCGCCTACCCGCTGATCTCCACGGTCTACTTCTCCTTCACCAGCTACGACGGCTTCACGCCCCCCGAGTTCAGCGGGCTGAAGAACTGGTCGTTCGTCTTCAACGACTACCCGATGTTCTGGCCGGCCCTGCGCAACACGCTCTGGCTGGTCGTGGTCATGGTGACCTGCCGGGTGGTGTTCGGACTCGGCGTCGGCATGCTGATCACCAAGATCAAGACGGGTGCCGGGGTCTTCCGGACGCTCTTCTACCTGCCGTACCTGGCACCGCCGGTCGCCGCGACCCTGGGCTTCGTCTTCCTGCTCAACCCGGGCACCGGACCGGTCAACTCGATCCTGGGCGGGCTCGGGCTGGGCACGCCCGGCTGGTTCACGGACGCCACCTGGTCCAAGCCGGCCCTGACCGCGCTGGCGGTCTGGGGGGTGGGCGACCTGATGGTGATCTTCATGGCCGCGCTGCTGGACGTACCCAAGGAGCAGTACGAGGCGGCGGAGCTGGACGGGGCCGGCTCGTTCCAGCGGTTCCGCTTCGTCACCCTGCCGAACATCTCGCCGATCATCATGTTCGCCGTGGTCACCGGCATCATCCAGACGATGCAGTACTACACGCAGCCGCTGGTGGCCGGAAAGGTCGCCTCGGGCGTGATGGGCGGCTCCGGGCAGCAGTTCGAGCCCGGCTATCCCGACAAGTCGACGCTGACCCTTCCGCAGCTCGTCTACAACCTCGGCTTCCAGCGCTTCGACTACGGCTCCGCCTGTGTGATCGCGCTCGTCCTCTTCGTCCTCGCCATGGCGTTCACCGCACTGCTGATGCGACGCCGCAGCGGACTGATCCAGGCAGGTGACTGACATGGCGCAGGTCCTCGACACCCCCCGGGCGGCCGGCCCCGCCGCCCCGGAGACCCCGGCCGCCCGTACGGCCCGCCGCAAGGCGCTGCTGCACTGGATCGGTGTGCACTCCCTCGGCGTCGCGGCGGCGCTCTTCTTCGTGCTGCCCTTCGTCTTCCTCGTGCTCACCTCGCTGATGAGCGACCAGCAGGCGCTCACCCGCGATCTGTGGCCGCATCCCTTCGAATGGAGCAATTACAAACAGGTATTCGAAACAGATGGCTTTCTGACCTGGTGGCGGAACACCCTGCTGTACGCGGGTCTGGGCACCGTCCTCACGGTGGTGTCCTCGCTGCCCGTGGCGTACGCGCTCGCCAAGTTCCGCTTCCGCGGCCGGCATCTGTCGCTGATGCTCGTCATCTCGATGATGATGCTGCCGCCGCAGGTCGTCGTGATCCCGATGTACCTGTTCTGGGCCAAGCAGATGGACATGTCCGGCACGCTCTGGCCGCTGATCATCCCGATGGCCTTCGGCGACGCGTTCTCCATCTTCCTGCTGCGCCAGTTCCTGCTGACCATCCCGAACGAGTACCTGGACGCGGCGAAGGTCGACGGCTGCGGCGAACTGCGCACCCTGCTGCGCGTCGTCGTGCCGATGGCGAAGCCGGGCATCGCCGCGGTCGCCCTCTTCCAGTTCTTCTACGCCTGGAACGACTACTTCGGCCCGCAGATCTACGCCTCCGAGAACCCGGGGGCCTGGACGCTGAGTTATGGACTGGAGTCCTTCAAGGGCGCACACCACACCGACTGGAACCTGACCATGGCCGCGACCGTTCTGGTCATGGCCCCTGTGATCGTCGTCTTCTTCTTCGCACAGAAGGCCTTTGTCGAGGGCGTCACACTGACCGGAGTAAAGGGCTGAAGCATGAAGCTCGCAGTAGTGGGTGGCGGGTCCACCTACACCCCCGAACTGATCGACGGATTCGCGCGGCTGCGCGACACCCTGCCGGTCGAGGAGCTGGTGCTCGTCGACCCGGCGGCCGACCGGCTCGACCTCGTCGGCGGACTCGCCCGGCGGATCTTCGCCAAGCAGGGCCACCCGGGGCGGATCGTCACCACCTCGGACCTGGACGCGGGCGTCGCCGACGCCGACGCCGTCCTGCTCCAGCTGCGCGTGGGCGGCCAGGCCGCCCGCAACCAGGACGAGACCTGGCCGCTGGAGTGCGGCTGCATCGGGCAGGAGACCACCGGGGCCGGCGGCCTCGCCAAGGCCCTGCGCACCGTCCCGGTCGTCCTGGACATCGCCGAGCGGGTCCGCCGCACCAATCCGGACGCCTGGATCATCGACTTCACCAACCCGGTCGGCATCGTCACCCGGGCGCTGCTCCAGGCCGGCCACAAGGCCGTCGGCCTGTGCAACGTGGCGATCGGCTTCCAGCGCAAGTTCGCCCGGCTGCTGGACGTGGCCCCCGCCGAGGTCCACCTGGACCACGTCGGGCTCAACCATCTGACCTGGGAGCTGGGGGTGCGCCTCGGCGGCCCCCAGGGGGAGAACGTGCTGCCCCGGCTGATCGCCGAGCACGGCGCCGCGATCGCGGACGATCTGCACATGCCGCGCGCGATCGTCGACCGGCTGGGCGTCGTCCCCTCGTACTACCTGCGGTACTTCTACGCGCACGACGAGGTCGTGCGGGAGCTGGGCACCAAGCCCTCGCGGGCGGCCGAGGTGGCCGCGATGGAGAAGGAACTCCTCGCGATGTACGGCGATCCGGCGCTGGACGAGAAGCCCGAGCTGCTCGCCAAGCGCGGCGGCGCCTTCTACTCGGAGGCGGCCGTGGACCTGGCGGCCTCGCTGCTGGGCGGCGGCGGTTCGACGCACCAGGTGGTCAACACGTACAACAACGGCACGCTGCCGTTCCTGGCGGACGACGCCGTCATCGAGGTGCAGGCGAAGGTCGACGGCTCGGGCGCGACGCCGCTCGCCGTGGACGCCGTGGACCCGCTGTACGCGGGGCTGATCGCCGATGTCACGGCGTACGAGGACCTGGCGTTGCGCGCCGCGCTGCACGGGGGCCGCGACCGGGTGTTCAAGGCGCTGCTGGCGCACCCCCTGATCGGCCAGTTCGAGTACGCCGAGGCGCTCACCGACAAGCTGATCGCGCACAACCGGGAGCACCTTTCGTGGGCGTGAACGGTTCCGTCCTCGCGATCGACGCGGGGAACAGCAAGACCGATGTGGCCCTCATCGGTGCGGACGGCACGGTGCTGTCCACGGCCCGCGGCGGCGGCTTCCAGCCTCCGGTGGTCGGCATCACGACGGCGGTGGACGTGCTGGGCGCCGCGGTGGAGCGGGTGCTGGCCGCGGCCGGCCCGGACGCGGGGCCGGTGGCCCATGTGTCGGCCTGTCTCGCCAACGCCGATCTGCCGGTCGAGGAGGAGGAGCTGACCGAGGCGCTGCGGGAGCGCGGCTGGGGCAGCACCGTGGAGGTGCGCAACGACACCTTCGCGATCCTGCGGGCCGGCGTCGACGAGCCGCGCGGTGTGGCCGTGGTCTGCGGCGCGGGGATCAACTGCGTCGGCATGGTGCCGGACGGGCGGAACGCGCGCTTCCCCGCGATCGGCCGGATCTCCGGTGACTGGGGCGGCGGTTCGGGGCTGTCCGAGGAGGCGATGTGGTTCGCCGCGCGCGCCGAGGACGGCCGGGGCGAGCCGACCGAGCTGGCCCGGACGCTGCCGGCCCACTTCGGTCTGGACTCGATGTACGCGCTGATCGAGGCGCTGCACCTGGGCCGGATCGAGGGCGCGCGGCGCCACGAGCTGGCGCCGGTGCTCTTCGCCACGGCGCGGGACGGCGACCCGGTGGCCCGCGCGCTGGTGGACCGGCTGGCCGACGAGGTCGTGGCGCTGTCCTCGGTCGCGCTGTCCCGGCTGGGGCTGCTCGACGAGGAGGTTCCGGTGGTGCTGGGCGGCAGCGTGCTCGCCGCCCGTCATCCGCAGGTCGACGACCGCATCGCCGAACTGCTCGCCGCGCGCGCCCCGAAGGCCGTGGTGCGCGTGGTGACCCAGTCCCCGGTGCTGGGCGCGGGGCTGCTGGGCCTGGACCACACGGGCGCGGCGCCCGAGGTGCACAGCAGGCTGCGCGCGCAGTACGTCTGACACCGCGTCGCCCCTCCTCCGCACCGTTCACCCCGGGCGCCCCGCCGTCCGCCGGCCCCCTCCGGCGGGCGGCGGGGCGCTTCGGGGCCCCGGCCGGCAGGGAACCGATCAGTGGTCCCGGGCGTGTTCATGGTGGGGGAGATCGCTCCGCCCCGGGGATTGCGCCGCCGATCGGCTTGATCGACGGCGTCCGGCTTGATCGAATGCTGTTGGACCGCGGCCGGTCACCACCGGCCGCTCCATGGACCGGTGCAGGATCCGGGCGTTCGCGATGTGGACGCGGTTCCCTGCGGCCATACTTCTGGCCGGGTACCAGTCCCCCGATCGGCCGGGGGGCGGGCCACCGTCAGTGACCGAGGGGGAGGTCAAGTGACATACCCGCCGAATGTGCGCCCGGCGCCCGAGCGCGCGCCGGAGCGGCAGCCGGTGCCGGCGGCCGTGCCCGTACCGCCGCAGCACAGTGCCCGGACCCTGGTGACGGAGCGGCTGCGGGCCGCGGCGACCACCGAGCCGGGCCGGCTCCAGATCATCGGGGCCGTGCTGGCGCTGCTCGTCGTCGCGTTCGGGGCCGTCACGGCCTTCGAGATCAACGACCGGGCGGCGGCGGCCAATGACGTGGTGGAGCGCAGTCAGCCGCTGAGCGCCAAGGCGGCGGACATCTACCGTTCGCTGGCCGACGCCGACGCGGCGGCGGCGAGCGGCTTCCTGGCCGGTCCGCAGGAGCCGCGCGAGGTCCACGACCAGTACGTGAAGGACATCGACGACGCCTCCCGGCTGCTGGTGGAGGCCGCCGCGACCACGGACTCCTCGACCCGCTCCGGTCAGGAGATCACCAAGCTCAACGAGGAACTCCCGCGCTACACCGGGCTGATCGAGCGGGCGCGGGCCAACAACCGGCAGGGGCTGCCGCTGGGCGGCGCCTATCTGCGGTACGCCAACCAGAAGATGGCGAACGAGTTGCTGCCGGCCGCCGAGCGGCTGTACACGGCGGAGACCGACCGGCTCGACCAGGACTACCGGGCCGCCCGCACCTGGCCGTATCTCTCGCTGGCCGCCGGTGTCGTGGCACTGGCCGTGCTGTTCTGGGCGCAGCGGCGCAACTACCGCAGGACGAACCGGGTGTTCAACCACGGTCTGCTGGCCGCGACCGCCGCCGCCACGGTGGTGCTGCTCTGGCTGGCGGTGGGGCACACGGTGTCCCGCTCCGATCTGGCGGAGGCCAACGCGCACGGCCAGCGGTCCCTCGATGTGCTCAACCGGGCCCGTATCGACTCGCTCAAGGCCCGCGCCAATGAGAACCTGACCGTGGTCGCGCGCGGTGCGGTGCTCACGGCGGACGGCAAGAACGACAAGTACGAGACCGACTACGGGACGGGCATGAAGGCGCTGGGCGAGGAGCTGGCCCGTGCCGGGAAGCTCGCCGACGGCGACGCCCCGGGCAGCGAGCCGGTGGCCGCCGCCGTCTCGGCGGTCGGTGAGTGGCAGTCCCGCCACCGCACGGCCCGCAAGGCCGACGACGACGGCGACTACGAGGCGGCGCTGGAGCTGATCATCGGGTCGAAGGGGTCGACGGGCGAGTCCTTCAAGCAGGTGGACGACGCGCTGCACAAGGCGATCACGCACGAGCAGGCCGAGTTCACCGAGGCCGCGAAGGACGGGCGCGGGGCGCTGGGCGGGCTGCCGATCGGGGCCGCGGCGCTGGCGGTCGTGGGCGCGGTCGCGGCGATCGTCGGGATCAACCGCAGGCTCTCGGAGTTCCGGTGACAGGGGGAGCGATGACTCGGAAGGACCCGGGGGCGGACCGCGCGGACCGGCCGCGCCGGCTGCGCGGCTGGGGCGGGGTGAGCGCCATGGCGGCGGCGTGCGCGCTGACGGCGTCGCTGACCCTGCTGCCGCTCTCCCACGGCACCAAGGACGCGCTGGGCGCGGACGCGTCGGGCGCGGGCACGGCGCACGCCGTCCAGGCGCGGGCCGACGACTGCACGGACCCGGAGGCCAGCCTGCCGCCGTCGGGCGCCGACGGCCCGGCCATCGAGAAGATCAAGAAGCGCGGCAAGCTGATCGCCGGCGTGGACCAGAACAGCTTCCAGTGGGGCTTCCGCAATCCGGAGTCCGGTGATCTGGAGGGCTTCGACATCGATCTGGTGCGGGCGCTGGCCAAGGACATCCTGGGCAGCCCCGACAAGGTGATCTTCCGGGCGATCCCGACCAACCAGCGCATCGCCGCACTGGAGAACGACAAGGTCGACGTCGTCGTGCGGACCATGACGATCAACTGCGCCCGGCTGAAGCAGGTCTCGTTCTCCACGGCGTACTTCCAGGCCGGTCAGCAGGTCCTCGCCTCGAAGGCGGACTCGGCGATCACCGGTTTCAACTCCTCGCTGGCCGGCAAGCGCATCTGCACCGCCGAGGGGTCCACGGCCTACGAGGCGCTGGAGAAGGAGTCGTTCGGCTCGGTCTACAAGGACGAGCACGACGGCACCGCCGCCGACGAGGACCTGCTGACCGTCCCCAACCAGCTGGACTGCCTGGTGCGGCTCCAGATGGGCGAGGTCGACGCGGTCGTCACGGACAACGCGCTCGCGGCCGGGCAGGCCGCGCAGGACCCGGCGGTGGAGCTGAAGGGCGACCCCTTCACCACCGAGTACTACGGCGTGGCCGCGAAGAAGGGCGCCGACGATCTGGTGGCCCGGGTCAACCAGGTGCTCGTCGACTACCGCGCAGGCGGGGCGAACAGCCCGTGGATGCGGTCCTACCGCGCCTGGCTGGAGGACGGTCTGCCCGGTGTCAAGGGCCCGCCGGCGCCCAAGTACCGGTCCTAGCACGCCTCCGGAGGTCCCGCCGGGACCGCGGACCGGGGCCAGACTGTAGGAACGCGGGCACCCGGACCGCGGATGGGCAGTACGGATCCTGCCGGGCCCCGCCCGGCGGGGAGATGCGGAGAGGTGATCGATGGGCGTCGCGGGCCCCTTCCCCAGCTACGCGGCCCGGCCTCCCGGTCCGGTCATGGACCGGGACGAGGCCGACCGCGCGCTGGCCCGGCTCGGTGCGGAGCACGAGGCGATCGAGACCTCGCTCCTCGCGCTTCAGGACCACGCCGGCCGCCGGCTCCTGGAGGGTGCCGAGCTGACCGGTGTCACCCGCGAGCGGTGGGCCGGCACCGAACAGGCGATCACCCTGCTCTGGGCGTACTTCGACGCGTACACCGGCGCGCTGGACCGGGCGCGCACGATACGGGCCAGGCGGCGCCAGCCCAACCGCGAGGACCTGGTGGCCCTCACCGAACTCCTGCGCGACCAGGGCGTCACCGTGGCGCACACCGCGGGCGCCCAGGACCCCGCGGCCGGTCCGGCCCGGCTCTCCGAGCGCTTCTCGCTGGAGGAGCTGGTCGGCCGGATGAACGAGCTGTACGCGCGCTCGCTCGACATGGTGGTCGCCTCGGACGCGGTGTGGTCGGCGATGCCCGCCCGGATAGACCTGCTCGCCGCCGAACTGCGCCGCACCCACTCGCTGGCGCATTCGGTGGGCGTCCGGCCCGGGGAGCATCCGGCGGGCGACGATCTGGAGTCCATCACCGAGGAGCTGGCGACGCTGCGCAGGCAGGTGGTCTCCGATCCGCTGGCCTTCTGGCTGCCGGGGCCCGGCAGTTCGGCGCCCGGCGGCGGCCGTCCGGACACCGCGCGCTACGACTGGGCGGCCCGCGCGCTCGACGAGGTGCGCCGGGAGGTCGAGGCGGTGCTCGGGGTCCGGCAGGACGCCGAGCAGCGGCTGGTCCAGCTGCGGGACGTCCTCTCCCGGGCCGACCGCACCCTCGCGGAGGCCAGGGCGGCGCGCGGCGAGGTGCTGGCGAAGATCGCCGCCTCCGAGGTGCCGGTGGTCAACGGCCCGCCGACCGTCCTCCAGGAGCGGCTGGCCGCCGCGTCCGAGTACCGCAGACACGCCCAGTGGCACCGGCTGTCGCCGCTGCTGGACGCGCTGGAGCGGCAGGCGGAGGAGGAGCTGGAGCGGGCCCGGGAGCAACTGACGGCGGTGACCGCGCCGCTGGCCGTGCGGGCGGAACTGCGCGGCCGGCTCGACGCGTACAAGGCGAAGGTTGCCCGGCACGGGCTGGCCGAGGATCCGGTGCTGATCGAGCGGTACGACGCGGCGCGCCGGATGCTGTGGAGCGCGCCGTGCGATCTGCGGGTCGCGGCGGGGGCGGTGCAGCGCTATCAGGACGCGGCGCTGGATCTGATGGCCGGGCGGGGGCCCTCGGGGCCCGAGGACCGGCGGGGCCCCGCGTGAGGGGCCCGGGGCCCCGGGCGCACGGGGTGCGCGGGGTGCGCGCGACGGGTAGTGACGGAGCATCGTGGCCGGTTCGGCTCCGGGGCGGACAGGGGGAATGACGATGAGTACGCAGTGCCAGCGCCCCGCGTGCGAGGGCAGCTACGAGGACATGGGCGGCGGTGAGCTGTACTGCGACACCTGCGGGCTGGCGCCGGTCGTCTCGCCGAGCGGGATGATCGCCTCGCCGCCCACGGGCGTCGCGGGCGGCGGCCGGGGCAGCAACAGCTCCTCGGCACGCAGCAGTTCGCAGGCCTCGTCGCGGTCGGCGCACTCCTCGCGCTCCTCCCGCTCCTCGACCTCGCGCCGCTCGGTGTCGGGGCGGCTGTCGCGCGCCCTGTCGGGCCGCAGCACCTCGCGCTCGGTCTCGGTGCGCTCCTCGGCCAAGTCGACGAACGCCTCGGGCCGCAACCGGCTGGGCGCCGGTCTGGTGCTCGTCCCGGACGTGCCGCGCCCCGATCCGCGGACCGCCGTGATGGAGAACCCGGAGGTGCCCGAGCGCAAGCGGTTCTGCTCGCGGTCGGACTGCGGGGCTCCGGTGGGCCGGGCCCGGGGCGAGCGCCCGGGGCGGACGGAGGGCTTCTGCACCAAGTGCGGCCACCCGTACTCCTTCGTGCCCAAGCTCCACGAGGGCGATGTGGTGCACGGGCAGTACGAGGTCGCCGGATGCCTGGCGCACGGCGGGCTCGGCTGGGTGTACCTGGCGGTGGACAAGGCGGTCTCGGACCGGTGGGTGGTCCTCAAGGGCCTGCTGGACACGGGTGACCAGGACGCGATGGCGGCGGCCATCTCGGAGCGCCGCTTCCTCGCCGAGATCGAGCACTCCAACATCGTCCGGATCTACAACTTCGTCGAGCACCTGGACCAGCGCACCGGTTCGCTCGACGGCTACATCGTCATGGAGTACGTCGGCGGCAAATCGCTCAAGGAGATCGCCAACGAGCGCCGTACACCGGCCGGCAAGCGGGACCCGCTCCCGGTGGAGCAGGCCTGTGCGTTCGGCATCGAGGCGCTGGA
Organism: Streptomyces sp. NPDC024555; assembly: GCF_055559335.1. Taxonomy (NCBI): domain Bacteria; kingdom Bacillati; phylum Actinomycetota; class Actinomycetes; order Kitasatosporales; family Streptomycetaceae; genus Streptomyces; species Streptomyces sp. NPDC024555. Next base: position 107,680 of record NZ_JBVHKV010000004.1, read on the forward strand.
GGCGCTGGGCCATCTGCACAGCCGCAACCTGCTGTACTGCGACTTCAAGGTCGACAACGCGATCCAGACCGAGGACCAGCTGAAGCTGATCGACATGGGCGCGGTGCGCCGGATGGACGACGAGGAGTCGGCCATCTACGGCACGGTGGGCTACCAGGCCCCCGAGGTGGCCGAGGTGGGCCCGTCGGTCGCCTCCGACCTGTACACGGTCGCGCGGACCCTGGCGGTCCTCACCTTCGACTTCCAGGGCTACACGAACGTGTTCGTGGACTCGCTGCCGGACCCGGACAACATCGAGGTGTTCCGCACCTACGAGTCCTTCTACCGGCTGCTGGTGCGGGCCACGGACCCGGACCCGGCGCGCCGGTTCGCCTCGGCCGTGGAGATGGCGGAGCAGCTGACCGGGGTGCTGCGCGAGGTGGTGTCGCTCCAGACGGGGCGGCCGCGCCCGGCGCTGTCGACGCTGTTCGGCGCGGAGCTGCGGGTCACCGACACGGAGCTGTTCGCCGAGCAGACCGGGGAGGTCTCGCGGCTGGGCGCCAGGGCCCCGGAGTCCGGCGGCCGGTTCGGGCGGCGCGGCCGGTCCGCGCCCGTGGCGGCGCCCGCCGTGCCCGCGCAGCCGCTCGCGGCCCCGGCCCCGGGCGCGCTGCCGTCCGCCCCGCCGCCCGGTTTCACCGCCGGGGCCGGACCGGTGCCCTCCTCGGCCACCCATGTGCGCGGCGGCGCCCCGGGCAACGGCGGCGCCCCGCCTCCCGTACCGCCGCAGCCCGTCGTCCCGGCGCCCCGGGCGGCGGTCGCGGCCTCCGTCCCGGTGGCCCCGGGGCCGGGGCCCCGGCTGGCCGGGCTGGACGTGCGCGCGACCTCGCTGGCGCTGCCGGTGCCGCGGGTCGACGCGGCGGACCCCAACGCGGGCTTCCTGGCCGGGGTGATGGCCTCGGCCCCCGCCGAACTGATCTCCGCACTGCGGGCGGTGCCCGCGGCCTCGCTGGAGACCCGGCTGCGCGAGCTGCGGGCCTGTCTGGAGATGGGCGACGTCGGCACGGCGGTGGAGACGCTGACCGCGCTGGAGGCGAAGCACCCGGACGACTGGCGCGTGGTCTGGTGCCGGGGCCTCACCTCGCTGGTGACCGGCGACCGGGAGAACGCGGCGCTGTCCTTCGACGCGGTGTACGACGCGTTCCCCGGGGAGCCCGCGCCCAAGCTGGCGCTGGGGATCTGCGCGGAGGTGCTGGGCCAGCTGGACAACGCCGCCGAGTACTACCGGCTGGTGTGGATGACGGATCCGAGCTTCGTGAGCGCGGCGTTCGGTCTGGCCCGGGTGCAGCTGGCCGCCGGGGACCGGCCGGGTGCGGTGCGGACGCTGGAGTCGGTGCCGGAGGCGTCGATCCACTACACGGCGGCCCGGGTGGCAGCGGTGCGGGCGAGACTGCGGGAGCGGGCCCCGGACGAGCCGCTGATGGCGGACCTGACGGCGGCCTCGGACCAGGTGTCGGGGCTGGCCGGGCTGGGGCTCGACGCGGTGCGCCGGGAGCGGCTGTCGGCCGAGGTGCTGGGCACCGCCCTGGACTGGGTACTCTCCGGGAGTCCCGCGGCCCGTGCCCCGGACCCGCAGTCCGCTCCGTACGCCGGGGCGCAGGGGCCGAGGACGCTGCTCGGCAGTGAGGTGGACGAGCGCGGCCTGCGTTTCGGGCTGGAGCGTTCGTACCGGATGCTCGCCCGGCTTGCGGAGCCCGGCGACGAGAGGATCGAACTGGTGGAGCGGGCCAACCGTTTCCGCCCCCGAACGTGGGTGTGAACATGGAGCAGAACCACCAGGCGTCCGCCCTGTCGATGTGCCCCGGCTGCGCGGAGCCGCTGGAACCGGGGGACCTGTTCTGCGGTGCCTGCGGGTACGACCTCTCGGCCGTCCCCGAGCCGCCGCCGGACCGTCCGACCGTCGCCATCACCACGCCGGGCCCGGCGGCGCCCCCGGCGCCCCCGGCACCTCCGGCGACCGCGCCCGAAGGGGCGGCGGACTCGGGCGACTTCGAGCTGGCCGCGCCCGCCGCGCCGCCCGTGCCCGCCGCACCGGCCGCCCCGACGGCCGATCCGCGGACCGATCCGTCGCCCGCCCCGGCGGCCGGCGGCAAGGTCTGCGTGGCCTGCCGGGCCGGCCGGGTCGACGACGACGGCTACTGCGAGAACTGCGGCCACGCCCAGCCGCGCGAGCGCGACCACATGGAGCTGGAGCTCGGTTCGGTCGCGGCGGTCAGCGACCGGGGACTGCGCCACCACCGCAACGAGGACTCCTTCGCGGTGTCGACCACCGCGCTGCCGGACGGCACCCCGGCCGTCGTCGCGATCGTCTGCGACGGGGTGTCGTCGGCGAGCCGCCCCGACGAGGCCTCGGCCGCCGCCGCGTCCGCGGCCAACGAGTCGCTGCTGGAGGCGCTGCCGCGCGGCACGCATCCGCAGCAGGCGATGCACGAGGCGATCGTCGCCGCCGCCGAGGCGGTCAACGTGCTGGCCCTGGACCCGTCCGGGGCGCCGGAGCACGAGCCGCACCGCCACCAGAACGCTCCGGCGTGCACCCTGGTCGGCGCGGTCATGGCCAATGGACTGCTGGTCGTGGGCTGGGTCGGCGACAGCCGGGTGTACTGGGTGCCCACCGACCGCACCGGCCCGCCGGCCCGGCTCACCGAGGACGACTCGTGGGCCGCGCAGATGGTCGCGGCCGGGCTGATGAACGAGGCGGAGGCGTACGCCGACGAGCGCGCCCACGCCATCACCGGCTGGCTCGGCGCGGACGCCTATGAACTGGAGCCGCACACCGCCTCGTTCAAACCGGACCGGCCGGGCGTGGTCGTGGTCTGCACGGACGGGCTGTGGAACTACGCGGAGTCGGCCGCCGAGATGGCCGCCGCGATGCCCGCCGAGGCGTACGAACGGCCGCTGCACGGTGCCCAGGTGCTGGTGGGCCATGCGCTCGACGGCGGGGGCCACGACAACGTAACAGTGGCCCTGGTGCCGTTCGCCGTACCGGCGCAGGGGGCAGGATCCGCCTACAGCAGGGGGTGAGTCCCGTTCCGTCCGCGCCCGGCGGCAGCGCCGGCCACCCCCCTACGACGTCTTTTGTCCGTAAAACGGCCTCCACCTGACGAGTGGAGCCTCAAGGAGCCGATCAGATGGCCAACTTCTCCAAGTCGAACGTGCCGCAGTTCTCCGTCGAGGTGTACCAGAACGAGTACCTGCCCGAGGGCGGCCGCGAGGTCAACGGCATCATCACCGTCACCTCCACCGGGGGCGGCACCACGGGCGGTGTTCCGCTGACGGGCGGCGCGGCCGGGGCGGCGGTGGTGATCATGGTCGACTGCTCGGGGTCGATGGACTATCCGCCGACGAAGATGCGCAATGCCCGGGACGCGACGGCCGCGGCGATCGACACCCTGCGCGACGGCACCTCCTTCGCCGTGGTCGGCGGGACGCACGTGGCCAAGGAGGTCTACCCGGGCAACGGCCGCCTGGCGGTCGCGGACGCCACGACCCGGGCCCAGGCCAAGGAGGCGCTGCGCCGGCTCAGCGCGGGCGGCGGCACGGCGATCGGGACCTGGCTGCGACTGGCCGACCGGCTGCTGGGCGCCGCGGACGTGGAGATCCGGCACGGGATCCTGCTGACCGACGGGCGCAACGAGCACGAGTCGCCCGAGGACCTGAAGGCCGCGCTCGACTCCTGCGCCGGCCGGTTCACCTGTGACGCGCGCGGTGTCGGCACCGACTGGGAAGTGAAAGAGGTCACAGGGATCGCCTCCGCGATGCTGGGCACCGCCGACATCGTGGCCGATCCCGCGGGGCTGGCCGCGGACTTCACGCAGATGATGGAGAACGCGATGGGCAAGGAGGTCGCGGACGTGGCGCTGCGGCTCTGGACCCCGGTCGGCGTGGAGATCAAGTTCGTCAAGCAGGTCGCGCCGACGGTCGCCGAACTGACCGACCGCCGCACCGAGGCGGGGCCGCGGGCGGGCGACTACCCCACCGGTTCCTGGGGCGACGAGTCCCGCGACTACCACGTGTGCGTACGGGTGCCGGAGGCCGGCATCGGCCAGGAGATGCTCGCGGCCCGGGTCTCGCTCATTCTTCCCGACCCCGCGGGCGGGGCGCCGCAGACGCTCTCGCAGGGGCTGGTACGGGCGGTGTGGACGGACGACATGGCGGCCTCGACCTCCATCAATCCGCAGGTGGCGCACTACACGGGTCAGGCGGAACTGGCACAAGTGATCCAGCAGGGGCTCGATGCCCGCAAGTCGGGAGACTTCGACGGGGCGACGGCCAAACTCGGCCGCGCGGTGCAGTTGGCATCGGCGTCCGGGAACGAGGACACTGCGAAACTGCTTTCGAAGGTGGTAGACGTCGTCGACGCGGCGACGGGTACTGTGCGACTGAAGGCGAAGGTCGCGGAAGCGGACGAGATGACCCTCGAAACGCGCTCCACCAAGACCGTTCGCGTCAAGAAGTAATCCCGCCACCGGCACCGACGAGCCGCCCGGCCGACGAGGTCCGGGCGGCTGCGCACGAAGAAAAATGACGGCCCCCGCGGCCGGACGAGGAAGGAGGGAAGCGCCGACATGCCGACCTGCCCGAACGGACACCAGTCGGGTTCCGAGGACTGGTGCGAGGTCTGCGGCCACCGCATGGCCGGACCGGGCGCGCCCGCGGGCGCGGTGCCCCCGCCGCCTCCCCCGCCGCCCGCGCCCGGCTACGGATATCCGCAGCCCCAGGGGCCCGACGCGACCCAGCAGGCCGAACTCTGCCCCCAGTGCCGCACCCCGCGCGAGGCCATGGCCCCGTTCTGCGAGGAGTGCCGCTGGAACTTCCTGACGAACACGGCCACGTCGTACACCCCGCTGGCGCCGCAGCCGGGGGCTCCGGGAGCCGGTCCGGTCCCCGGGCTCAACCTCCCGCCGGGCTTCCAGGCCCAGCAGCCTCCGGGCCCGCCGCAGCAGCGCGACCCCTTCGACTACCAGAGCTCGCGGCCCTCGCAGATGAACCGGCCGGCCGAGCCGCTCTCCTCGGGTCCCGACCGCCCCGGTCCGCCGGGTCCGGGTCCGGGTCCGTTCCAGCCGCAGGGCCAGCAGGGGCCGCCGCCTCCGCCGCCGTTCCAGCAGCAGGGGCCGCAGGGCGGTCCGCAGGGTGCGCCGCCCGGATTCCCGCAGGGGCAGCAGCACGCCCAGCAGCAGAACTCGCCGCAGGGCTCGCCCCCGCCGCCGTTCCAGCAGCAGGCCGCGGCTCCCGCGTTCCAGCAGCAGACGGCTCCTCCGGTCTTCGAGCAGCCCGGCCCGCCGGCCCCGCCGCAGCCGCAGGCCCCGCAGGCCGGCGGTGACGACTGGCTGCTCTCGCCGCCCTCGCAGGCGCAGGGCCCGCAGCAGCCGCCGTTCCCCGGTCCGAACCAGGGGCCGCACCAGGGCTCCGGCCCCAACCAGGGCCCGCACCAGGGCGCGGGCCAGGGACCGGTGCAGCCGCCGGCCCCGCAGTCCATGAACTGGACGGCGGTCATCGCCCCGGACCGTGAGTACTTCCTGGCGATGATGCAGCGCAGCGGCCCGGAGGCCACCGGGCTGAACCTGCCGGCGTACTCCCCCGAGCAGCAGCTGCCGCTCACCGGCACCCAGGTCACCATCGGCCGCCGCCGGCACAGCACGGGCGAGTCCCCGGACATCGACCTGTCGGTGCCGCCGGAGGACCCGGGCGTCTCGCACCAGCACGCGGTGCTGGTGCAGCAGCCGGACGGCAGTTGGGCCGTGGTGGACCAGAACTCCACCAACGGCACCACGCTGAACGGTGCCGAGGACCCGATCCAGCCCTATGTCCCCGTTCCGCTCCAGGACGGCGACCAGGTGCACGTCGGGGCGTGGACGACGATCAGGATCCGCCGGGACTGACGGCGGGCGCACCTGGGCGGCCGGTACGGGAGGGCGACTCCCGTACCGGCCGCCGTGCTGTGCGGGGGATCCTCCCCGGGCCCCCGTGTCCGGCGGCGGCGTCTGCGACCATGGACGGGTGACTGAGAATCCGCGCGACACGCTGCAGGAGCTGACCTTCTACGAGCAGGTCGGCGGCGAGGAGACGTTCCGCCGCCTGGTCCACCGCTTCTATCAGGGGGTGGCCGGGGACCCGTTGCTGCGGCCGATGTATCCGGAGGAGGACCTGGGCCCGGCCGAGGAGCGGTTCGCGCTGTTCCTCATGCAGTACTGGGGCGGTCCGCGCACCTACAGCGAGCGGCGGGGCCACCCCCGGCTGCGGATGCGGCACGCGCCGTTCCGGGTGGACCGGGCCGCGCACGACGCCTGGCTGGGCCATATGCGGGCGGCGCTGGACGAGCTGGGGCTCGCCCCGGAGCACGAGCGGCAGCTGTGGGACTACCTGACCTACGCGGCGGCGTCGATGGTCAACACCGAGGGCTGAGACCGGAATCCCTCACTCAGCGTGCGGGGCGGTCACGCGTGTGCGGAATGCGGTACTCCACAGTCGGATATCGATCACAATCCCATCAAGGTCTACCCAGGTCCGCACGTAAGCGGTTTCCCGGACGGACCGCCGTCTGACAGCATCCGTACGACGCGCCGGGGGGCGGGTGAGTGCGCTGCGAGTGCTGACAAGGGGGCCAGGTGACGGGGTTCGTCTTTCTGCGGGTGAGGGCCCACCGGCTCCTGCTGGCAGCCGCGGTCCTGGCCGTCCTGCTCACCACCTCGGTGCTGGCGGCGCTCACCGCCTTCTCCGGCTCCATCGGTGACGCCGCGCTGCGCCACACCCTCACCCACCGCTCCGCCGCCTCCGCCACGCTGACCGTCTCGGCGCCGGTGGAGCCCGCCGAGCGGGACGCCGCCGACGCGACCGCGCGCCGCACCGCCCGCACCACCTTCGACGGGCTCCCGGTCACCGTACGGACCCTGGAGGCCACCGGCCCGTACGCGCTGCCGCGCAGCCTCCAGGACCCCGCCGCCCGCCGGGGCGACCCCGACCTCACCCACTTCGCCGCGCTGGACCGCAGCCGGATCCGGCTCGCCGGGGGCCGGCTGCCCGCGGCCGGTGCCGGGAAGGCCGGGGCCCCCGTCGAGGTGGCGCTGCCCGTCGCCGCCGCCGACGCCCTCGGGCTGAAGCCCGGCGCCCGGCTCAGGCTCACCGACCGGCTGAGCGGCCCGCCCGCCGAGATCCTGGTCACCGGCCTCTACAGGGCCGCCGACCAGTCCGATCCGTACTGGCAGCTGGACGACCTCGGCGGGCGCGGGGTGCGCAAGGTCGTCTTCACGACCTACGGCCCGCTGCTCACCGATCCGGCGCAGCTCGCCTCCGGCCGGCTCAGCACCGGCGAGACGTCCTGGCTGGCCACCGCCGACTTCCGTACCGTCACCACCGACCGGATGGACGCGCTGCACGACGCGGCGACCGCCGGGCCCAAGAAGCTGCTGGCCTCGCCCGAGTTCCGCACCGGGGCCACCGCGCAGACCTCGCTGCCCACCGTCCTGGAACAGATCGACCGCTCGCTGCTGGTCTCCCGTTCGACGCTGACGATCGTGGCGGTGCAGCTGGTGCTGCTCGCCGGTTACGCACTGCTGCTGGTGGCCCGGCTGCTCAGCAGCGAGCGCGGCGGCGAGACCGAACTCCTGCGGGCGCGCGGCGGATCGCGGGCCCGGATCACCTCGCTCGCGGCGATCGAGGCACTGCTGCTCGCGCTGCCGGCCGCCGTCGTCGCCCCGCTGCTCTCCGGCCCGCTGACCCGGCTCCTCGCGGACCGCAGCGACCTCTCCCGGATAGGGCTGCGGCTGGACTCCGGGGTCACCGGCCAGGTGTGGCTGGTCGCCGCCGTCACCGCGCTCGCCTGCGCGCTGGCCGTGGTCGCCCCGGCCCTCGCGGCCAGCGCCGGGACCCGCCGCTCCACCCGCGCCGCCGCGCTGCCCGGACCGGTGCGGGCCGGCGCGGACGTGGCCCTGCTGCTGATCGCGGCCGTGGCGTACTGGCAGCTGGACCGGCAGACCAGGGGCTCGGGCGGCGGCGCGCTGAGCGGCGACCGCGAGGGCAACCTCGGCATCGATCCGCTGCTGGTGGCGGCGCCCGCCCTGGCCCTGCTCGCCGGGACCGTGCTGACGCTGCGGCTGCTGCCGCCGGCCGCGAAGCTCGCCGAACGCCGCGCCGCGGGCGGCCGGGGCCTGGCCACGGCGCTGGCCGGCTGGCAGTTCAGCCGCCGCCCGCTGCGCGGCGCCGGTCCGGTGCTGCTGCTGGTCCTCGCGGTGGCCATGGGCATGCTGGCGATCGGCCAGAGCGCCTCGTGGAACCGTTCGCAGAGCGACCAGGCGGACTTCCGGGCCGGTGCCCCGGTCCGGATGACCGGAGCCGTGAGCGGGGACCCGGCGAAGGCCGGGGCGTACGGCTCGCTGCCCGGTGTCCGGGACGCGGCGCCCGCCTTCCGCACCACGGTGGACCTGTCCGGCGAGCGCACCGCCGAGGTCCTCGCCCTGGACACCGCGCACGCCGACGAGCACCTCATGATGCGCGGCGACCTGGCCAACGGCCCGGTGGACGGGCTCTTCGACACCCTGACCCCGCCGAAGGCCGCCCGCACCGGACTGGTCCTGCCGAAGGACAGCACCCGCCTCCTCTTCGACGTACGGATATCCGCCGACGACGCCCCCGGGAAGGTCTCGCCGTCCGGGATGACGCCCGTCCTCTCGGTCTCCCTGGAGGACCGCTACGGGCTGCCCTACCGCATCGCGGTCGGGTCCGTCCCGGTGGACGGGAAGGCGCACCCGGTCTCCCTCGCCGTGGCCCCGGCCGGCGGCTTCGCCGTCACCGGGATCGAGCTGAGCGACAAGCAGCCGGTGGCCCGCCCGGAGTCGCACCGGCTGACCGTGAGCGCGCTGCGCGCCACCGGCGCCGACGGCACCGAGCACCCGGTCCCGGTCCCGGACGGCTTCCGCTGGCAGGGCGCGGTGACCGCGGACTCCTTCGGCGATGTGAAGCCGGGTGCCCCGATCGTCCCGACCGCCTCGGCCGGCACCCCGCTCGCCGTCACCTACTCCACCGGATCGGTCGACGCCGAAGAGGCGGTGTACTCGGTGCCCGTGCTCGGGGTGCGGCTCACCGCGGCCCGGTCCAAGGCACCGGCCCTCAACGCCGTGGCCACGACCGCCTATCTGAAGGCGACCGGGGCGAAGCCCGGCCAGGAGATCGATGTGACCCTGGCCGGCGAGACGGTCCGGGTGACGCTCACCCGCATCGTGGACCGGCTGCCCACCACCGGTCCCGGCTCGGGCTCCTCCGCGGCCTCGGCCGAGTCCCAGCGGGCCAGGGACGGCGGGGCGCTCCTGCTGGACCTGCGCTCCCTCGGCCGGGTGTTCGCCGACCGCCCGACCGCCCGGCTGACCGCCACCGAGTGGTGGCTGAGCACCGAGCCCGGCCGGACGGCGGAGGTGGCCGCCGCGCTGCGCACGCTGCCCGACACCGACCCCGCCCAGGTCCTGGTGCGCGACGAGATCGCCGACGACCTGGTCAGCGACCCGCTGGGGGCCGGGCCGCAGTCCGCGCTCCTCGCGGTCGCGGTGATCGCCGCCGCCCTGGCCGCGGTCGGCTTCGCGGTGGCCGCGGTGGGCTCGCAGCGGGAGCGGTCCGCCGAGTTCGCCGTGCTGCGGGCGCTGGGGACGCCGCGCCGCCAGCTGGCCCGGATGACCGCGGCCGAACAGGGCGTGCTCATCGCGATCGCCCTGCTGGTCGGGGCGCTGCTCGGGGCCCTGCTGACCCGGGCGGTCGTGCCGTTGATCGTGCTGACCGGGCAGGCGGCCCAGCCGGTGCCGCCGGTGCTGGTGCAGCTGCCGGCCGGACAGGTCGCGGCGCTGCTGGCCGGGGTCGCCGTCGCACCGCTGCTCATCGTCGCGGCCCTGGCACTGCGCCGCCCCGACCCCGCGATATCGCTGCGCACCCAGGGGGACAACTGACATGAGCGCCCGACCGAGACTCCCCCGCGCCGCGACCGCCTGCGCCCCCTGGGTCCGCACCCGGCTGCGCACGGCTCCCACAACCGCCTGCGCGTTCGCCCTGCTGGTGCTGGTGACCGCGTTCCTCGCCGCCGCCTTCCCCCGCTCCGTCGACGCCTACGAGACCAAGGGGCTCCGCCACGACCTGGGCGCCGTCACCCCGGCGCGCAGCGTGCTGGAGCTGAGCGCCCCCCAGCCCGGACTGGAGCTGCGCCCGGAGTCCCGCGAGGCCGCGGTGCGCCAGGACACGCTGGCCGCCGTCCACGGCGAGATCCTGAAGCGGCTGCCCGGTCCGGTGTGCGCCGACACCGCCGAGTCGGCGTACGGGATGCGCACCTCGACGCCGATCGGGGCGCACGAGCCGTGGTTCCCGCGTCCGTACGGACTGGACCCGGAGCTGACGTACGTCACCCAGTCCGGTCTCCCCGACCACGCCACCCTGCGCACCGGCACCTGGCCGGCCGTGCACGGCCGGGTGACCCTGGAGAGCCGGGAGGTCGAGGCCGCCGTCACCGAGGCGACCGCGAAGGCGCTGCGGATCAGGGCGGGCGCGACGATCGCCGTCCCCACCCGGGGCGACGACATCCTGACCGTGCGGATCACCGGCATCGTCGCCCCGAAGAACCCCGAGGGTTCCTACTGGTCGGCCGAGCCGCTGCTGCGGACGCCCTCACTGGTGGCCAAGCCCACCAAGGAGACGCCGCGCTACTACTGGATCGCCGCGCTGCTGCTCCCGCCGGACGCCGGACCCGCCCTGCTCTCCACCACCGGGCAGCCCGAGGTGTACTGGCGGATCGCGCCCGACGGCTCACGGCTGACCGCGCTGGACGTGCCGGAGCTGCGGACCGCGGTGGCGTCGCTGGAGGGCGGCCCGGGGCTGCTGGCCATGCGGGACGTGGCCGGTTCCACGGCGACCGTGGCGACGGACCTGGACGAGGTCCTCACCGCGTACGACGGGATGCGGTCCGCGATCGAGCCGGTCGTCACCGTCGCCGCCGTCGGCATCGGCGCGGTGGCCGTCGTGGTGCTGCTGATGACGGGCGGGCTGCTGGCGAGCCGCCGGCACTCCGAACTCGCCCTGCTGCGGGCCCGCGGCGGCTCGCTCAAGGGCATCGGCGGCCGGCTGCTCGCGGAGACCGCCGTCACCGCCGTGCCCGCCGGGGCGCTCGGTCTGCTGCTCGCCGTGGTCGCCGTCGGCGAGGCCCGGCTGTGGCCGGCGGCGATCGGGGCCGGGGCGGTCGTCGTCCTGGTCTGCGCCGCGCTCCCGCTGCGCACGGCCCTGCTGCACCGCACACCGCAGACCCACGTCGACCGGGACGACCTGGCGACCGCCCGCCCGTCCCGCCGGCGCACCGTCGCCGAACTGACCCTCATGGTCCTGGCCGTCGGCGCCGTCGCCGCGCTGCGCCGCCGCGGCACCGGCGCCGAGGGCGGCACCGATCTGCTGGTCAGCGCCGCACCGGTGCTGGTCGGGCTGATCGCCGCGGTGGTGCTGGTCCGGCTCTACCCGCTGCCGCTGCGGCTGGCCCTGCGGTCGGTGTCCCGGCTGCGCGGGGCGGTCGGCTTCCTGGCGCTGGCCCGCGCCGGCCGCACCTCGGCCACCGGCACCCTGCCGCTGCTCGCCCTGCTGGTCGCGCTGACCACGGCGGCCTTCGGCGGTTCGGTCCTGGCGGGGGTCGCGGACGCCCGCGACTCGGCCGCGGTCCGGGCCACCGGCGCGGACGCCCGGGTCAGCGGCGAGGCCGACTCCGTCCCGCTGTCGGACGGGCTGATCCGCGCGGTGGAGAAGACCGCCGGGGTACGGGGCGTCGCCCGGATCCAGGTGGAGTACGGGGTGGCGCTGCCGCCCGCGGAGAACGGCATCGAGGACGCCAAGGGCACCACCCTGATCGGCGTCGACCCGGAGACGTACGCCGCGCTGGCCCGCTCCACCGGGCTCGGCCCCTTCTCCGCCGGCCGGCTGAAGGGGAAGGGCCCGGCGGTGCCCGAGGGGACGCTGCCGCCCAAGGACCGGATCGTGCCGGCCCTGGTCTCGCCGTCCGTCGCCGAACGCCTCGGCGAACGGCCGCGCGACCTCCAGGCGCTGGCCGGGGACTTCAAGGTGGAGGTCGCCGCCACGGTGCCGCGTACGCCCGCCGTCGACGGCAGCTCCTTCATCGTCGTGGACTCGGCCCAGCTCACCCACCGGCAGACCACGACACTGCTGCTGACCGGCTCCGCGCTGGACGCCAAGGCGCTGCGCGCGGCGGCCCGGCAGTCCGGCCAGGACTTCGCCGTACAGCTGCGCACCGAGGAGCGCGCCACCTACGTCGACACCCCGATGCAGTCCGGCGCGGAGCGGATCTACCTGGCGGCGATCGTCGCCGGTGCCGGGTACGCCCTGCTCGCCGTCCTGCTCTCGCTGCTCCAGACCGCGCCGGAGCGCACCACGCTGCTCGCCCGGCTGCGGACCATGGGGCTGACCTCCCGCCAGGGCGGCCGGCTGCTGGGCTTCGAGGCCCTGCCGCAGGCGCTGCTGGCGGCCGGCGGCGGGCTCCTCGTCGGCTGGGCGACCATCGCCCTGCTGGCCCCGGGCATCGACCTGGTGCGTCTGGCCCTCTCGTCCGGGCCCGGCGCGGGCCTGCTCGACACCGCACCGCTGCGTACCGATCCGTGGTCGCTGGTCCTCCCGGCGCTCGGCGTCATCGTCCTGACCGGGGCGGTGGCGGGCGTGCAGGCCTGGTGGGCGGGGCGCCGCGGATCGATCACCGAACTCAGGGCAGGAGACTCCCGATGACGACTCCGTCGACCGATTCCACGCTCGCCGAGCTCGAACAGCGGGCGACCGCCCGCCGCGACCGGCCCTCCTACGGGCACGACGCGCTGATCGCCTGCGACCGGCTGGTGCGCATCTTCACCACGGACGGGGTGGAGGTGCAGGCCCTCCAGGGTCTGGACCTCCTGGTCGCCGAGGGCGAACTGCTGGCGCTGGTCGGCGCGTCCGGCAGCGGCAAGTCGACCCTGATGAACATCCTGGCCGGTCTCGACGAGCCCACCGCCGGGGCGGCGAAGGTCGCGGGCTGCGATCTGCTCTCCATGGGGCAGAAGGAACGGCTGCGCTACCGCCGGGACATCGTCGGCTTCGTCTGGCAGCAGACCGCCCGCAACCTCCTGCCGTACCTGACGGCGGTCCAGAACGTCACCCTGCCGATGCAGCTGCGCGGCCGGGGCCGCACCCGCGAGCGCACCGCGCGCGCCGAGTCGCTGCTGAAGATGCTGGAGGTCGAGGACTGCCGGGACAAGCGCCCGCAGCAGATGTCGGGCGGTCAGCAGCAGCGGGTGGCGATCGCCGTCTCGCTGGCCAACTCCCCCTCGGTGCTCCTCGCGGACGAGCCGACCGGTGAGCTGGACTCGGCCACCGGTGAGCAGGTCTTCGCCGCGTTCCGCCGGGCCAACGAGGAGCTGGGCACGACGATCGTGATCGTCACCCACGACCAGGCGGTCGCCGACGAGGTCCGGCGTACGGTCGCCATCCGGGACGGCCGTACGTCGTTCGAGGTGCTGCGCCGCACCGAGGTGGACGCGGCGACCGGCCAGGAGTCCCAGGTGGCGCGCGAGTACGCGATGCTCGACCGGGCCGGCCGGCTCCAGCTGCCCGCGGACTACACGGAGGCGCTGGGCATGGAGCACCGGGTGATGCTGGAGCTGGAGCAGGACCACATCGGCGTGTGGCCGGACGGCCCCAAGCCGGAATGACGGCCTCCGAACCGGCTCCGCACCGCCCCGGGGCCGTCTCCGGACCTGCTCCGAGCCCCCTCCGCACCGGCTATAGGATCCGCGCATGACGACGTCCGAACGCGAGATCACCGAGCCGGTCGACCTCTGTCTGCCCGACGGGCGGCTGAACCCGGACGCCGTCGGCTGGTCCCGGCGGCCGTTGCACCGGACCCGGCTGCCCGGCTGGGGCCGCACCAAGCGGTGGGAGTACTGGTGCGTGACGACGCCCACCCATCTGGTGGCACTGACCGTCAGTGACCTCGACTTCCTCGCCCTGAACACGGTCTATCTGCTGGAGTACGCGCCGGGCGGACTGGAGACGGAACGCTCCGCGATCGTCCCCGGCGGCTTCGGCGTCCACCTGCCCGACGCGGTGGCGGGCGCGCCCGGTGTCCCGCCCGTGGTGGTGGGTCCGGAGCGGCCGTCCGCCGGCAAGGTCCGGATCGAGATCCGCGACGAGCCCGGCGGCACCCGCCTCAGGGCCCGCTGTCTCACCCCGGAACGCGTACCGCTGGAGGTCGACCTCCTGGTCGCCCGCCCGCCGGGGCACGAATCGCTCTCCGTCGTGGTGCCGTGGAACGACCGGCGCTTCCAGTACACCTCCAAGCAGACCGCGCTCCCCGCCTCGGGCCGGGTCCGCGTCGGCGACGCCTACCTGGACTTCGACGGGGACGACACCTGGGCGGTCCTGGACCACGGCCGCGGCCGCTGGCCGCGCACGGTCGACTGGAACTGGGGCGCCGCCTCCGGCCGCACCGGGGGCCGCACGGTGGGTCTCCAGTTCGGCGGCCGCTGGACCCGGGGCACCGGCTCCACGGAGAACGGCCTGTGCGTGGACGGCCGGCTCAGCAAGATCGGCGAGGAGCTGGAGTGGCGCTGGTCGGCCACCGACCCGCTCGCCCCCTGGACCGTCCGTACGCCGTCGTCCGACCAGGTCGACCTGACGTTCACCCCGTTCCACAACCGCAGCACCCGCACGGACGCGGGCCTGATCGCCAACCGCACGGACCAGTGCTTCGGCCGCTACGACGGGCGCATCCGCACCGACGAGGGCGCGGAGATCCCGGTGGAGGGTCTGCTGGGCTGGGCGGAGGACGTCCACATGCGCTGGTAGCGCGTACGGGCGGCCCTCAGCCGCCGACCGAGACGGCGAGGCCCCCGAGCCCGCCGCCCGCACCGGCACGCCGGACGGCGATCGAGCCGAAGGGGGTGCGCAGCCGCAGCCAGGTCCCGGCGGTGAGCAGGGCGACGGGGAAGTCCGGGGCGGCGCGCAGGAAGCCGAGCGCCTGGGCGGCGTGGACGGCACGCAGCGGCAGTTCGGTGTCCCCGACGGTGCGCGACCAGATGTCGCGTCCGATGAGGTCCCGCTCCGCGCGGGTGCGCCGTTCCTCGGGCAGCGCCTCGTCGCGGCGGCGGAACTCGGTCACGGCGGCGGTCAGCGCGGCGCGGAGCTCGACGGGGCCGGGCAGGGCGCCGGGCGGCGCCTCGTGCCAGCCGCCGCGCGGGGGCAGCACCCCGGTCCAGGGCGGCCCGGTCACCGGCGCGGGCAGCCCGCCCGTACCGGCGGAGGGGCCCTCGGTGTCCAGCGATTCGAGCAGTTCGCCGGCCGACACCGTGACATCGAGGTCATGGGTGCCGTCCAGCCGTACCGCGCGGACCGCGAGCACCTCGAACGACGGCGGCCGGCCGAACACGGCCAGCGCGCCGCCGGACGCCTGGAGCCGTACGGCCGCGCCCCGGTCGTAGTGGAGCAGCCGGCCGAGGAAGGCCGCGAGATCCGCGGCCTCCCTCGGGTCGGCGAACAGCAGGGACTGCACGGGTGCGGTCATGCCGCCGCGGGCTCCTCGGCCAGGTACTCCTGGAGGAAGAGCCGCTCCTCGGCGGTGATCCGCCGGGGCCGCTCCGCGGCCAGGTCGTACGGGACGACGATCGTCGACGCACGGACGTAGACCTGCTCGGGGTCCTTGATCTCGTACGCGATCGTGAGCGACGCGGCCCCGATCTTCGTGACCCAGGACTCGACGGTCACCGGCGCGTGCCGGTGGACCAGCGGGCGCACGTAGTCGATCTCGTGCCGGGCCACGACGGAACCGCCCGCGAAGGACGGCGAACCGTCCCCCGGCGCCAGCCGGAACATGAAGTCGATGCGCGCCTCCTCCAGATAGCGGAGGAAGACCACGTTGTTCACGTGGCCGAAGGCATCCATGTCCGACCAGCGCAGCGGGCAGCTGTAGAGATGACGAGCCAAGACGATCAGCCTCGCGTGAGCTTCTTGTACGTGGCGCGGTGCGGACGGGCCGCGTCCGCGCCGAGCCGCTCGACCTTGTTCTTCTCGTACGACTCGAAGTTGCCCTCGAACCAGTACCACTTGGAGTCGCCCTCGTACGCCAGGATGTGCGTGGCGACGCGGTCCAGGAACCAGCGGTCGTGGGAGATGACCACGGCCGCGCCCGGGAACTCCAGCAGGGCGTTCTCCAGCGAGGAGAGGGTCTCGACGTCCAGGTCGTTGGTGGGCTCGTCGAGGAGCAGCAGGTTGCCGCCCTCCTTGAGCGTCAGCGCCAGGTTGAGGCGGTTGCGCTCACCACCGGAGAGCACCCCGGCCGGCTTCTGCTGGTCCGGGCCCTTGAAGCCGAACGCGGACACATAGGCGCGGGACGGCATCTCGACCTGGCCGACGTTGATGTAGTCCAGCTCGTCCGAGACGACGGCCCAGAGCGTCTTCTTCGGGTCGATGTTGGCGCGGGACTGGTCGACGTAGGAGATCTTGACCGTCTCACCGATCTTGATCGATCCGGAGTCGGGGGTCTCCAGGCCCTGGATCATCTTGAACAGCGTGGTCTTGCCCGCGCCGTTCGGACCGATGACACCGACGATGCCGTTGCGCGGCAGCGTGAACGACAGGTCGTCGATGAGGACCTTGTCGCCGAAGGCCTTCGAGAGGTGCTCGACCTCGACGACGATGGAACCGAGGCGCGGCCCCGGCGGGATCTGGATCTCCTCGAAGTCCAGCTTCCGCATCTTGTCGGCCTCGGCCGCCATCTCCTCGTACCGGGCGAGACGGGCCTTGGACTTGGTCTGGCGGCCCTTGGCGTTGGACCGCACCCACTCCAGCTCTTCCTTGAGCCGCTTGGCGCGCTTCTCGTCCTTGCGGCCCTCGACCTTGAGGCGGGCGGCCTTCTTGTCGAGGTAGGTGGAGTAGTTGCCCTCGTACGGGTGCGCGCGGCCGCGGTCCAGTTCGAGGATCCACTCGGCGACGTTGTTCAGGAAGTAGCGGTCGTGGGTGACCGCGACGACCGCGCCGGCGTACTTGGAGAGGTGCTGCTCCAGCCAGTTGACCGACTCGGCGTCGAGGTGGTTGGTGGGCTCGTCGAGCAGCAGCAGGTCGGGGGCCTCGATGAGGAGCTTGCAGAGCGCGACGCGGCGCTTCTCACCACCGGACAGGTTGACGACCGGCCAGTCGCCGGGCGGGCAGCCCAGGGCGTCCATGGCCTGCTCCAGCTGGGCGTCCAGGTCCCACGCGTTCGCGTGGTCCAGGTCCTCCTGGAGCTTGCCCATCTCCTCCATCAGCGCGTCCGAGTAGTCGGTCGCCATCAGCTCGGCGACCTCGTTGAACCGCTTGAGCTTGCCCATGACCTCGGCGGCCCCGTCCTGGACGTTCTCCAGGACGGTCTTGGTCTCGTCGAGCTCCGGCTCCTGCATGAGGATGCCGACGGTGAACCCGGGCGACAGGAACGCGTCACCGTTGGACGGCTGCTCCAGTCCCGCCATGATCTTCAGCACCGTGGACTTACCGGCGCCGTTGGGACCCACGACACCGATCTTCGCGCCGGGCAGGAAGTTCAGGGTGACGTCATCGAGGATCACCTTGTCGCCGTGCGCCTTGCGCGTCTTGCGCATGGTGTAGATGTACTCAGCCAAGAGAAACCGTCCGGCTATCGATGTGTGGGCAGATACACCCCATCTTGCCTGACGTCCATCCCCGGACGGAAACCAGTACCGCACGGGCTGCCTCCGTCCCCTCCCCTCACGCGACGGCCCCGGTACGGCCCCGCCGTGGCGGGGCCGTACCGGGGCCGTGACCGGTGTGTCACCGGCGGTGCGTCGGCGCGGGCGGGCCGGCCGTGCTCAGTCGCCGGAGGGACGGTTGCGGCGGCGGAGGACGAAGACCGCGCCGCCGCCGATGACGACCAGGGCGATCGCGATGCCCGCGATGAGCGGGGTGGCGCTGGAGCTGCCGGTCTCGGCGAGGTTGCCCTCGGGGCCGGAGGCGGAGGCGGTGCCGCCGGCGGTGGCGGTCGTGGTGGTGGGCTGCTCGGCGGTCTGGGTGGTGAGGCCGTCGGTGCCGGTCCCGGCGGTCAGGCAGTCCAGGACGCCCTTGAAGGTGCGGGTGAAGCCGTCGGACCCGGTGACCGTGACGTCGTACGCCTGGTCCTCGGCGACCGGGACCGTGACGGTCTCGGTGCGGCCGGGGGCGACGGTGTGCTCGGCGCCGGCCAGCTCGTAGGTGAACGGCTCGTCGCCCGTGTTGCGGGTGGTGACGTCGACGCCGCCCTTGGCGCAGTTCTTCTTCGCCGTGACCGCGGGGATGGCGCCCTTTCCGGCCCAGGTGGCGGTGGCGGTCGCGGAGACGGTGGACTCGCTGGAGCCGGCCAGGATCTGGGTCTGGCTCCGGGTGGCCCCGGCGAAGGCGCGGCCGACCGGGACGGAGGTGGTGGCCTGGACGGTCAGCGCGGCGGAGGCGTCGGCGGCCCCGGCCGGGACGTCGAACCAGAGCTGGGTGCCGTTGACCGCCGTGGTGACGGGCTTGCCCTTCTTGTCGGTGATCCGGACACCGCTGGCGGCGTCGGCCGGCGGGGTCACACCGACCTGACCGGCGTTGGTGCGCACGGTGACCGGGCCGACCCGGTGCCCGGAGCGGCCGGAGACGGCGACCGGGTCCAGGGCGAGGGAGGCCTTGGGCTCGGCGCTGTTGCTCGCCGACTTCTCCAGCCAGTCGGCCAGCTTCTCCGCCTGCTTGTCGGATGCCCGGACGTCGGCGTCGTCCGAGTAGCGCCAGATGGCGACCTGGGTGCCGGCCGCCGCGGTCCGCTCGGTGAGCGGGCCGGTGCGGGCCTGCTTCGCGAGCGCCTGGAGGTCGTCGATCTGCGGGTAGGAGTGCTCCAGGATCCAGCGGATCTTCCCGGCGTTCTTGTTGGTGCCGAGCGAGGTCTGGTTCCAGGGGGTCTCCAGGTACTTCGCCTGGTCCTGGGTGGGGTTGTGGATGTCGATGCAGTACGTCTTGAGCCTGCCGCCGCCGTCGACGGTCATCTCGAAGAGCCCGGCGGGCAGCTTCTGGCTCTTGCCGTTCGTCCGCAGGATCGCGCTGTCGAAGGTCTTCAGTCCGTCGAGCACGGCGGTTGCGCCGCCCTGGTGCGCGGGTGCCTCGTCGGCGACGGCGCCGCCCGCCCCGGTGAGCGCGCCGGCCATGACCAGACCGGTCGCCACCAGCGTGGCTGCCAGCCGGGTCGTGCCCCGTCTCCGCCCGGTGTCGGACGCCGCCGTCGATGACGGACCGGTCGCTGAAGAAGCAGAAAACACAGAATTCCCCTCCGGGCGAGACCCTCACGTCCGGTACGTGTGTGGGGAATGTCCCGCCAGCCGACTCAAGTGCCCTGTGAGTACCGAGGAATCCTAAAGACCGGGCGTAGAACAGTCCCCCGTCATACCGTCCGACAAGCATTCCGACTCGGAATCGTTATCCCGCGCAATGACCCCGCCGACCGGCTCCGGGCACCGGATCCGGGCCCGTTCGACGGGAATCTTGGCCGGAAATCGCCATTCCCCCGATGACGTTCCGTCGGCCCGTCAGGGCGCGGCGACCAGCTCCCGGTCCTTCTTCTGACGCCCTGTCCGCCGCCGGGTGACGGGCCGTTCGCCGCGCTCCCCCGCCCCCTCGTCCCGTACCGGACCGTCCGGCGGCACCCGGTCCGCCGGCCGATCGTTTTCCGCCGCCCGGTCCCCTTCACCGTCCTCTCCCCGCTCGCCGTCCCCCGGCTCCGCGCCCGGCCGTTCCCGCACCGCCCACGGGTCCGGTTCCGCTCCACCGCCGCCCCGGGTCACCGCCGTCCGCTCCGAATCGGCCCTCACCGCGCGCCGGAAGGCGGACGTCCCCCGGGTCAGATCGTGGCCGACCGCCGTCGCCTCGATGTCCACGAACGTGCGCCGCTGCCCCTCCCGTTCCTCCTCGCGCACCTTCAGCCTGCCGTGCACCACCAGGGGTTCACCGACGGCGACCGAGCCGGAGAGATTCGCGGCCAGGGTGCGCCAGGCCCAGACCGTGTAGAAGCTGGTGTGCCCGTCGGTCCAGAGCTGTTTCTCGCGGTCCCAGCGGCGCGGTGTCACGGCGAACCGGAATCGCGCCATTCCCCCGCTCGCCGTCTCCCGGAACTCCACACCCGTAGCCGCGTTTCCCACCAGCGTCACCAAGGTCTCGTTCATGACTCCGCCTCCCCTTCGGTCCGGATTCCGTGACCGCGCTCATACGCGCCGTCACCGGTTCCATCGTGAAGGGGAGGCGGAATTCCCGCTGAACCCTGTGGACTAACGCCCCGTTGTGGAAAACTCCGTCACCGCCACGAAGCGCTCGCGCACTTCCCGGTACCGCACCAGTTCGGCCGAGACCGGATCGAGCACCTTGGCCCGCCCCAGCGCCGCGGCCGCCTCGCGCAACCGCCGCTCGGCCTCCTGCCCGTACCGCCGGGCCGGCCCCCGGGCCGCCGCCGCGCACGACCACTCCACCAACGGGCCGCCCACGATCCCGGCCAGCATCAGCAGCGCGGGGGTCAGCAGCCCCGGCTCCAGCACGCCGATGATCTGGCCGGCCAGCCACAGACCGCCGAAGACCTGGAGCAGCGTCATCGCCACCTGGGCGAGCACGGCGGCGGGCCACCAGGCGGGCCGGGGCGGCTTCGCACCCCCACGCCCGGCCTCCCCACGCCCCCTCTCCCCACGCCCGCTCTCCCCACGCCCGGCCTCGCCCCGGCCCCCGCAACCGGCGGAGACACCGGCACCGGCACCCCCGCGCTCCCCGGCCCCGGAATCCCCGTCGCTCCCCGTCCCGGAACCCGTCCCCGCCCCCATGCCCGTGCTCGTGCTCGTCGCCTCGACCCCGGCGGCCCGTCCGGCGAGTGCGTCGAGGGCTTCGGGGAGGTCGCGCGCGCCGTGGACGGCGGCCTCGCGGACGGCCTGGGCCCAGGGGCCGGGCAGTCCGGCGGCGGCGTCGTCGGCGACGGTGCGGACGGCCTGTTCGACGCGCTGACGGGCCGTGAGGTGTTCCTCGGGCGGCGCGGTGACGGGGGTGGGGTCGGGGCCGCCGGGGCGGCGGGTCGCCTCGTACCAGCGCCAGAGCCGCAGCCACGGTGTGCCGCAGGCGCGTCCGGCGTTGCGGCGCCAGGCGCGCTCGGCGGCCTGTCCGGCGGCGGCCGCCCCGACCGCGTCGGCGAGCCGGTCGGCGAACTCCTCCCGGGCCCGCTCCCCCAGCCCCGGCCGCCCCTCGGCGACGTACACGGGGCGGAGCCTGGCCGCGGCGGCGTCCACATCGGCGGAGAGCCGGCGCGTCGCAGCCGTACGCTCCTGGACGAACCGGCCCAGCAGGTCGCGCAGTTCGCCCACGCCGTCACCGGTCAGGGCGGACAGGGACAGGACGGTCGCGCCGGGGTCGCCGTGCTCGCCGACGGCCATGCCGTCCTCGTCGAGGAGGCGGCGCAGATCGTCGAGCACCTGGTCGGCGGCGTCACCGGGCAGCCGGTCGATCTGGTTGAGGACGACGAAGGTGACCTCGGCGTGCCCGGCGAGCGGGCGCAGATAGCGCTCGTGCAGGGCGGCGTCCGCGTACTTCTCCGGGTCCACCACCCAGATCACCGCGTCCACCAGCGCCAGCACCCGGTCCACCTGGTCGCGGTGGCCCCGGGCCGCCGAGTCGTGGTCCGGGAGGTCGACGAGGACGAGGCCCTGGAGCGCCTCGTCGGCGGCGGAGCCGGTGGTCTGCGGCCTGCGCCTGAGGCGTCCGGGGACGGCGAGGCGGTCCAGCAGCCCCGCCGCGCCGTCCGTCCAGGAGCAGGCCAGGGGCTGGGAGGTGGTGGGCCTGCGCAGTCCGGTCTCGGAGATCTGGGTGCCGGCGAGGGCGTTGAAGAGGGTCGACTTGCCGCTGCCGCTCGCTCCGGCGATGGCGACGACGGTGTGGCGCGAGGAGAGCCGCTGCCGGGCGGCGGCCTCGTCGAGCACCCGTCCGGCCTCGGCGAGATCGGACCGGTCCAGCCGGGCCCGGGACAGGCCGACGAGTTCGCGCAGGGCGTCCAGCCGGGGGCCGAGCGGGCTGCCGGAGGGTACGTACGCCTCGACCTGGGGCCGCAGTTCGTCCTCCGGCAGGATCGCGGGGTCCTCGGACGGTTCCGTCCCCGCGGCGGCCGAGGCGCGGCGGGCGATGAGCCCGTCGTCCCAGCCCTCGCCGGTCCGCCCGCGGGTCCGCTCGGCGTCCGCGCCCGGACCGGGCACGGACGAGGGCGCGGGTTCCCGGGAAGCGGCGTCCCCGCCTCGTCCGGGGCCTTCGTCAGTGACGGCAGTCATCGCTGCCACCTCTCCTTCTGCAGTACGGACAGGGCGGCGATCAGTTCGGCCTGCGGCTCCGGGGCCACGTCCATCCGGTCCAGCGGAGCGAGCCGGCGGTCGCGTTCGCCGTCGAGCACCTGGTCGAGGTAGCTGGTGAGCAGCGCCCCGCCCTTGTCGCGCAGGCGCAGGGCGCCCTGGGCGCCGATGCGTTCGGCCAGTTGCTCACCGGCGGTACGGGCCCGGCGTCCGCCGAGCAGGGCGGCGGCGAGCAGGGCGGCGACGGTCTCGGGGGCCGGGGCGGTGTGGCGCTCCATCAGCCGCACCTCCTCCTCGGCCAGTTCCTCCAGGACGCGGCGCCAGCGGCGTACGGTCATGGCGATCCGGCCCCGGATGTCCTCGGCCGGTCCCCAGCCGCCGTCCTCGCGGCCCGCGGACTCGAAGGCGAAGCCGCCGGAGGCGGGTTCGCGGCGCCACGTGGCGCGGATCTGCTCGTCGGCGGCGGCCACCGCGCACTCCAGGAGCGCGGCCAGGGATTCCACGAGGGCGTCCAGGACCTCGTCGGCGGTGCTGTAGAGCGGATAGCCGCGCCAGCGGGTCCGGGCGTCCCCGGCCAGCGCGCCGCCGTTGCGCAGCCGCCGGCGGACGCGGGCGCCCTCGGTGCGGTAGGCGTCCTCGACCAGGCCGGTCAGCCGCACGGCCGCCGCGTACTGTGCGGCCACCGCCCCGGCGAGCGCGGGCATCCGGACGTCGAGGGAGTCGATCATCCCGGCCGCCGTGCGTCCGACGGCCTGCTGACGGGCCGCCGGGTCCTGGGCGCGGTGGGCGAGCCAGGCGCGCAGCGGGGCGACGGCGGTGGTGGGCAGCAGTCCGCTTCCGCCGCCCGCGGACTCGGGGAGTTCGGGGATGGTGAAGCGGGGCACCTCGCCGAGCCCCGCCTTGGTGAGCAGGGCCCCGTACTGGCGGGACACCTCGGCGATCACCTGGTGCGGGACCCGGTCCAGGACGGTGACGAGCGAGGCGTCGTACTCCTTCGCGGTGCGCAGCAGATGCCAGGGCACGGCGTCGGCGTAGCGGGACGCCGTCGTCACCATGACCCAGACGTCGGCGGCGCAGATGAGTTCGGCGGCCAGCACCCGGTTGCGCACGACGAGCGAGTCGATGTCGGGGGCGTCCAGCAGGGCGAGGCCGCGCGGGAGTCCGGTGGCGGTCTCCAGGCGCAGCGCGGTGCCCTCCTCGGCCGCGTTCCCGTCGAGTCCGTCCAGGTCGTCGCACTGCCCCGGGTCGGCGGACTCCTCCGGCGGCAGCCAGACCCGGGTGAGCTGCGGCAGGACCCGGATGCCGGTGAACCAGTGCTGGTCGTCCGGGTGGCAGACGAGGACGGGCGTACGGGTGGTGGGGCGCAGCACCCCGGCCTCGCTGACCCGGCGCCCGACCAGTGAGTTGACGAGCGTGGACTTTCCGGCCCCGGTGGATCCCCCGATGACGGCGAGGAGCGGTGCCTCGGGGTCCTTGAGCCGGGGCAGCAGATAGTCGTCGAGCTGGGCCAGCAGCTCGGTCCTGGTCTGCCGGGCGCGTGGTGCGCCCGGGAGCGGGAGGGGAAGACGCACGGCGGCGACACAGTCGCGCAGGGCGGAGAGTGCGTCGATGAGCTGAGGCCGTACGTCCAAGGTCACCACATGCGAAGAATGCCCAATTTTGGAGCCTTTTTGAAGCGTATAACCACCTCTGCGCGCCGGTTCCCCCGTCCGGACAGAGGGGACGAGTGGGGCGCAGGCATAACGAGTGCACAACACCCGGGGCGTGGGGCGTCAAAAGCGATGCATGAATCGCACCTACCTGCGATTATCGTCTCGCTTCACCGAACCTACACATCGTGCCACGCAGGTGAAGCAACCGGGCCGAGCCCAATGGAGCCCTATCCTTGTCCCGGCAAGGTCACGGACCGCCCGGTCCCAGGGCTCCAGGCCGCCGAGGCCCACACCCGGCCCCCGTAGCTCAGTGGATAGAGCAGGTGCCTTCTAAGCACTTGGCCGCAGGTTCGAGTCCTGCCGGGGGCGCACAGAACAGACGACCGCAGGGCCCTCCGACCGGGGGGCCTTTTCGCTGGTCGGAGCGGTTTGCGGGGGCATTCCGAGCGCATCGCGCACGTTAGCGGGCGCCGCGTAGTGCCGGCATAAACGCCCACGGCCGGCCGCACACCACCCAACCCATTGACGCCGGCCCCACCCCGCATCTAGCTTTCCAGCGGCGATTGAATCCTTTCATTCCGGGAGCCGGGAGCACCGCACATGCAGCGTGTCTGTTTTCTGCTGAACGTACGCACGGACCGGATCGAGGAGTACCGGGCGCGGCACGCCGCCGTGTGGCCGGAGATGCTGGAGGCGTTGTCGGCGGCGGGGTGGGGGAACTACTCGCTCTTCCTGCGGGAGGACGGGCTGCTCGTGGGCTATCTGGAGACGGAGGACTTCGACGCGGCGCGGGAGGCCATGGCGGCGACCGACGTGAACGGGCGGTGGCAGCGGGAGATGGCGGAGTTCTTCGAGCAGACGGAGGCGGCGGACGAGGCGATGGTGCCGTTGGCCGAGGTGTTCCACCTGGCGTGACCGGGCTCCGTGCTCAGACCGCCAGGGCGGCCAGGACGAACGCGGCCAGGGAGAGCACCGTGCGGATGCGGTGGAGGGTGTTCCAGCGGCGTTCGAAGGCGGTGCGGGCGGCCGTGTCGTCGCCGCCCTCGGAGGCGGCGAGCGCGTTGTTCAGGGGGATGTTGCCGGCGACGGTGACGAGGTGGGAGGCGACCGCGCAGGCCAGGGCCGCGAGGACGAGGGGCCAGCCGTCCTCGCCGTGTTCGGTGAAGGCGGCGACGGCGGGGAAGGCGATCACGCCGAGGAAGAGGAGCAGGAAGACGGGCCCCGGGACCTTCTCGTTGAAACGGCGCATCGCCGCCGTGAAGCCCGCGTCGGGCAGGGCGGCGATGCCGGGCATGATCGCGACGAGGAACGTCAGCAGGAAGCCCGCGTAGAGGCCGGTCGTGATGACGGAGAGGCTGAGGAACAGGGAGTCCATGGGCCCATCATGGCCGGTCGGGCCCGGTCGCACGGGATGAATTCGCATGCCCGTGCGACCAGTTGGCGGGCTCCGGTCTGTCGCGGCCGTGACCACGCGCCGCCCGTGCGAACAGTTGGGGGCCGCCGGTCCGTCTCGCCACCGCCCTGCTCCGTGCCGCGCCCTCCCTCTCGCCCTCTCGGCGGGCTCAGTCCATCTCGCCCTCGTCCGTCCTCGGTTCCGGGCCGCCCCGGCCGCCCTTGAGCCGGTCCGCCTGGCCGATCATCGTGGCGAGGCGGGCCACCGCGTCGTCCTCGGTGCGGGTGGCCAGGTCCTCGGCGTGGGTGGCGAGGGTGGCCAGGGAGGGGGAGCCGGGGAGGGACTCGCCGCGCAGGGCCTCGGCGAAGTAGGCGGCGGTGGCGGTCACCTGGAGGCGGTCGCTGCCGCCGTTCCACAGGGCGCCGCGGACGCGGGAGACCTCCACGGAGCCGGTGCTCTCGTGCGGGGCGCGGGTGCGGGGGTCCAGCCAGCGCACGGTCGCGGTGGCGACGTGGCCGGAGGCGCCGTCGCGCAGGAGCACGGCGTAGAGGGCGGTCACGGTGTGGCCGGGGCCGACCTCGCCGCCGTCCACGGCGTCGTTGCGGAAGTCGTCGTCGGCCACCCTGCGGTTCTCGTAGCCGATCAGCTTGAACTTCCGCACGGTCTCCGGGTCGAAGGCGACCTGCGCCTTGGCGTCGCGGGCGGTCAGTTCGATGTGGGCGGGGAGCTGGTCGACGAAGACCTTGCGGGCCTGCTCCTCGTCGGAGATGTACGTGGTGTGGCCGTCGCCCTTGTCGGTGAGCCGTTCCATCAGCGCGTCGCCGTAGTCGCTGCCGACGCCGACGCCGAACAGGGTGATGCCGTAGTCGCGGCGGGCCTTGCCGATGCGTTCCAGGATGGCGTCCGCGTCGGTCTCCCCGGTGTTGGCCAGGGCGTCGGAGAGCAGGACGACGCGGTTGTTGGCGCCCTTGCGGTGGCCGTCGACGGCTTCCTCGTAACCGCGCCGGACCCCCGCCTCCACATTGGTCGAGTCGGTGGGTTCCATGGAGTCGACGGCGTCGTGGATCCGCTGCCGGTGGTCCCGGATCCGGGTCATCGGCAGGACGGTGCGCGCCTCGTCGCTGAAGGTGACCAGGGCCACCGAGTCGTCGTCGCGCAGTTCGTCGGTGAGGATGCCCAGGGAGGTCTTGACCAGGCCGAGCCGGTCGGGCGAGGCCATGGAGCCGGAGATGTCCACGACGAAGGTGAGGGCGGCGGGCGGCCGCTCCGCGGTGCTCGGGGCGGCCCTGGTGGCCAGGCCGACCCGGACCAGTGACCAGTCGCCGCCCTCGCCGCCCGCACGGGCCCCGTCGACGGAGACGGTGAAACCGTTGCCGGCCGGGCGCCGGTAGCCCTGGCGGAAGCTGTTGACGAACTCCTCGGGCCGGACGGTCTCCGGTGCGGGCAGCCGGCCGTCCGCCAGGGTGCGGCGGGCGTAGCCGTACGAGGCGGTGTCGACGTCCAGCGCGAACGTGGAGAGGTAGTCGGGGCGGGCGGTCGCCGTCAGCCCGTCCGGCTTCTTCCGGCTGTCCGCGTCCGCCCCCTGCTGCCGCTCCCCGGCCGTCCCGCCGCCCGGGACCGCCCCGCCGGTCGCGGCCGGGGCGGGCGCCGGTCCGCGCTTGTCGCTCGTCGCGGAGCTGCGGTCGGAGTCCGTCCCCGAGCAGCCCGTGAGCAGCACCCCGCCCGCCAGGAGCAGCCCCACCGCTCCCCGGTACATCCGCGTCCTGCGGTCCATCCCCTACCCCCAGTGTCGTCGTGTCGCCTTTCGTGAATGTGACGCGCGAACCGGTGGGGCGGACCCGCGAGTTGGTTGCGGAAGGGTTGCGATGCGGCAACGGCGGGGCGCTCCGCGAATCAGGGGCAGGAAACAGGGGGCAGAGGTCAGGAGACGATGTCCTTACGACTGAACCCCCGGAAGGCCAGCGCGATCAGGATCAGGGCATAGGTCACTGATACGGCCGCGCCCTTCGCCATGCCGGCCCACTCCGGATCGGGCTGGAGCGCGTCGGCCCAGGCGAACTGCCAGTGGGCGGGCAGGAACTCACGCCAGGAGCCGAGCGCGGTGACCGCGTCCAGCACATTGCCGACGATGGTCAGCCCGACCGCCCCGCCCACCGCGCCGAGCGGCGCGTCGGTCTTCGTGGAGAGCCAGAACGCCAGTCCGGCGGTGACCAGTTGGGAGATGAAGACGAACGCGACGACGAGCGCGAGGCGGGGCACGGTGTCGCCGGCGGCGAGTTCGCCGCCGGTGGGCAGTTCCAGCGGGCCCCAGCCGTAGGCGGCCGCGCCGGCCGCCAGGGCGACCACCGGCAGCAGCACCATCGCGGCGAGGCTGAAGCCGAGCGCCACCACGAGCTTGCTCCACAGCAGCCGGGCCCGGGGCACGGGCGCGGCCAGCAGATAGCGCAGCGAGGACCAGCTCGCCTCGGAGGCCACGGTGTCGCCGCAGAACAGTGCCACCGGCACCACCAGCAGGAATCCGGCCGAGACGAACAAGCAGGTCGCCGCGAAGTTGGCCGCGGACGCGGTCGCGGTGTCCATCAGGGTGATCCGGTCACCGCCCCGGCCGCCGCCGTCGGGGGTGCCCCCGATGGCGAAGGCCGCGATCAGGACGAACGGCAGTGCGGCGAGCACCCCGCCCATGATCAGGGTGCGGCGCCGGCGCAGCTGGCGGACGGCCTCGACGCGCAGCGGCAGGGTCCGCCGGGCCCGGTAGCCGGGGGCCTCCGGGGCCTCGGCGGGGTCGGGGAGAGCGGCTGCGGTACTCATGCGGAGCCTCCGGAGATCAGGGTGAGGAACGCGTCCTCCAGGCGGCGGTGCGGGCCGACACCGGTCAACGGCACGTCCAGGCGCACCAGTTCGCCGACGAGCTGGGGTGTGGTGGCGCCGTCGAGGCGGACGAGCAGCCCGTGGGCGTCGTCGGTGCGCACGGCGGAGCCGATCCCCGGGAGTGCGGCGATCTTCCCGGCGAGCGGTTCGCCGATCTCCTGGGCGGAGGTGACCAGCACCATGTCACCGGAGCCGGTGATCTCGGCGACGGGACCGGCCTGGACGAGCCGGCCGCGGTCCATGACCACGAGGTGGGTGCAGGACTGTTCCACCTCGGACAGCAGATGGCTGGAGACGATGACGGTGCGGCCGCCGGCCGCGTACCGGATCATCACGTCCCGCATCTCGCGGATCTGGGGCGGGTCGAGGCCGTTGGTCGGTTCGTCGAGGATCAGCAGATCGGGCAGGCCGAGCATGGCCTGGGCGATGGCGAGGCGCTGCCGCATGCCCTGGGAGTAGGTGCGCACGGCGCGGGCCAGGGCGTCGCCGAGTCCGGCGATCTCCAGGGCCTCCTCCATGTGCGCGTCCCCGGCGGGCCGTCCGGTGGCCTTCCAGTACAGCTCCAGATTGGCGCGGCCGGACAGGTGCGGCAGGAATCCGGCGCCCTCGACGAAGGAGCCGACGCGGGACAGCACGGGTGCGCCGGGGCGGACGGCCCGTCCGAAGACGCGGATCTCGCCCTCGTCGGGGGTGATGAGCCCCATGAGCATGCGCAGGGTGGTCGTCTTGCCCGCGCCGTTGGGTCCGAGGAGGCCGAGGACCTGCCCCTTCTCGACACGGAAGGAGAGGTCGCGGACGGCGTACCGGTCGGTGGCCCCGGCGTACTTCTTCGACAGGCCGGTGATCCTCAGCGGTACGTCGGCGAGTGCGGGGTCCGGGGCGGGGGCGGTGGTCCGGCGGCGTGCGGTCAGCAGCAGGACGGCGGCGACGACGACCGCGGCGGCCGGCAGGCCCCAGGTCCACCAGGGCAGGGCGGCGGGGGCCGTGGTCAGTCCGGGGGCCGTGGGCAGGGTCAGCGGTCCGTCGAGGGAGGCGGTGTACGCGGCCGGCGCGGCCGGGGAGGCGTAGCCGAGGTCGGTGGCGGCGAGCACGAGGCGCAGCCGGTGCCCGGCGTCGAAGGCGTGGTCCACGGCGGGCAGGGTCAGCTCGACCGGCTTGCCCTGCTGTGCGGGGGTGATCCGGTACGGGGCGACGAGCTGGGCGGGCAGTTGCTGCTGCTTGCCGTCCGGGGAGACGTCGTACACCTTGCCGAAGAGGACCGCGTCGCCCTTCTGGGCCGTCACGGTGACGCGCACGGTCGGTGCGCCGGTGACGCGGAGCGGTGCGGTGAGCGGGGCGGAGTCGAAGCGGGCGTACTGGCCGGGGAAGTCGAGGGAGAGGCCGACGCCGAGGGTGGAGAGCTGTGCGATCCCGCCGCCGAGCCCCGGTACGGCCGAGACGGCGGGCGGGCTCGCCCCGGCCGGGTTGTCGAACCGCTGGGTCCTTCCGCGCAGTTCGACGGCGTGCGGGCCGCTGCCCAGTCCGGGGTAGGTGTCCCCGCTCGCGCCCCGGGTGCGGACGGCACCGTCGGTGGAGTCGATGCCTCCGGTGCGGGTGACGCGGAAGGCGGGTCCGGTGGAGGCGCCCTCGTCCTTCTTGAGGTAGCGGTCGAACCAGGCGCCGACGCGTCGCTGGACCCGGTCGGTCTCGGGGTCGCCGCCGTCGTGGCCGCCGGCGATCCAGTCGACGGCGACGGGGGCGCCGTTGGCCCGGACGGCGCGGGCCATGGCGTCGGCCTGGCCGAGCGGGAAGAGGGAGTCGGTCTGGCCCTGCACGATCAGCGTGGGGACCTTGATCCGGTCGGCGACCGCGCTCGGGGAGCGTGCGGTGAGCAGGTCCCGGGCGGCGCTGTCCGGCTTCCCGGTGACGGCGACCCGCTGGTACATCGCGCAGAGTTGTTTCTCGAACTTCTCGCAGCCGCCGCCGGTGGTGACGAAGATGCCGGCCCAGAGCTTCTTGAACACCCCGTCGGGGAACAGGGCGTCGGCGAGGTTCCAGTACGTGATGGCCGGGGCGATGGCGTCGACGCGCCGGTCGTACCCGGCGGCCAGCAGGGACACGGCGCCGCCGTAGGAGGCCCCGGTGACGCCGACGCGCGGGTCGCCCGCGCCGTCGAGCAGCACCTCGGGGCGTCCGGCCAGCCAGTCGATCAGCCGGGAGACGTCCCTGACCTCGCGGTCGGGCGCGTTGAGCCCGATCTCCCCTCCCGACTTCCCGAATCCGCGCGCGGACCAGGTCAGCACGGCGTACCCGTCGGCGGCCAGCCGTTCGGCCTGGGCCCGGGTCTCCTCCTTGCTGCCGCCGAAGCCGTGGCCGATGAGGACGGCGGGCCGGCGTCCGGTGCCGCCGCTGGTGAAGTACGAGGTGTCCAGGGACACCCCGTCGACGCGCATCATCCGGTCCTGGCGGCGCACGGCCGGCGCGCTGTCGTCGGCCACCGCGGTCCAGGTGCCGGCTCCGGCCAGCACGGCGAGCGCGGCGATGCCCGCGGCCCACCGGCCGCGGGACCGGGGCAGCAGGCGCCGCCACCGGGAGGGTCGCGCAGTAGGGGTCTCCATGCGTCGAGCCTATGCGGCGCGCCGCCGGGCCCACGCGGTCCGCCGGGCGGAACTCCCCGGCCTCCTCAGGGCGTACGGCACGGCCCCGGCGTACTGCGCTCGCGGTACGCCGGACGCCCCTGGCCGGGCGGGCCGTCCGGGCACGGCTCAGTGCTTGAGGCTCGCCATGAGGTCGCGCATGTCGCTGATCAGGGCGGACTGGTAGGCGCTCGCGGACGGTTCGTCGTCGTCGACGGTGACCCGGGCCTCGCCGGGGCCGAGGGACGAGACGAAGAAGGAGGTGAGCCGCAGGGAGAAGACCGCGCCGCCGTCCAGGACCCGCAGTTCCGTCTCCCCGCCCGGCGCGGTCAGCAGATACGCCTTCTCGCCGAGATCCGGAACGATCTCCACCTCGGTCTCGGAGTGGAGGCCCAGCACCGGATCGTTGCGCCGGGCCTCGAACTCCTCGCGCGGGTCGGTCTTCTTGTGCAGGGCGATCTCGACGCTCACGCTGTAGCGGTCGACGCCGTCCCGGTTCGCCCGCTCGTCCTTCTCCCGGAGGCCGATGGAGCAGGAGGCGCGGTCGAGCACGGGATGGCGCAGCACATCGGCGGGCAGGTAGCTCCCCTGCCTCCTCGGCGCGATCGCCGCCCCGATCGCCTTCAGCCCGATCCCGGGGCAGGGGTCCTTGTCCAGCCGGTACCCGTGCATGTCCGGTGTCCGGTCCCCCGGCTGGTACGCGATCACCGCGGCGCCCCAGACGGCGGAGGCGGCCACGGCCCCGCCGAGCGCCCAGAGCCACCGCTGCCACGGGCCGCGCGGGCGGCGTTCGCGTACCGGAGGCGGCGGCCGCTCGCCCGGATCCAGGACCTCGGGCGGGGCCGGAGCCCCGAACGTCCCGTCCTCCCCGGCCATTTCCGGTTCGGAGATCATTCCGTCGCCCCCTCGGCCCGTCCGGTGTACGCGCTCCTTCGAGGGATGATCCCACCGGGCGGGCCCGCGTACGCGTGCGAAGCGACATCCGTCCGGGAACGGCCCCCGGCCCGTCCTCAGCAGCCCGGTACGCGCTCCGGGGCCGGATACGGCGTCTCCTCCGGGAGCAGCCCCCGGGCCGTGTCGAGGTCTCCCGCCCGCACCAGTCCGTGGATCTCCCGGGCCAGCGGCGTGACATCGCGGATGGACACGGTCCACTCGTCCGCGTACCGCCGTGACGCCTCCCCCGCCAGCCCGAGCTGGAGCGAGCGGTACGGGAGGCGTTCGAGACGCAGATCGCGTTCGGGGTCCCACTGGACGCGGGCCGGGGCCGCGCGCAGCTCGCGCCGCCAGCTCGCCCGGTCGGGGTGCGCGCCGCGGACGTAGTGGGAGAGTGCAGCGTGCGCGAGGGCCCAGTCGAATCCCTCGCGGGTGATCTCGACGGCCAGGACGGTCTCCTGGCCCTCCTTCTCCGCCCAGCCGCAGCGGTACATCATCCACAGGAAGCTGGGCTTGATCCAGGTCATGCGGTCCCGCTTCCACGCGGCCGGGAACCGGCCGTCCCGGGCGGCGGGGAGGCCGAGGGAGGGCCTGTACGCCTGGTAGACGGTGACGGTGGTGGCGGTGTGCAGGGCCCGGATCCCGTGCTGCGGCGGCTGTGCTTCGGTCATGCGCACCATCCCAGCACCGGGAACGGGACGGAGGCGAACGGGTTTTCGCGGGCCCGCGCCGCCCGGCCGGTGTCATCCCCGGTCCCTGACATTCGTCATACGGAGTCCGGTACACCCTTCTCTGCCGGGGAGGCGGGCCCGGCGGACAGGATGGACCCATCGCAGCGGGCGCCGTGAGGGACCCGCACCACGGGGAGGACACCGAGATGAGCAGCCCGGCCGCCGCAGTCGCCGCACCCGCCGCCCTTCCGTCCGCCGTTCCGGCCGGGGAGGCCCCGCTCTCGCCGCGCGGGGCGCTGCTGGACAGCCTGAAGCCGCTGCTGCTCGATGTGGCGGTGCCGCTCGCCTCGTACTACGCGCTGAAGTCGGCCGGGCTGAGCACCTTCGCGGCGCTGGCCTGGAGCAGTGCGGTGCCGGCGGTGCGCACGGTGTGGGGCGTGGTCCGCGAGCGGCGGCTGAACGCCCTGGCCGCGCTGATGGTGACGGTGAACGTGGTGAGCCTGCTGCTCGGCCTGGTGTCGGGGGACGCGCGGCTGATGCTCCTCAAGGACAGCGGGGTGAGCAGCACCATCGGTCTGGTCGTCCTGCTGAGCGTGGTGCGCGGGCGGCCGATGATGACGGAGGTGGTCCGGCCGTGGATCACCCGGGGCGAGGCGGCCAAGTCGGCTGCCTGGGAACGGCTGTCGGCCGGTTCGGCCGCGTTCCGGCGGGCCGAGCGGCGGTTCTCCCTGGTGTGGGGCGCGGCGCTGCTGGCCGAGTGCGCGGTCCGGGCCGCCGGGGCGTACGCCCTGCCCGTCGAGACGATGGTGTGGGCGGGCACCGTGGTCCTCGTCGTGGCGATGCTGCTCGCCTTCGTGGTCTCGGGGCGCCTCGGGGTCGGCCCGATGGAGCGGATGATCGCCGAGGATACGGCGGCCGGTTCCGCCCGCTGACCCCCCGCATCCGACGGGGCCCGGCCGGGCCCCGTCCACGGACCACCGCAGGGCCGCCCCGGGGGAGCGGCCCTGCGGTGTGTCGCGGTGGGGGTGTCAGTGGTTGCGGGGGAAGCCCAGGTCGACGCCGGCCGGGGCGTCGGCCGGGTCGGGCCAGCGGGTGGTGGTGACCTTGCCGCGGGTGTAGAAGTGCACGCCGTCGTTGCCGTAGATGTGGTGGTCGCCGAAGAGGGAGTCCTTCCAGCCGCCGAAGGAGTGGTAGCCCACGGGGACCGGGATCGGGACGTTGACGCCGACCATGCCGGCCTCGATCTCCAGCTGGAAGCGGCGGGCGGCGCCGCCGTCGCGGGTGAAGATCGCGGTGCCGTTGCCGAACGGCGAGGCGTTCATGAGGGCGACGCCCTCCTCGTACGTGTCGACGCGCAGCACGCACAGGACGGGGCCGAAGATCTCGTCCTTGTAGGCGTCGGAGTCGGTGGAGACGTGGTCGAGGAGCGAGAGGCCGATCCAGTGGCCGTTCTCGAAGCCTTCCACGGTGTGGCCGGTGCCGTCGAGGACGACCTCGGCGCCCTGGGCGGCGGCGCCGGTGACGTAGGAGGCGACCTTGTCGCGGTGGGCGGCGGTGATCAGCGGGCCCATCTCGGACGTGGGGTCGTTGCCCGGACCGATCTTGATCTTCTCGGCGCGCTCCTTGATGCGGGCGACCAGGTCGTCGCCGACGGCGCCGACCGCGACGACGGCGGAGATCGCCATGCAGCGCTCACCGGCCGAGCCGTACGCGGCGGAGACGGCGGCGTCGGCCGCGGCGTCGAGGTCGGCGTCGGGCAGGACCAGCATGTGGTTCTTGGCGCCGCCGAGCGCCTGGACGCGCTTGCCGTTCGCGGAGGCGGTGGTGTGGATGTAGCGGGCGATCGGGGTGGAGCCGACGAAGGAGACGACGGAGACGTCCGGGTGGTTCAGCAGGCCGTCGACGGCGACCTTGTCGCCGTGCAGGACGTTCAGCACACCGTCCGGGAGCCCGGCCTCGGAGGCCAGTTCGGCGAGCAGGTTGGCGGCCGAGGGGTCCTTCTCGCTGGGCTTGAGGACGAAGGTGTTGCCGCAGGCGATGGCGAGCGGGAACATCCACATCGGCACCATGGCCGGGAAGTTGAACGGGGTGATGCCCGCGACGACCCCGATCGGCTGGCGGATCGAGGAGACGTCGACCCGGCTGGAGACCTGGGTGGACAGCTCGCCCTTGAGCTGGGTGGTGATGCCGCAGGCCAGCTCGACGATCTCCAGACCGCGGGCGACCTCGCCCAGCGCGTCCGAGTGCACCTTGCCGTGCTCGGCGGTGATCAGGGCGGCGATCTCGTCGCGGTGCGCGTCCAGCAGGGCGCGGTAGCGGAACAGGACCGCGGTGCGGGCGGAGAGCGAGGACGTGCTCCACGTCGCGTACGCCGCCTTCGCGGCCGCCACCGCGGCGTCGACCTCCTCCGGGGAGGCGAGCGCGACCTGCGTGGTGACGGCCCCGGTCGCCGGGTCGGTGACCGGGCCGTAGGTGCCCGACGCGCCCTCGACGGTCTTTCCACCGATCCAGTGGTTGACGGTCTTCATGCTGTGACTCCTTCAGAGGTGGCGGCGTCGGTCGGTGACATGGCGTAGGTACTCTTCCCGGGCTTCTACCGCCGACGGGCGAGTGGCCGTTTCGGCTACGGGCACATCCCACCACGCCTGTGCGGGAGGGGGGCCCGACACTGTGTCTGCCGTTTCGGTCTCGACGTAGACACAAGTGGGGCGGTCCGCCGCCCTGGCCTCGGCGAGCGCTTCGCGCAGGTCGCGCACGGTGCGGGCGGACAGCACCCGCATGCCGAGGGAGGCGGCGTTCGCGGCGAGGTCGACGGGGAGCGGGGCGCCGGTGAAGCCGCCGTCGGGTGCCCGGTGGCGGTAGCCGGTACCGAACCCCTCGCCCCCGGTGGCGGCGGAGAGGCCGCCGATCGAGGCGTAGCCGTGGTTCTGCAGGACGACGAGCTTGACCGGCAGGTTCTCCTGGACGGCGGTGACGATCTCGGTGGGGTTCATCAGATACGTGCCGTCGCCGACGAGCGCCCAGACGGGGCGGCCCGGGGCGGCGAGCTGCACGCCGATCGAGGCGGGGATCTCGTAGCCCATGCAGGAGTAGCCGTACTCGACGTGGTACTGGTACGGCGCGCGGGCCCGCCACAGCTTGTGCAGGTCGCCGGGGAGCGAACCGGCCGCGTTGATCAGGATGTCCTCCTCGGTGACGAGCGCGTCGAGCAGGCCGAGGACCTGTGCCTGGGTGGGCCGGGCGTCCGGGTCGGGCGTGGCGTACGCGGCGTCGACGCGCCGTTCCCAGTCCTCCTTCGCCTCGGTGTACGCGCTCTCGTACGCCGCGTCGGCGCGGTAGTGGCGTGCGGCCAGGGCGGCGGCGAGGGCTTCGAGGCCGCTGCGGGCGTCGGCGACGAGCGGGAGGGCGCCGAGCTTGTGGGCGTCGAAGCCGGTGATGTTGAGGTTGAGGAAGCGGACGCCGGGGGCGGCGAAGAGGGTGGCGGACGCGGTGGTGAAGTCGGTGTAGCGGGTGCCGATCCCGAGGACGAGATCGGCGTCGCGGGCGAGGTCGTCGGCGGTGGCGGTGCCGGTGTGGCCGATGCCGCCGACGTCGGCGGGGTGGTCGTGGCGCAGCACGCCCTTGCCCGCCTGGGTGGAGGCGACGGGGATCCGGGTGGCGGCGGCGAACGCGGCCAGGGTCTCCTCCGCCCCGCTGTGCCGGACCCCGCCGCCCGCGACGATCAGCGGCCGGCGGGCCGAGCGCACCGCCCGGACGGCCCGGTCGAGTTCGCTCGGATCCGGCGCGGGACGGCGTACGTGCCAATCGCGCGGGGCGAAGAACTCCTCCGGCCAGTCGTAGGCCTCGGCCTGGACGTCCTGCGGCAGGGCGAGCGTGACCGCGCCGGTCTCCGCCGGGTCGGCGAGGACCCGCATGGCCTGGAGGGCGGCCGGGATCAGCGCCTCGGGGCGGGTGATCCGGTCGAACCAGCGGGAGACGGGGCGCAGGCAGTCGTTGACGGAGACGTCCCCGGCGTACGGCACTTCGAGCTGCTGGAGCACGGGGTCGGCGGGCCGGGCCGCGAAGGTGTCGCCGGGCAGCAGCAGCA
The DNA here is from genome assembly GCF_055559335.1 of Streptomyces sp. NPDC024555. Classification (NCBI taxonomy): domain Bacteria; kingdom Bacillati; phylum Actinomycetota; class Actinomycetes; order Kitasatosporales; family Streptomycetaceae; genus Streptomyces; species Streptomyces sp. NPDC024555. The sequence goes on from NZ_JBVHKV010000004.1 coordinate 144,278, forward strand.
CCGGGAGGTGGTTGACGGTGGCGAGCGCGGCCCCCGTGACGAGGTTGGTGGCGCCGGGTCCGATGGAGGTGGTGACGGCGTGGGCGGTGAGCCGGCCGGACTGGCGGGCGTGGCCCACGGCGGCGTGCACCATGGCCTGTTCGTTGCGCCCCTGGAAGTAGGGCATCGCGGGCCCGGTCTCCAGGAGGGCCTGGCCGATGCCGGCGACGTTGCCGTGGCCGAAGATCCCCCAGGTGGCGCCGATCAGCCGCCGGCGGCGGCCGTCGCGTTCGGTGTACTGCCGGGTGAGGAAGGTGATCAGGGCCTGGGCGGTGGTGAGGCGGCGGGTGCGCGGGCCGGTCATGCGGGGTCCTCCGGGCGGGGAGCGGGATCGCCGGGCCGTCCGGCGGGGTCCTCCGGTGCGGGGAGCGGCAGCCGGGGGTCGGCCGGGGCGTCCGGCCAGGTGTCGCGGATCCAGCGGTGGTCGGGGTGGTCGCGGATCAGCCACTCCCGCTGCTCCCCCGGGCCCGCCATGACGTTGAGGTAGTAGAGGGTGCGGCCGGGCGGGGCGATGGAGGGACCGTGCCAGCCGTCGGGGATCAGCACGGCGTCACCGGTGCGCACCTCGGCGAGGACGTCCGTGCCGCCGGGGCGGGAGGGCGAGACCCGGTGGTAGCCGAGGCCGTCGCCGGCCACCTCGAAGTAGTAGATCTCCTCCAGGACGGACTCCTCGCCGGGGTGGTGCTCGTCGTGCTTGTGCGGCGGGTAGGAGGACCAGTTGCCGCCCGGGGTGAGGACCTCCACGGCGATCAGCCGGTCGCAGTCGAAGGTGTCGGCGGCGGCGAAGTTGTGGACCTGCCGGGCGCAGGTGCCCGCGCCCCGCAGCTCGACGGGTACCTCCGGCGCGGGGCCGTAGCGAGCGGGGAGTCGTCGCTCGCACTTCGCTCCTGCCAGGGCGAAGCGGCCCCCTGCGCCGGAGGCGATCTGTGCCTGGGCGTCGCGCGGTACGTACGCGAAGTCGGATACCCCGCTGAACACGCTCTTCCGGCCCAGCAGTTCAAAGATCTCATCTGCGGTGTGCACCGTACAGCCACCGGTCAACGGCAGTACGATCCACTCGCTCTCCCCGGTGACGAGTGTGTGAACTCCTCCCGGTTCCAGCTCCAGCACCCGCAGGCTCGACCGCTCCCAGCCGGCCCGCTCCGGGGCGATGTCCAGGGCGTACGGGCCGTGCGCGGCGCTGCCGGCCGGCAGATGGCGGCGCGGGGTGTCCGCGGTGTTCTCGTGCATCGTCAGTTTCCTTCCCCGCCGCTCGGGTCCGGCTGGAGCACCGCCGGAACGGACGCGGTGACGGCTCCGGCGGCGAGGGCGGCGTCGACCTCGTCCGGGAACGGCATGGCGGAGGAGCAGGCGAGCCGGGAGGCGACGATCGCACCGGCCGCGTTGGCGTACCGCACGGTGCGGTCGAGGTCCCAGCCGGCGAGGAGGCCGTGGCAGAGCGCTCCGCCGAAGGCGTCGCCCGCGCCGAGCCCGTTGACCACGTCGACGGGGAGCGGGGGGACGTCGGCGCGGGTGCCGTCGCGGTGGACGGCGAGGACGCCGGCGGGGCCCTGTTTGACGACGGCCAGCTCCACCCCGGCGGCGAGCAGGGCGCGGGCGGCGGCGTACGGTTCGCGCTCCCCGGTCGCGACCGCGCACTCGTCGAGGTTGCCGACGGCGACCGTGGCGTGGGCCAGCGCCTCCCGGTAGCGGGCGGAGGCCTCGGGGTGCGGGCCGTCGTCCCCGGGGCCTCCCCAGAACATCGGCCGCCAGTCGAGGTCGAAGACGGTGAGCCCGGCCCGGCCCCGGGCGCGCAGGGCGGCGAGCGTGGCGGAGCGGCTGGGTTCGGCGCACAGCCCGGTGCCGGTCATCCAGAACACCCGGGCGGCGCGGATCGCGTCCAGGTCGAGTTCGCCGGGGCGCAGTTCCAGGTCGGGGGCCTTGGGCAGGCGGTAGAAGTAGAGGGGGAAGTCGTCGGGCGGGAAGATCTCGCAGAAGGTGACGGGGGTGGGGTAGGTGTCGTCGGCCCCCACCCAGCGGCCGTCGACGCCGAACGCGCGCAGCCGGTCGCGCAGATAGGTGCCGAAGGGGTCCCGTCCGGTGCGGGTCACGACGGCGGTGCGCCGCCCGAGCCGGGCCGCGGCGACGGCCACGTTGGCGGGCGAGCCGCCGAGGAACTTCCCGAAGGTCTCGACCCGGGCGAGCGGCACACCGGTCCGCAGGGGGTAGAGGTCCACCCCGATCCGCCCCATGGTGATCACGTCGTACGGCTCAGACATCCAGGTCCCTTCGACGACCGGTGCGGCGGCCGGCACCGGGCCCGGCCTCCGTCCGGACTCCTCCCCCGCAACCGTACGAATGATGTGTCCGGACATCCGGACCACTGCTTGACACCCCTCGTCCGGCGCCGTGACGCTGGTCCGCATGTCGACCTCCGCGTCCGCCCGGCCCCGCATCCGCATCGGCTCAGCGCCCGACTCCTGGGGGGTGTGGTTCCCCGACGATCCGCGGCAGGTGCCGTGGCGGCGCTTCCTCGACGAGGTGTCCGCCGCCGGCTACGCGTGGATCGAGCTGGGTCCGTACGGCTATCTGCCGACCGATCCGGCCCGGCTCGCGGAGGAGACCGCCGGCCGGGGGCTGTCGGTGTCGGCGGGCACCGTGTTCACGGGATTGCACCACGGACCGGCCGTCTGGGACCGGACCTGGGAGCATGTCGCCTCCGTCGCGGCGCTCACCCGGGCGATGGGCGCGGACCATCTGGTGGTCATCCCGTCGTTCTGGCGGGACGACAAGACGGGCGAGGTGCTGGAGGACCGCACGCTCACCGCCGGGCAGTGGCGCGACCTCACCGCCCAGACGGAGCGGCTGGGCCGCGAGGTGCGCGACCGCTACGGGCTGCGCATCGTCGTCCATCCGCACGCCGACACCCACATCGACGGCCCGGAGAACGTGGCCCGCTTCCTCGACGCCACCGATCCGGAGCTCGTCTCGCTCTGTCTGGACACCGGTCATTACGCGTACTGCGGCGGCGACAGCGTCGAGCTGATCGAGACGTACGGGGAGCGGCTCGGCTATCTGCACCTGAAGCAGGTCGACCCGGAGGTGCTGGCCGGGGTCGTGGCCGAGGGCCTGCCGTTCGGGCCCGCCGTGGCGCGCGGGGTGATGTGCGAACCGCCGCGCGGGGTGCCGGACCTGGAGCCGGTGCTCGCCGCCGCCCGCCGGCTCGACGTGGACCTCTTCGCGATCGTCGAGCAGGACATGTACCCGTGCGATCCGGACCGCCCGTTCCCCGTCGCCCGCCGCACCCGCGAGTACCTGCGGTCCTGCGGCGGCCCGCGGTGACGGCCGGACGGGGTGACGGCGCACCGTGACGTGACGGCGGTGCGCGGTGTTGTGCCGGGTGGGAGGACGGGGCTCGCGCAGCCGCCGTCACCGCACGCACGCGTCCACGCACGCATCCACGCACGAGGAGCGATCACCGTGATCCGCACGTTTCCCCCCGTCCGCCGCGCGGCCGGCGCCCCGGTCCTGGCCGGGCTCGTCCTGGCCGCCGCCGCCCTGCTCACCACCCCCGCGACCGCCTCGGCCCCGGCCTCCGACGGCGCCAACGTGCCGCCGCCCGGCTCCAGCCCCGTCTGCGCCTTCTACGACGGGGACGCGCCGACCGCCTTCGGCGACCGGGGCGACCGCGTCTCCCAGGTCCAGTGCATCCTCGCCAACCGCCGCTACCTCCCCTGGGACGCCGTCGACGGCGCCTTCGGCCCCCGCACCCTCGCCGCCGTCCAGCGCTTCCAGGCCGACCATCCGCCGCTCCTCCCGGACGGGATGGTGGGGCCGCGCACGTGGTGGGCGCTCTGGCACGCGTGAGACCCAGGGCGGGCGGGGGGGCGGTTACGTCTCGGCCGCCTCCGTCCGGGGTGCGGTCGTCCGGGCGGGGTGTTCCGCGCGGGGGAGGTTGCGGACGGCGGGGACGAGGAGGAGGGCGACGAAGCTGAGGGTGGCGATGACGACGGAGGTGGTCTGGGCGTTGCGGGCGCCGAGGAGTTCGCTGATCGGGCCGGCGAGGGCCTGGCCGGCGGGGAAGGCGATGAGGGAGCCGGCGACGTCGTAGGCGTAGACGCGGTTGAGGACCTCGCCGGGGACGTGGGACTGGACGCTGGTGGCCCACATGACGCTCCAGAAGGCCCAGGCGGCGCCGCCCGTGACGAAGCAGGCGGCGCGGCTCCACAGGGGGAGGTCGAGGGCGTTCGAGAGGGGCATCAGGGCCCAGACGAGCATGGCCGTGGCGCCGGCGGCGAGGGGGCGGGAGGGGCGCAGTCTGACGCCGATGAGGCCGCCGAGGACGTTGCCCGCGCCGAAGGCGGTCCAGACGACGCCGAGACCGGTCGCGCCGTAGGAGTCGGTCACCAGGAGGGTGGTGAGGGGGCGGATCGGGCCGAAGGTGGTGAGGCCGTTGATGATCCAGACGCCGATGACCACGCAGAGCCAGGTCCGGGAGCGGAACTCGTGCCAGCCCTCGACGAGGTTGCGCCAGGTCGACTCCTTGCGGGCCGGGCGCGGTACGGGCGCCAGGCGCAGCATCAGCAGGCACAGTCCGCTGATCGCGAAGGTGCCGGCGTCCAGGGCGAGCACGGTGGCCACGTCGCCGACGGCCAGCAGCAGCGCGGCCAGGGTGGGGCCGGCCATGGTGGCGACGGCCTCGGCGACGCGGAGGGTGGCGTTGGCCCGCTGGATGTCCGAGGCCACCTGCGGGACGACGCTGGCGACGCCGGGCTGGAAGGCCGCGGTGGCGGTGCCGCTGAGCGCGGCCAGGACCATCAGCAGGAGGAGCGGCGGATGGCCGAGGGCGAAGGCGGCGGCGGCGCAGCCCTGGACGACCAGCCGGACCGCGTCGGCGCCCATCATCATCCGGCGGGGGGTGAAGCGGTCGGCGAGCACACCGCCGAAGAGCACGAACACGGCCAGCGGGAGCATCTGCGAGGCGAGCACGTAGCCGACCCCGGAGGCGCCGTAGCCGAGTTGGATCACGCCGTACATCAGGGCGACCGGCAGCATCGCGTCGCCGAACAGGGAGACGAGCCGGGCGGTGAAGTAGTAGCGGAAGTCCCGGGTCCAGAGCGGGACCGCGGTCTTCTCGGCGGAGGGGGGCACGCTGGCGGCCATGCGGGGTCCGTTTCTCGTTCGGCGCGTCGGAGGAGGGCGTGCTGCCGGCACCGCCGTGGGCGGGCGGTGGTGTGCGCGGCCGGGAAGGGCGTCGGCGCGGAGGGGCCGACGTGGCGTCGCGGGTGACGCGGGGTCAGGAGGCCGCCACCAGGCCGAGGCGTACGGCTTCGGCGCCCGCCTGGAACCGGGTGCGGGAGTTGAGCGTGGTGAGCAGCTCGGAGACGTGCCGGCGGCAGGTGCGCAGGGAGATGGAGAGCATCCGGGCGATCGCGTCGTCGGAGTGGCCGGCCGAGAGCAGTTCGAGGATGGTCGCGCGCAGGTCGCCCGCGTCGAGCCGGGGCGCCGCTTCGTCGGCGCGCTGGACGAGGGCGGCCGCGGTGTCCCACATCCGGTCGTGCAGGGTGCCGAGGAAGGAGGTGACCCGGGCGTCGGTGACGACGGTGGCGGGTGCGGGGTGCGCGTGCTCGGCGGGCAGGACCGCGAGTTCGCGGTCGAAGAGGAGCAGGCGGACCGGTACGTCGGCGGTGGTGCGGATCTCCGCGCCGGCCTGGTGCAGCCGGTGCAGACCGGAGCGGGCGGCGGGGCTGGACTTGGCGGCGTGCTGGGTGAGGACCCGCAGTTCCACCCCGGCGTCGAGGTCGGCGAGCGCGGTGTCCTCGGCGTCCGTGAGCGCCTCGCCCGGTCCGGCCGTCGCGTCCGCGGGGCGCAGGACCAGCAGTTCCTTGCGGCAGGAGCGGGCGGCCTCACGCATCCGCTGGGCGAGCGAGCCGAGGTCGTCGACCAGGAAGCTGGACCCGGCGGGGGTGTGTCCGTGCAGGAAGTCGACGTAGGTGCCGACGTAGCCGCGGATCCGGTCGCCCACCTCGGCCATCCGCTGCTGGCGCTCCTGGACCTCCAGCTGCCACGGCTCGATGAGGTCGGCGGCCGCGGACTGCGGTGAGGCGGGTGCCAGGACGCCGTTCGCGTCGGCCGGGCGCAGCAGCCGCAGCTCCAGCAGGGCGGCCACCGCCGATTCGGCCTCGGCCCGCGAGAGACCGAGCGCCCGGCGTACGGCGTGGACGTCGCAGCCCTCGTTCACCAGGCAGTGCAGGTAGACCGCGCGCGAAAGCTCGTCGGGTCCTCCCGCTGTTGGCCTCGGGCCGGGTAACGCTGCCATCCAAGATCCCCCTTATCCAGTGACTGTCCACTTTCGTCCCTGCACTTCCTTGCCATGTGTGCAGCATTGTGGCGAGAAGATCCGCCACTCAAGAATGGCTCGCAGAGCGGTTGGGAGTATAGGCGAGCCACGGATAGCCGGACAAGGGCGTCCCGTTGGCATGCCTGATCCGCACCCTCTTGTCCAAGTGTGCTTTCCCGTGTTCTCGACATGAGAAGAAGGTGCTCGGATGGATGCATTCCCGTTGACCGCCGAACAGCGCAGCATGCTGTTTCTCGACGGGATCTTCGGTCCCGGCATCTTTCACAATGTGAGTTTCGGTGCGGCGGTCCCCGAGGGTGTCGGCCGCGAGGCCGTACAAGCGGCGATCACCGCTCTGACCAGCAGACACGAGGGGCTGCTCAGTCGTTCGGTCGGCCCGTCGCCCTTCCTCCAGACGATTTCCGGCGAGCCGGTTGAGGCAATACCGAGAAAACTGGACGGACATGACGTCGAGGACGAATTCGACCGTCTTCGCAGCGAACTCCACAATGTCCACCTGACTCCCGCGAGGGTCCGATTCGACGTCATCGAGGAGGAGTCAGGCGATCCCCTCCAGGTGCTCGGGACCGTGGCCCATCTCGTCTCCGACGGGTATTCCGGCAGCTTACTCGGGAATGATCTTTCCGCTCTTATCGAGGGACGGCCGCTGGAATCTGCGGGGAGTTTTCCCGATATTGCCCGGACCCGGGCGGTGAGCGACCGGGAAGCGGCCGCGGAAATAGCGCACTGGCAGCGCGCGGCGGACGGGACGAGTCCGCTCACCGGAATCCTGCGGCGTACCGCGCCGCGGAGCGCGTGGGTCCGCAATCAGGTGGACCGCGAGGTGCCGGGAGGCGACGACCACCGGCGTCTGCGCGCCCTGGTGCAGGCCTGCGGGGCCACCCCGTTCGCGGTCCTCGCCGCGGTGACCGCGGTCGCGGTGTGGCGGCGTTCCGGGCGCTCGGAATTCCTGCTGCACACGCCCGTGTCCACCCGGCGCGACGCGGTGCAGCGGGCGACGGCCGGCAACTTCGTGATGGACCGTCCGCTCACCTGCCGGGTCGATCCGGCCGAGCCGCTGTCCGCGCTGGTCGGGCGGGTGCAGAGCCAGGTGTGGCGGGCGGCCCGGTACGCCAGGCTCGGCGTGCCCGAGCTGCTGTGCGCGGTGCCCGAGTACGGGGCGGCGCTGCTGGAGGACGGCGCCGACTACCTCCAGGTGCACGTGGACGTGCAGAGCGCCGACGCCACCGGGGTGCTCAGCAGCCCCGGGGGATCGACCGGCGTCCGCACGCTCGGCCCGTTCGCACCGGCGCACGATCTGACGGTGACCACGCTGCGGTTCCGCTTCAGCGAGACCCGGCTGTTCACCCGAACATTCTCCGGAGGTTCACCCGACGCTATCCGGGATGCCGAGGAACTGTGCTCCGAGGCAATGGCGATCTTCCGTGCGATCGGTCAACACACCGACACGGCAAAGGAACTGGCGGGCCGCGTGGATCGGTCCGGGACTCCGAATCACTGGTGAATTGTCTAGACCACGGAGGATTTTCTTGTAATGAACATCACTCTTGCCGACGAGTTCGCGCGTTTCCTGCGGCCGTACTGCCGGGAGCTGCCCGCCGACCGCGAACTGACCGACGACACCTCGCTGATGGAGGTCGGCGTCGACTCGCTGCTCGTGGTGGAACTGGTCACCGCGATCGAGGACCACTACGGGATCGAGTTCCCCGAGGAGCTGCTGGAGCCCGGCACCTTCGCCACCCCCGGCACCCTGCGCCGCGCCCTGGAGCCGCTGCTGTGACCACCCCGCTCAGGCTGCGCGGCCCCGACCGGGCGCTGCGCCGCCCGCACCCGCTCGACCTGGGCGAGACCGTCGCCGGACGGGTCCACCGGCAGGCCCTCGCGACGCCGGGGCGCACCGCCGTCCTGGACGGCGGGAGCGCGGTGGGCTACGCCGCGCTCGACGCGGCGGTCCGCCGCCACGGTGCCGCGCTGCGCGCGGCGGGCTGCGCCCCGGGCGAGCCCGTGCTGGTCCGCGGTCCGCGCTCGGCCACCGCGATCGCGGTGTTCCTGGCGATGGAGGACCTCGGCTGTGTGCACGTCCCGCTCGACCCCGGCTGGTCCGAGGAGCGCGTCGCCGAGGTGGCCCGCCACAGCGGCGCCACCCGGCTCGTCGGGTACGGCCCGCCCGGCCCGCCGCCCCCCGCTCCGCTGCGGCTCGTCGCGCTCGACGAGGAACCCGGCACCGCGTCCGGGGCGCCGGCCCCCCGCGCGCGGGCCGGTGCCGCCGAGCCCCGGTACGCCCTCTACACGGCCGAGTTCACGGGCGGCGACGAGGGCGCGGTGACCGCCCACGCCGGGATGGTGAACCATCTGTGGGCGAAGGTCACCGACCTCGGTCTCACCGATCAGGACCGGGTCGCCTACAGCGCCCCGCAGGTGTTCGACACGGCGGTGTGGCAGATGCTCGCCCCGCTGCTGACCGGCGGCACGGTGGCGGTGGTCGCCGAGGCCGACACGGCCTTCCCCCGGCGGCTGGCCGGAGCCCTGGACCGTACCGGCACCACCGTGGTCGAGCTGGTGCCCACCGCCATCGGCTGGCTGCTGGACCGCGTCGAGAAGACCTCGGGGCGGGAACCGGGGAGACGACCAGGGACGGGATCCGGAACTGAATCCGGGCCGGGACCCGTGGGCGCGCTGCGGCTGCTGGTCGCCACCGGCGGCGAGCTGAGCCCCGCGCTGGCCTCCCGGATCGCCGCCGTCCTGCCGGGGGTCACCACGGTGTTCGCCAACGGCCCCGTCGAGTGCTCCGACGACGTGCTGCACCACCGGGTGGGCCCCGGCGACCTGTCGGCGGTACGCGTCCCCCGGGGGCGGCCCGTCCCCAACGCGGTGCTCTCCGCCGTACTGCCGGAGCCGGACGGCGCCTGGCGCCACGCCGGACCCGGCGAGATCGGCGAACTCCTGGTCCAGGGCGCGCCGGTGGGCCTCGGGCACCTCCGTGACGGCACCGTCCGCACCGGGGCGTACCTGCGCGACACCACCCCGGACGCGGGCCCCTCCGGGCTGGCCTTCCGCACCGGCGACCTGGTGTCGTTCCACCCCGGGGAGGTCCGCTACCACGGCCGGACCGACCGCCAGCTCCTGTACGGGGGACGGCGGCTGGCCCTGGAGGAGGTGGAGGGCGAGCTGCGCCGCCACCCCGGAGTGCGGCAGTGCGCGGTGCTCGCCGGTGAACGCGACGGCGTCCCCGAACTCACGGTGTTCTACACCGCCGCCGATCCCGGCGCCCCGCCCGACGGACTGGCCCGCGCACCCGGCCACCCGGACCTGCGGTTGCGCTGGACCCGCCGCACCGTACTGCCGCTCACCCGCAAGGGAGAGATCGACCACCGGGCGCTGTCCTGCGCCCCGGACCCCTCATGAGCCCCGTAGCCACGGCAAGGAGACCCATCGTGTTGCGCGTCAACCACCCGTCCTTCCGCTCCGTCCTCGCCGGCTCGGACATCGTCCGCGTCGCCGGGGCGCACCACGCGCTCAGCGGCTACCTGGCCCAGGAGGCCGGCTTCCAGGCGGTCTGGTCGTCCAGCTTCGAGGTGTCGGCGTCCCGCTGCCTGCCCGACGCCAGCATCCTGAGCATGACCGAGTACCTGGAGGCCGCGGCCAACATCCAGAAGGCGCTGAGCATCCCGGTGGTCGCCGACTGCGACACCGGCTACGGCGACAACCTCAACGTGGCGCACATGGTCCACGAGTTCGAGGGCGCCGGGATCACCGCGGTCTGCATCGAGGACAAGCTGTTCCCGAAGATGAACAGCTTCGTCGGCAACGGCCAGGCCCTGCTGGACACGGCCGCCTTCGCCGCCAAGATCCGTACCGCCAAGAACGCCCAGGACAGCTCCGACTTCTTCGTCATCGCCCGCACCGAGGCGCTGATCAGCGGCCTCGACGTGGACCGGGCCCTGGAGCGCTGCCGCGCGTACGCCGACTCCGGCGCGGACGCCGTCCTGGTCCACTCCAAGCAGCGCACCAAGGACCAGGTGCTGGCCTTCCTCGACGGCTGGGACGGGCGCGTGCCGGTGGTCGTGGTGCCCACCACGTACCCCGACTGGCACATCGACGAGGCACGGGCGGCCGGCGTCTCCGTGGTGATCTACGCCAACCAGGGCCTGCGCGCCTCGGTCTCCTCGCTGCGCGACGCCTACCAGGCGATCTACCGGGACGGCGACACCACCGGCATCGAGGGGTCGATCGCCTCGGTCGGCGACCTGTTCGAGCTCCAGCGGCTCACCGAGTGGCAGAAGCTCGGTGTCTGAGCCCCGCCGCCGGCCGGCCGGAACGCCTCCGAGGAAGGGCGGTTGACGTGCCCGTCGTCACCGGTGCCCACGAACTGCTCGACACCGAGGTCTTCGTGGACCTCTCCGGGCCGCTCGGCGTCAACCTCCATCTGAAGTGCGAGGGGCTCAACTTCGCCGGCTCGGTCAAGATCAGGTCCGCGACCTGGATGGTCGCCGCGGCCGAACGGTCCGGGCTGATCGGACCGGACACCACCCTGGTCGAGTCCTCGTCCGGAAACCTCGGTGTGGCCATGGCGGTGGTCGCCGCCGCCCGCAACCTCCGCTTCCACTGCGTCACCGACGCGAAGTGCAACCCGTCCACGATCCGGCTGATGCGCGCCCTCGGGGCGACCGTGGAGGTGGTGGAGGAACCGGCCGCGCACGGCGGTCTGCTGGCCGCCCGCAAGGCCAGGGTGCGGGCGCTGTGCGCGCGCAGCGGCGGCTATCTGTGGCTCAACCAGTACGAGAACGAGGCGAGCTGGCTCGCCCACTACCACCACACGGGACCCGGTCTCGCGAAGGAGTTCGGCGCGCTGGACGTGCTGTTCGTCGGCGTCGGCACCGGGGGCACGCTCACCGGCTGCGCCCGCTACTTCCGCGACCACCACCCGGGGGTGCGGCTGATCGCGGTGGACGCCGAGGGCTCGGTGAACTTCGGCGGCAGGCCCGGCCCCCGGCGCATCCCGGGGCTCGGCGCCGCCGAGCCGATGCCGCTGGTCGACGCCGGTCTGGTCGACGAGGTGCTGCGGGTCCCGGAGGCGGACACGGTCCGGATGTGCCGCCGGCTCGCCGCGCGCGGGCTGCTGCTGGGCGGTTCCTCGGGAACCGTCGTCAGCGCCGCCCGTACCTGGCTCGCGGCCGAGGACCCGGACCGGGCCCTCACCGCCGTGGCCATCGCCCCCGACCTCGGCGAGCGCTACCTCGACACCGTCTACGACGACGACTGGGTCACCCGCCACTTCGGCGCGGCCGCCGCCGCGCCCCTCACCAGGGAGCTGCGCGCATGACCACGACGACGCACCGGCCGCCCCCGGCGGCCGCCCTCCCCGAGCTGCCGCTGCTCCCCGGCGCCGCGGCGACGGCCGCCGCGCGGGCGCTGCGCCGGCCCCGGGAGGTCCGGCTCGACCGGCCGGTCCACCGCTATGTGCTGGACACCGCCCGGCGCGACCCCGGGCGGACCGCCGTGACCGACTCGGGCCGGTCCACCGACTACCGCACCCTGGCCCGCCGGGCCACCGCCCTGGCCACCCGGCTCCGGGAGGACGGTCTGCGGCCCGGCCAGGTGCTCGCCGCAGCCGGGCCGCGCAGCGCCGACACCGTCACGGTCTTCCTGGCCGCCGATCTGCTCGGCGCGGTCTATCTGCCGGTCGATCCGGCCTGGCCGGCCGCCCGCACCGCCGAGGTGCTGCGCCGCTCGGGCGCGGCCCGGCTGCTGGACTACACCGGGGCGCCGGACGGCCCGGCCGCGGCGGCCGCCGCCGGCGCGGACGTGCCGGTGGCCCGCCACCGCGACGCCGAGGAGGACCCGGGGGACCCCGCCGATCCGTGCGGCCCCGCCGATCCCGCGTATCTGATCTTCACCTCGGGCACCACGGGGACGCCGAAGGGCGCGGTGGTGGAGCGGCGCGGCATGCTGAACCACCTCTGGGCCAAGCTGGACGACCTCGGCATCACCGAACGGGACACGCTGGCGTTCACCTCGCCCCTGGTGTTCGACATCTCGGTGTGGCAGATGCTCGCGCCGCTGCTGGCCGGGGGGACCGTCGCCGTCGTCCGGGACGCCCAGCTCGGCCACCCCAGGCGGCTGGCCGCGGCGCTGCGGCGCGACGGGGCGACGGTCGTGGAGCTGGTGCCGACGATGGCCGGCTGGCTGGCCGACGAGGCCGCCCGGCCCGGCGGCATCCGGCCCGAGCCGCGGATGCTGGTCTCCACCGGCGAGGAGCTGCGGCCCGCCCTGGCCCGGCGGATCGCCGACGCCTTTCCCGGGACCGCGCTGTTCAACGCGTACGGCCCCACCGAGTGCTCCGACGACGTGACGCACCACCGGGTCACGGCCGAGGACCTCGCCCTCCCCCGGCTGCCGGTCGGCCGGCCGATCGCCAACGCCGTGCTGCACGTCCTGGTCGCCGGTCCGGACGGGTGGCGGGCCGCCGGGCCCGGGGAGAGCGGGGATCTGTTCGTGGGCGGTCTGCCGGTCGGCCGCGGTTACGTCAACGACCCGGCCACCACCGCGCGGGCGTTCTTCGCGGACCCCTTCGACGCCGGCTCCCCCACCGGGCGGCTGTACCGCACCGGGGACCTGGCCCGGATCGAGGACGGCGTCGTCCACTACCTGGGCCGCGACGACCGGCAGGTCAAGGTGGCCGGGGTGCGGATGGAACTCGACGAGGTCGAACTGGTGCTGGGCCGCCATCCCGCGCTCGCCGCCTGCGCGGTCACCGCGGTGGGCGACGACCTCGCCGCGCACTACGTCCCCCTGGTCCCGGTCACGCAGGCCGAACTGCGCGCCTTCCTGAAGGACCTGCTGCCCGCCGGACAGATTCCGCGCAGCTGGCACGAGCACACCCGGCTGCCGCTCACCGCCAACGGAAAGACCGACCACCGCCGCCTCGCCGAGGCCCAGAGCCCCAAGGGTGACCGATGACCACTGACGCCCCGCTCCCCGGGACCGATGAACTTCCGTCGCACGCGCGCCTCCTGCTCGCCCTGGCCCGGCTCCGTCTGGACGACGGCCACCTCGCCCTGGTCCGCTCCCTGGCCGACCGGCCCGACCTCGACTGGGGCGCCTTCACCGACGCGGCGGCCCGGCACAAGCTGCTGCCGCTGGTCGGCCGCCATGTGCACCGTCACCGTCTGGACCGCAAGGGCCCCGGGACCTTCCCGTACCCGTGGGTGTTCTCCGGGGCGTATCTCGCGAACCGGGAGCGCAACCACGCCCTGTCCGACGAGTTCGGGCGGATCTTCCGGGAGTTCGGCGCGGCCGGGATCCGCTACGCCGTCCGCAAGGGCTTCACGCTCGCCGAGGGCGAGTACGGCGATCCCGCGCTGCGCCGGATGACGGACCTCGATCTGCTGCTGGACCGGGCCGACGCCGCCCGCGCCCGCGAGGTCCTGGAACGGCTCGGCTACCTCCAGGGCAATCTGGCCGCCGACGGCGAGCGGGTCGAACCCTTCAGCCGCGAGACCCAGGTGTTCTGGCGGCTGAACCTGAGCCAGCAGCTGCCGTACCGCAAGAGCGGCCACCGGGCCGCGGTGCCGGAGTTCGACGTCGATCTGACGCACGACATCTTCCAGAAGAAGTCCGGCCGCACCGCGCCCGCCGCCGAACTCCTCGACCGGGCCGTGCCGCGCACCGTGTGCGGGACGGACTCCTGGGTCCCCGACCCGGAGGACCGGCTGCTCGACCTCTGCGCCCATCTGCACAAGGAGGCGACCAGCCTCTTCTTCATCGGCGAGAACATCGACCTGCAGATCGCCAAGTTCCTCGACGTCTCCCTCGTCGTCGCCCGGCTCGACGAGGAGGGCTGGAAGTCCTTCCTCACCCGGGTCGAGCAGTACGACGCGGGCGCCATCGTCTACTACACGCTGCACTTCGTCGACCGGCTCTACCCCGACGCCGTCCCCGCCGCCGTCCTGGACCGGCTGCGCCCCGACGACCTCGGCTACCTCGACGAGTTCGGCGATCTGGACGGCCAGCGCGCCCGCTGGTCGCTGGCGTTCCTGCCCCGGCTGTTCCAGTCGTCCCGGGACGGCGAGGCCGGGGAGTCCGCCGTGCCGCTGACCACCGGGGCCGACGCGTGAGCAGTGCGGCGGCGGCACCCGGCCGCACCCCCGAGCTGCTCGTCCTGAAGATCGGCGGCAGCCTGTTCTCCGACAAGCGGGCCGGCGGCGGCACCGACCCGGAGGCGGTCGCGGACTACGCCCGCCAGGTCCGCGATCTGGCCGCCGCGCACCCGGGCCGGGTGGTCCTGGTCACCGGTGGCGGGGCCGCCTGCCACGAGGTCGGCCGGACCGTCGATCCGGCCCGCGACCCGTGGTCCGCGCTCGCCCTGACCGCGCCCGCCTTCGCCGTCCGCTGGGAGTGGACCACGCAACTGCGCCGGCTCGGCGTCCGCGCGGTGCCGCTCCAGCTCACCGGTCTGTACGGGGAGCGGCCCGACGGCGCCGAGGACGCGCACCCGGACGCGGTGCGCCGGCTGCTGGACGGGCAGGCCCTGCCGGTGCTCTCCAGCGACTGCGTGCTCACCGCCGACGGCACGCTGCGCATCGTCAGCAGCGACGAGGCCCCGGCCCTGCTGCTCGACCGGGACCCGGGCACGGTCCGGATCGTGGCGCTGACCGACGTCCCGGGCGTCCTCACCGGGTCCGACGACGGCAGCCCCGTACTCCCCCGGCTCGACGCCGCCGATCCGTCCGCCGCCGACGAGTTGCTGTGGCCCACCGGCTCCTGGGACGCGACCGACGCGATGCGCGGCAAGATCCGGCATCTGGCCGCGCACGCCCGCCGCGGCGCCCAGTGCGTGATCACCCGGGGCGAACGCACCGGCCGGCTCACCCATCTCTTCGCCCCGCTGGAGAGCTGGCCGGCCGGCGAACGCCACACCGAGATCGCCACCGACCGGATCCCGCCCTCGCGCACCGTGCTCCTCAACCCGGGACCGGTCAACGTGCATCCGCTGGTGCGCGCCGCGATCGGCTCGCCCGACGAGTGCCACCGGGAGCCGGAGGCCGCGGCCCTGCTGGCCTCGGTCGCCCGCAAGGCCACCGAGGTGGCCGGCGGCGGCGCGGACACCCACGCCACCGTGCTCCTCACCGGCTCCGGCACCGCCGCGCTGGAGGCCGCGGTCGGCTCCGCCGTGCCGCCGGAGGGCCGGCTCCTGGTCCTGGACAACGGCCACTACGGGGAGCGGCTGCACGCGATCGCCGCGACCCACCGGATCCCGGCCGAGCGGCTGGAGTTCGGCTGGGCCCGGCCGGTGGACCCGGCGGCGGTCGAACGCGCCCTGGCCGCCGACCCCGGCCTCACCCATGTCGCGATGGTCCACCACGAGACCAGCACCGGCATGCTCAATCCGGTCGCCGCGATCGGCCGGATCACCACCCGGCTCGGCCGCTCCCTGCTGGTCGACGCGATCAGCAGCCTGGGCGCGGAGGCCCTGGACGTGACGGCCGACGGGGTCGACTGGTGCGTGGGGACCGCCAACAAGTGCCTGGAGGGTCTGCCCGGGATCAGCTTCGTCACCGCGCCCCGGGCCCGCTTCGAGGCGCTGGCGGGACGCCCGGCCCGCACCTTCTATCTCGACCTGGACGCGCACTACCGGGCCCAGACCGGCTCCGGGAGCACACAGTTCACCCCGGCCCTCCAGGTGCTGCGCGCCCTGGACGCGGCGCTCGACCTCACGCTGGACGAGGGGGTCGACGCCCGGTACGCGCGGTACGCGGCCCGCGCCGCCGCCGTCCGCACCGGCCTCGCCGAACGCGGCATCCGGCTGCTGCTGCCGCCCGAGCACCGCGCGGTCTCGCTCACCCACGCCTTCCTCGACGACGGCCCCGGCTACCGGGAGCTGCACGACGGGCTCAAGGAGCGCGGCTACGTCATCTACGCCACCCAGGGCGCCGACGCGCGCGGCTTCCGGATCGCCACCATGGGCCGGCTCACCGACCACGACGTCCGCGGACTGCTCACCGCGCTGGACGAGGTCCGCAAGGAGCACGCCGCCCCGCACCCCGCCCCGTCCCCCCGTCCCCGCCCAGGGAAGGAGAACCGGTGACCGCGCCCCGTTCCGCCGGACCCACCCGTCTCGCCGTGGTCGGTGGTGGGCCGACCTGCACCTATGTGCTGGAACGCCTCGCCGCCCTGACCAGCCGCCCGGACGGCGGCACCGAGCTGGAGGTCGTGGTGTACGACCTGTCCGGCGAATTCGGCTCCGGCCAGGTGCACAGTCCCCGGCAGAGCCGCACCAGCTATCTCAACCGGATCGTCGGGCAGGTCGCCTTCGGCGCCGACGAGAGCGTGGTCGACGCGGGCCCGCTGCTGCCCACCGAGGACCGTCCGACGCTGCTCGAATGGTGCCGCGACCGCTTCGCCGCGACCGGTGACGGGACCTACGACCTGGTCGCCGAGGACTGGCCCAAGCGCTATCTGCACGGCGAGGCGCTCCAGGACAGCTTCCGGCGCTATGTGGACCTGCTGCGCGCCGCGCCCGGCGTCACCCTCGATCTGCGGGCGGCCGAGGTGGTCGACCTGGAGGAGCGCGGCGAGCGTCTGGCGGTGCTCACCGCGGACGGCGCCGAACCGTACACGGCCGATCTGGTGCTGCTGCTGACCGGGCACTCGTCCAACGATCCGGCGCTGTCCCCCCGCACCGCCGAGTGGGCCGCCTTCGCCGCCGGGCACGGCAGCACCCTGATCCCGTCCGCGTATCCGCTGGAGCGCTCGCTGGACGTGCCCGGCACCGGCCCCGGCCACACCGTGGGCTGTCTGGGCATGGGGCTGACCGGCATCGACGTGATCCTCTATCTGACCGAGGGGCGCGGCGGCACCTTCGAGCGGGGCGAGGAGGGCCGGCTGGTGTACCGGCCGAGCGGGCGGGAGCCGGACGCGGTGGTCCCGTTCAGCCGCAACGGCCTGTTCACCTTCGCCCGGCCGTACAACCAGAAGGAGCGCGACATCGCGTCGCTGGAGTACCGGGGCGCGTTCCTCACGGTCCCGGCGGTGGGCGAGCTGCGCCGCACGGTCGGCCGGCCCAATGTGGTCGGCGGGCGGGAGCAGCTCCAACTCGACTTCGAGGCGCATCTGTTCCCGCTGATCGTGCTGGAGATGGCGCTGATCCAGTACAGCACGCTGTACGGCGCGGAGTTCCGGGCGACGGCCGTCGAGGCCGCCCGGCCCGGTTACGAGAAGTTCCTCGCCGACGCCGGTGTCTTCGCCGACCCCCGTGCGGCGGCCGCCGCGCTGACCGCGCCGCTGGACGAGCTGGCCGCCGCCACCGCCGCCGCCGTGGACCGGGTGCTGACCGGGGCGGACGCGCTCGACGACGCCCCGGCCGGGCCGGGCGGGGTGCCGGTCGCGCCCGCGGTGCGGAGCTTCCTGGCCGTGGTGTTCGGTGCGGAGACCGCCGGGCGGATGCTGTCCTCGGCCGGTGATCCGGCCGGTTTCGCCGCCGCGGTGGCCGCCGGGACGTCCCCGTACCGGCACTCCGTCCGGGCCGCCGAGCACGTCTTCTCCTGGGAGGCGACCATCGACCCGGTGCCGCGCGGGGGTTACCGCACGGCGGCGGAGTACCGGGAGGCGCTGCTGGACTTCCTGGACCGGGACATCCGCTGGGCCGCGCAGGGCAATCTGGACAACCCGGCGAAGGCGGCGGCGGACGCGGCCTGGCGCGATCTGCGCGGGGTGGTGATCGAGGCGGTCGACTTCGGCGGGCTGCGGGCCGGGTCGCACCGCACCTTCCTGGAGGTGTGGACCGGCCACCACAACCGGCTCTGCCAGGGCGCCTCGCGGGAGGCGATGGAGAAGGTCCGGGCGCTGGTGGAGGCCGGGTTCGTCGATGTCTCGCTCGGCCCGGACACCTCGGTGGAGTGCGACGCCGGCAGTGGCAGGTTCCGGCTGAGCGGTGCGGTGACCGGTGCGGACCGGCTGGTCGACGCCCTGGTCGACGCCCGGGTGCACGGGTTCGACGCGGCCCGCGACGTCCTGCCGATCTATCCCAATCTGCTGCGCCGCGGGCTGGTCCGCAAATGGGCCAACCCGGGCCTGGACGAGCCGGACTTCGTGCCCGGCGGGCTCGACCTGACCCCGGAGTTCCACCCGTTCCGCGCCGACGGCCGGGTGGAGCGGCGGATCACCGTGCTGGGTCCGCCCAGCGAGGGTGTGATGTACCACCAGATCGGTGCGCTGCGGCCGCACAAGGACCACCATGTCCTGCGGGACATCCTGTGCTGGACCAATGCCTTCCTGCCCCGTCCGGCCGAACCGGGCGGACGTACCGAGAGGACCGACGCATGACCGAGTTCGACCCCGCCGTGCAGTTCGCCGACATCTTCGCCGCCCACCGGGCCCTGCTGGACGCCCGGTTGACGGAGGATCAGGCACGTGAGGCGATCGCGCTGCCCGGCTGGACCCGGGGGCACGTACTGATCCATCTGGCCGACCTCTCGCAGGCCTTCGCCCGGCAGGCGCGGTACGCCGTCAAGGGCGAGCGGGTCGAGGTGTACGACGGCGGCCGGCCGACCCGTGACCGCCGGATCGAGGAGCTGCACGGGCAGCCCGTCGACCGGCTGACCGAGCAGATGACCGAGGGGCTGACCGCCCTGGAGGAGTCCTGGGCGGCCCTGTCCGAGGGCGACTGGGAGCTTCCCTGCTCCTACCGGAACTCGCCGCTGTGGGCGACCCGGCTGGCCTGGTGGCGGGAGAGCTCGCTGCACCTGGTGGACCTGGACGTGGGCCGCCGCAGCGAGGAGTGGAGCGCGGAACTCTCCTCGCACGTGGTGGAGTTCCTCGGGTCGCGGCTGCCGGAGGGGACCCGGCTGGAGGCGACCGACACCGGGCAGGCCTGGGGCGAGGGGCGGACGGTGCGCGGGGAACTGCGCGCACTGGCGGCCTGGATCTCCGGCCGTCCCGCGGCGGAGCTGCCGCGGGCCGTGGACGGCGGTGAGCTGCCCGAGCTCACCGCCTGGCCGTGAGCCGTCCGATGCCCCTCGATCTCTCCGACCTCCCGGTCCGTTCCGCCCGGACCGCGGATCTGGGGCTGCTGAGCCTGCGGGTCACCAGTAACCTCGAACGCTTCGACGGGCACGCGTACTTCGCCCGCGACGCCGCCGAGGGGACCGAGCCGGACTACCGGGTGGACTGCCTCGACCTCGACCGGGACGCCTTCGACCCGGCCGAGGTGGCGGCGGCGGCCGACGACTCGCTGCGGGCGCGCAGGTTCCGCGGCGGGTACTACCTCAGCCACATCCACGGCGAGCCCGCCTATCTGCGCACCGACGGCCGCCGCTCCTACGTCTTCGGCCGGCGGCTGGAGCGGACGGTGTGGCCGTACTTCGTGAAGCGGGTCCTCACCGAGTTCGCGGTGGACCGGGGCTATCTGCATCTGAAGGCGGCCGGGTTCACGCTGGACCAGGGCGGGGGGACCCTGCTGGTCGGGCCGAACGGGGGCGGGAAGACGGTGTTCCTGTCCCAGGCCTGCCTGGCCGGGGCGCGCTTCCTCACCAACACGCACGTGCTGGTGAGGGAGGGCGCCGCCCACGGGGTGCCGACCTCGGTGCGGATCCGCCGGGACGCCCAGTTCGGGCCGCTGATCGACCGCCACGGGCTGACCCCGCATCTGGAGGGCGGGGACTATCTGGCCCCGGCCGAGCTGGTCTTCGGCGGCCGGCCGGTGGACCGGGCGGTGGTGCGCAACGTGGTGGTCGTCGACTACAACCCGGGCGGCAGGACCGGGATGGAGGAGCTGGACCCCGCCGCCGCCGAGGCCTTCCTCTCGCAGTACGCGCACGCCGTGACGACCTACGGGCTGAAGGACGACGTGCTGGCCCATCAGGGCCGTGACGTCGCGGAGTTCAGCCGGGTGCTGATGCGGATGAACCGGCAGCTGACCGGCCTGGTGTGCAGCGCGCGCTGCTTCCGGGTCAACGCCGATCTGCGCGATCCGAAGGTCCGGGACGCGGTGCTGGAGCGCCTGTCCGGCTGACCGCCCGCCCCTGTCCGCACCACCCGCACGCATGCACCGCCCCGCCCGTACGCACCGCCGTCCGGCCCCTTCCGCATCCGCCCCGGGCACCGCCCGCGGCCCCCTCCGTCGAAGTATTGGACATGCGCATGCCAACCACGTCTCCGGACGCCCGCACGCTCGCCGTCCCCGCCGAGGCGATCCACACCTTCGGTCCCGCCGCCCAGCGCGAGATCGCCGCGCGCACCGCCGAACTGGCCGCCGCCTCGGCCGGCCGGCGGATCGACGAACTCGGCACCGGCCTCGGGCCGATGCCCGCCTTCCGCGCGGAGATCGAGGCCACCCGCGACATCATCGACTCACGGGTCCACTTCATCGTCTACGACCGCGTCGAGGGCGTGGACACCCTGCGCGGCCAGGCCGTCTACGCCTGGCTGCTGGGCAGCGCGCTGGGCCGCCCGATGGTCCAGAACCACCAGGGCTGGCGGTTCATCGAGGTCTACGACCGGGGCAACCAGGGCACCGTCGAGGAGGGCGCCCGCTACCACCAGACCAAACAGGGCTCGCACATGCACAACGACGCGGTCAACGACCCCGAGCCGATCGACTACCTGCTGCTGTCCTGCGGGCAGAGCGCCTATCTGGGCGGCGAGTCGATCCTGGTGGACGCCCGCTCGGTGCACGAGACGCTCCGCTCGTACCCCGAGGTCCTCTCCGTCCTCACCCGTGACTTCTGGTTCGAGAAGCGCGGGATGACCGCCGCCGAGGACGGCTTCTTCCGCTCCCCGGTGATCAGCTACAGCCCGGAGGGCGAGGCCCTGGTCCGCTACTTCCGCACCTATATGGAGGGCGCCCACGCCAAGGTCGGCACCCCCATGGACGAGGACCAGCGGGCCGCCCTCGACTTCTTCGACGCGGTGCTCGACCAGTCCGGCGTGCAGTACCGGATCCGGCTGGAGCGCGGTCAGACCCTGGTCTCCGCCGACGACCGCTTCCTGCACTCCAGGACCGCGTTCGTCGACCGGTTCGCACCCCGGGAGATCGACCTCGACGCCGACCGGCCCGACGGGGTCAACCGGTACATGTTCCGGATGTGGTCCCGGAAGTGACCACCGGCCCGTACCGGGAGATCACCACCGAACGGGAGCTGCGCGAGCTGATCGCCCCGCCGAACCCGGTGGTCCACACCAAGAGCACCGACCGCTTCGGCCCGCTGGAACGCGCCTGGATCGGCCGCTCCCCGTTCTGTGTGCTGGCCACCTCCGGCGCCGACGGCAGCTGCGACGTCTCCCCGCGCGGCGATCCGCCCGGATTCGCGCACGTCCTCGGCGACCGGCTGCTCGCCCTCCCCGACCGGCCCGGCAACCGGCGCGCCGACAGCTGGCGCAATCTGCTCGGCAATCCGCGGGTGGCGCTGATGTTCGTGGTGCCGGGCCGCGGCGACACCCTGCGGGTCAACGGCCGCGGCCGGCTGGTCACCGGCGCCCCGTTCCTCGCCGGCATGGCCCACCGCGGTCACGTCCCGGCGCTGGCGCTGCTGGTCGAGCCCGAGGAGGTCTACTTCCACTGCGCCAAGTCCTTCCTGCGCGCCGCCCTGTGGGATCCGGACAGCTGGGACCCGGACGCGGTCCCCTCCCGGGCCCGGATCGCCCGCGCCACCGAGTGGACCGACGTCCCCCTCGCCGACCTGGAGGAGCGCTACGGCCCGCGCTACGCGCGGCAGCTCTACGGCACCCCGACCGCCGACCGCACCACCGACCCGACCAGCGAAGGAAGTTGAGGACCATGTCCGCCACCGCCACCGACACGGGCGCGGCCCGCGCCCTGCTCGAAGACCTCGCCGGCCACGGCTTCACGATCGCCACCGGAGTCCCCTGCAGCCTGCTGGCCGGGGCGTTCCGCCTGCTGGAGAACGCCGCGTCCGATCCCGCGCTGTCCGGTCTGCGGTACGTCCCCGCCCCGCGCGAGGACAGCGCGGTCGGCATCGCCTCCGGGGCGGTGGTGGCCGGCGAGCGCGCCGTGGCCCTGATGCAGAACTCCGGTCTCGGCTACTGCCTGAACGTGCTCACCTCGTTCAACCTGATCTACGACGTCCCGGTGCTGCTGGTGGTCAGCTGGCGCGGGCACGACGGCAACGACGCCGTCGAGCACGACGTGATCGGTGCCGAACTGCTCCGCCTGCTCGACCTGTTCGACCTTCCGCACACCGTGCTCGACCACACCGACGTGGCCGGTTCGGTGGCCGCGGTCCTCGCCCAGATGGAACAGCGCGCCCGCTGCGCCGTCCTCGTCGTCCGGGAAGGCATCTGATGTCCCCGCTCACGCTCTCCGAGATCGCCCTGGAACTGCTGCGCCGCCACCCCGACGCGGTGATCGTCTCCACCTGCGGCTACACCAGCCGCGAACTCTTCAACGCCGCCGACCGGCCGGAGAACTTCTATCTGGTCGGTTCCATGGGCATGGCAGCCCCGATCGCCCTCGGCATCGCCCTGGCCCGCCCCGGCCGCACCGTCGTCGCCCTGGACGGCGACGGCTCGCTGCTGATGAACCTCGGGGTGCTCCCGCTGCTCGCCGCCACCGGAGCGGACCTGCTGCACGTGGTCGCCGACAACGGCATGCACGAGAGCACCGGCGGACAGCGCACCGTCCAGCGCTCCGACTTCACCGCGCTGGCACGGGCCGCCGGCTATCCGCACACCGTCCTGGTCCGCGACGCCGCCGAACTGCGCGCCGCCGCGCTCGGCCCCGGGCTCACCCTGCTCCACGCCCTGACCGGCCCGCGCGGCGACGGGGCGGGCCGCCGGGTCACCCACACCCCGCAGGAACTGGTCCAGCGGGTCCGCGGCGCCCTCGCCGGACCCGCCCGCACCCTCCAGGGAGCCACCGCGTGAACACCGCACCCGCCTTCTCGGTCATCCCCGGCAGCCAGGTCCACGACGTCCTCGCCGGCCGGGAGAAGGAGGTCGTCGACGTGGTCGAACGCGCCTACCGGCTGCACGGCGAGGGGAGCACCGTCAATCCCGACTCCTACTTCCTGCGCTTCCCCGACCGGCCGTCCTCGCGCATCATCGCCCTGCCCGCCTCGGTCGGCGGCGAGGTCGGTGTGCACGGCATGAAGTGGATCTCCAGCTTTCCGGAGAACGTCGCCGCCGGGCTGCCCCGGGCCTCGGCGGTGCTGATCCTCAACGACACGGCGACCGGCTATCCGTTCGCCTGTCTGGAGAGCTCCATCATCAGCGCGGCCCGCACGGCCGCCTCCGCCGCGCTCGCCGCCGACCGGCTCGCCCGCGCCCGCGGGGTCCGGCCGGCCCGGATCGGCTTCCTGGGCACCGGGCTGATCGCCCGCTACCTCCACGACCATCTGCGCGCCATCGGCTTCGACGTCTCCCGGGCCGGTGTCCACGACAGCGACCCCGCGCACGCCGAGGGCTTCGCCGCCTATCTGGCCGGTCACGGGGCCGCCGCGGAGCTCCACGCCACCTCGGAGGACCTGGTCCGCGCCAGCGATCTCCTGGTGATCGCCACGGTGGCCCCCGCCCCGCACCTCACCGATCCCGCCTGGTTCGGCCACCACCCCCTGGTGCTGAACATCTCGCTGCGCGATCTCGGCCCGGAGGTGATCCTCGGCGCCTACAACGTGCTCGACGACGTCGACCACTGTCTGAAGGCCGACACCTCCCCGCACCTCGCCGAACAGCTCGTCGGCCACCGCGGCTTCGTGGACGGGACGCTGTACGACCACCTCACCGGGGAGCGCGCGGTCCCGGCCGACCGCACCGTGGTCTTCTCGCCCTTCGGCCTGGGGGTGCTCGATCTGGCGCTGGCCCGGCACGTCCACGACCGGCTCGCCGCCGCGGGCCGGCTCGCGTCCGTCCCGGGGTTCTTCCACGACCTGCGCCGGCACGAGGCCCCGCCGGCCGCGGGGTGACGCTCGCACAGGCGCTCCCGACCGCCGTCGTCCTGGCCGCGGGGCTGCTGCACGCGGCCTGGAACACCCTGGCCAAGGCGGCCCGCGACCGGGACGCCGGGCTCACCCTGATCAGCGTCACGAAGACCGTGCTGTGTCTTCCCCTGCTGCCGCTGTTCGCCCTGCCCGCCCCGGCGAGCCTGCCCTATCTGCTCGCCTCCTCGGCGGTGCACGCCGTCTACATGGCCCAGCTGTCCCGGGCCTACCGGCTCGGCGACTTCGGCCAGGTCTACCCGGTCGCCCGCGGCGTCGCCCCCATCGGCGTCGCCGCGGTCGCGGTCGCCCTCCTCGGCGAACGCCTCGGCCCGGTCCAGCTGGCCGGGCTCCTCGCGGTCTGCGGCGGCCTCGCCGTGCTCTCCCTGGGCGGGCTGCCGGGCCGCGGGGTCGGCGGCCCGGCGGTCCGCGCCGCCCTCGCCACCGGCGCGACCATCGCCGCGTACACCCTGATCGACGCCGTCGGCGTACGGCGCTCCGGCTCCGCCTTCGGCTACACGGCGTGGATGGCCGCCCTGGAGGGCGTCCTGGTCGCCCTGCTGATGCCCCGGCTGCGCAAGCGACCGCTGACCGATCTGCTGCGCCCCGACCGCACCCGCTCCGCCGTCGGCGGCCTGGTCGCCGCCCTGTCGTACGGGGCCGTCCTCTGGGCCCAGACCCGCTCCCCGGCGTCCGAGGTCGCCGCCCTGCGGGAGACCGGGATCATCTGGGCCGCCGTGATCGGCGCGGTGTTCTTCCACGAGCCCCTCGGCCGCCGCCGGATCTGCGCCGGGGCGGTGGTGGTCTTCGGCGTCGTCCTGCTGGGAGCGGCCCATTAGCGCGTATGCCGGGGTCCCGACGCGCGCGAACGGGCGCACCCGCTCGCATTCATACCCCCTAGGGGTATATAGTCATGGGTGTGAGGGCGCACCAGCCTTCACCGGAGTCCTCAGGGGCCCCTGCCGTCCCACCCATACTGTGCTCGTCGAAGAGGAGAACACGATGACCGCCGAGACCCAGCTCCCCCAGGCGACCGGCTCCTGCTGCTCGCCCAGCGGTTCCTGCCACGGCGAGGCGAGCACCGAGGCCGCGCCGGGCGGGGTGACCACGGTCTACCAGGTGACCGGCATGACCTGCGGGCACTGCGAGGGCGCGGTCTCCGAGGAGATCTCCGCCATCAAGGGTGTCACCTCCGTGAAGGCCGTGGCGTCGACCGGGCAGGTGACGGTGGTCTCCGAGGCCGCGCTGGACGACGAGGCCGTGCGCGCCGCCGTGGACGAGGCGGGCTACGAGCTCGCCGGCCGGGCCTGAACACGCCGCCGGTCCCGTACGACCGCACCACCGCACCACCCCTTGCCGCCGGGCCGGGCCGACCAGCAGATACTGGGAGGGCACGGCCCGGTCGGCGTTTTCAGGAGTTCGGACATGCACAGCGCACCAGACGTCCAGGTTCCGGCGGCGGACGGCCCGGAAGACCCACGGGACCCGCGGGCCCCGCAGGCCTCCGAGGCCGAGCTGACGATCGGCGGGATGACCTGTGCGTCCTGCGCCGCCCGGGTCGAGAAGAAGCTGAACCGGATGGACGGGGTCACCGCCACCGTCAATTACGCGACCGAGAAGGCCAAGGTCGCCTACGGCCCCGGGACGGGGCTCGACGATCTGATCGCGACGGTCGAGCGGACGGGGTACACGGCGCGGCCGGTCCCGCCGCCGGCTCCGGAGCCCGTACCGGACGCGGCCCCGGAGACCGCCGGGGAGACCGGCGGTCCGGAGCCGTCCGAGGAGCCGGACACCGAGACGGCCGCCCTGCGGCAGCGGCTGACCGTGTCGGCGGTGCTCGCGGCGCCCGTCGTGGCGCTGGCGATGATCCCGGTGCTCCAGTTCGACAACTGGCAGTGGCTCTCGCTCACGCTCGCCGCCCCCGTCGTGGTCTGGGGCGGGCTGCCCTTCCACCGGGCGACCTGGACCAATCTGCGGCACGGCGCGGCCACGATGGACACCCTGGTGTCGGTCGGGACGCTCGCCGCGTTCGGCTGGTCGCTGTGGGCGCTGTTCCTGGGTGACGCCGGGATGCCGGGGATGCGGCACGGCTTCGACTTCACGGTCTCCCGCGCGGACGCGGCCTCGACCATCTATCTGGAGGTCGCGGCGGGCGTCATCACCTTCCTCCTGCTGGGCCGCTATCTGGAGGCCCGGTCCAAGCGGAAGGCCGGTTCCGCGCTGCGGGCGCTGATGCATCTGGGCGCGCGGGACGTGGCGGTCCTGCGGAACGGGGCGGAGGTCCGCGTCCCGGTCGGCCGGCTCGCCGTGGGCGACCGCTTCGTCGTCCGCCCCGGCGAGAAGATCGCCACGGACGGCACGGTGGTGGAGGGCGCTTCGGCGGTCGACGCCTCGATGCTGACCGGTGAGTCCGTGCCCGTCGACGTGCGGGCCGGGGACGCGGTCACCGGCGCCACGGTGAACGTCTCGGGCCGGCTGGTCGTGGAGGCGACCCGGGTCGGCGCCGACACCCAGCTCGCCCGGATGGCGAAGCTGGTCGAGGACGCGCAGAACGGCAAGGCGGAGGTCCAGCGGCTGGCCGACCGGATCTCGGCGGTCTTCGTGCCCGTGGTGCTGCTGATCGCCCTGGTGACGCTGGTCGTGTGGCTGCTGGTCACGGACGATGTGACGGCCGCGTTCACGGCGGCGGTCGCCGTCCTGATCATCGCCTGCCCCTGCGCCCTGGGCCTGGCCACCCCGACCGCCCTCATGGTCGGCACCGGACGCGGCGCCCAGCTCGGCATCCTCATCAAGGGCCCCGAAGTCCTGGAGACCACCCGCCGCGTCGACACCATCGTCCTGGACAAGACCGGCACCGTCACCACCGGCCGCATGACCCTCCAGACCGTCCACACCGCCCCCGGCACCACCGAGACCGACGTCCTGCGCCTCGCCGGAGCCCTGGAACACGCCTCCGAGCACCCCATCGCCCAGGCCGTCGCCACCGGAGCCGCGGAGCGCACCGGAGCCCCGCTCCCCACCCCCGAGGACTTCGCGAACGTCCCCGGGCTGGGTGTTCAGGGTGTCGTCGAGGGCCACGCCGTCCTCGTCGGCCGGGAGCAGCTGCTGGCCGAGTGGGAGATCCGGCTGCCGGAGGAGCTGGCGCTCCGCAAGGCGGAGGCAGAGGCCGCGGGCCGGACCGCCATCGCGGTCGCCTGGGACGGCGAGGCACGCGCGGTCGTCGAGGTCGCCGACGCCGTCAAGGACACCAGCGCCGAGGCGGTCGCCGAACTGCGCGCGCTGGGGCTCACGCCCATCCTGCTGACCGGCGACAACCGGGCGGTCGCGGAGTCGGTCGCCGCCGAGGTCGGGATCGACGAGGTGTACGCCGAGGTGCTGCCCGAGGAGAAGGCGCACGTCGTCCGGCGCCTCCAGGAGCAGGGCCGTTCGGTGGCGATGGTCGGGGACGGGGTGAACGACGCGGCGGCGCTCGCCACCGCCGACCTGGGGCTGGCCATGGGCACCGGCACGGACGCCGCGATCGAGGCGGGCGATCTGACCCTGGTTCGTGGAGATCTCAAGGTGACGGGTGAGGCGATCCGACTCTCCCGGCGTACCCTGAGCACCATCAGGGGCAACCTCTTCTGGGCATTCTCCTATAACCTCGCCGCCCTACCCCTTGCGGCATTTGGGCTGCTCAACCCTATGATTGCGGGAGCGGCGATGGCCTTCTCATCGGTCCTCGTCGTGACCAACAGCCTGCGCCTGCGGTCCTTCACGTAATATCCACAACGAGACCCAGATCACACCGGTTTCAGGGTAACCATTCGGTGGGTTCGCGAGTCTAAGAGTGCGATGCCAGAAGGATGTCTTGGGGGACGTCCGGAGGAGGGTCTTGGGGGACGCTCCTGGCAAGCGTTGGCCGGGGCACGTGCACCGGGGAGCTTTGAGCGGCCCTCCCGTACGTACGTACCCCGGCAGACCGCAGCAGCACGAGGAACAGCGCGGTACGCACAACAGCAGCACCGAGGAACACCCAGGAGCTTCGGCTCCCGACGAACGCCCGGCCGGATCCCGTGGGGGGAATCCGCTCCGGGACATGGGAAGCGCCTCGCTGTCGGCCCGTGGGGGGATCGATGGCGGGGCGCTTCTCTCTTTCCGCGGGAGCGCTCCCCCCTCCGCCGGGAGCGGCGGCCGGAAAAAGCAGATCGCCCCGGACACCGCGCTCTGTGCGAAAGCGCGGTGGTCAGGGGCGAAGGCAGCCGGCCGGCGGGCCGGGGTGGTGCTACGAAGCTCAGCGGGCCTCGACCGGGACGAAGTCACGCAGGACCTCGCCGGTGTAGATCTGGCGCGGGCGGCCGATGCGGGAACCCGGCTCCTTGATCATCTCGTGCCACTGGGCGATCCAGCCCGGGAGGCGGCCGAGGGCGAAGAGCACGGTGAACATCTCCGTCGGGAAGCCCATCGCGCGGTAGATGAGGCCCGTGTAGAAGTCCACGTTCGGGTAGAGGTTGCGCGAGACGAAGTACTCGTCGGAGAGCGCGTGCTCCTCCAGCTTGAGCGCGATGTCGAGCAGCTCGTCGGACTTGCCGAGCGCGGACAGCACGTCGTGGGCCGCGGCCTTGATGATCTTGGCGCGGGGGTCGAAGGACTTGTACACCCGGTGGCCGAAGCCCATCAGGCGGACGCCGTCCTCCTTGTTCTTCACCTTGCGGATGAAGGAGTCGACATCGCCGCCGTTGGCCTGGATGCCTTCCAGCATCTCCAGCACGGACTGGTTGGCACCGCCGTGCAGGGGGCCCCACAGCGCCGAGATGCCGGCGGAGATGGAGGCGAACATGTTGGCCTGCGAGGAGCCGACCAGACGCACGGTGGAGGTCGAACAGTTCTGCTCGTGGTCCGCGTGCAGGATGAGCAGCTTGTCCAGGGCGGAGACGACAACCGGGTCCAGCTCGTACTCCTGGGCGGGGACCGAGAAGGTCATCCGCAGGAAGTTCTCGACGTAGCCGAGGTCGTTGCGCGGGTAGACGAACGGGTGACCGATCGACTTCTTGTACGCGTACGCGGCGATCGTCGGGAGCTTGGCGAGCAGCCGGATCGTGGAGAGGTGGCGCTGCTCCTCGTCGAACGGGTTGTGGCTGTCCTGGTAGAACGTGGACAGCGCGCTGACGACCGAGGACAGCATGGCCATCGGGTGGGCGTCGCGCGGGAAGCCGTCGAAGAAGCGCTTGACGTCCTCGTGCAGCAGCGTGTGCTGGGTGATCTCGTTCTTGAAGGTCGCCAGCTCGTCGACCTTGGGAAGCTCACCGTTGATGAGCGTGTACGCCACTTCGAGGAACGTCGAACGCTCGGCGAGCTGCTCGATCGGGTACCCGCGGTAGCGCAGGATGCCCTGCTCGCCGTCGAGGTACGTGATGGCGGATTTATAGGCAGCGGTGTTGCCGTATCCGCTGTCCAGCGTCACCAGGCCGGTGTTCGCCCGGAGCTTCCCGATGTCGAAGCCCTTGTCGCCGACGGTGCTGTCGATCACCGGGTAGGTGTACTCGCCATCGCCGTACCGGAGTACTACAGCGTTGTTGGTGTGCTCGCTCACGTCATCCCTCACCGACGTAGTGCCTCTTCTTCGAGGTTCCCTGACTGTCTCCACCCTCCCCCATTTGGCTCAGGAGAGTGCACTCGGGGTCGTCCATTGGACCTACTCGCGGCACTGAGTGCCGCGAACTTATTCATCCTGCCCCCTTGACTGCGGTTGCGGAAGACCTCCGTGATGTTTCCCACCGTTTTGATCGATCATTTTTTCCGAGAGTCCTCCTTCCGGCCCCCCGCGCAGCCGGAAATCGAGCGCGCTACAGCGTCTGCCTGCGGAAACCGTGCGGACCGCCTGCCCGATCGCCTGCCGCGAGCCGACCAGGACGACGAGCTTCTTGGCCCGGGTCACGGCGGTGTACAGCAGGTTGCGCTGGAGCATCATCCAGGCACTCTTCGTGACCGGGACGACCACCGCCGGATACTCGCTGCCCTGGGAGCGGTGGATCGTCATGGCGTACGCGTGGGACAGCTCGTCCAGCTCGTCGAAGTCGTAGCCGATCTCCTCGTCCTCGTCGGTGAGGACGGTCAGCCGCTGTTCGTCCTGGTCGAGGGCGGTGACGACGCCGACCGTGCCGTTGAAGACGCCGTTCTCGCCCTTGTCGTAGTTGTTGCGGATCTGGGTGACCTTGTCGCCGACCCGGAAGACCCGGCCGCCGAACCGCTTCTCGGGGAGGCCGGGGCGGCCCGGGGTGATGGCCTGCTGGAGCAGTCCGTTGAGATGGCCCGCCCCGGCCGGCCCCCGGTGCATCGGGGCGAGGACCTGCACGTCGCGGCGCGGGTCGAGTCCGAACTTGGCCGGAATCCGGCGGGCCGCGACGTCCACCGCGAGGACCCCGGCGTCCTCCGTCTCGTCGGCGACGAAGAGGAAGAAGTCCTTGAGCCCATCGGTAACGGGCGGTATGCCCTGGTTGATCCGGTGGGCGTTGGTGACCACGCCCGACTTCTGGGCCTGCCGGAAGATGGTGGTCAGCCGGACCGAGGGGACCGGCCCGCCCTCGGCGAGCAGATCCCGCAGCACCTCGCCCGCGCCGACGGATGGCAGCTGGTCCACGTCCCCGACGAGCAGCAGATGGGCACCGGGTGCCACGGCCTTGACGAGTTTGTTGGCGAGCAGCAGATCGAGCATGGAGGCCTCGTCCACGACGACGAGGTCCGCGTCGAGCGGGCGGTCGCGGTCGTACGCCGCGTCGCCGCCCGGCTTCAGCTCCAGCAGCCGGTGCACGGTGGAGGCTTCGGCCCCGGTCAGCTCGGAGAGCCGTTTCGCAGCCCGGCCGGTGGGCGCGGCCAGCACCACCTTGGCCTGCTTGGCACGGGCCAGCTCCACGATCGAGCGGACGGTGAACGACTTCCCGCAGCCGGGCCCGCCGGTCAGCACCGCCACCTTCCGGCTGAGCGCGAGCCGCACCGCGGCCTCCTGCTCCGGCGCCAGATCGGCCCCGGTCCGCCCGGCCAGCCAGCGCAGCGCCCGGTCCCAGTCCACGTCCGCGAAGGCCGGCATCCGCTCCTCCGGCGTCCGCAGCAGCCGCCGCACCTGAGCGGCCAGCGAGATCTCCGCCCGGTGGAACGGCACCAGATACACCGCCGTCACCGGCTCGCCCCCTTCCGGCGAGGGCACCTTCTCCCGGACGACCCCCTCCGGTTCCTCCGCCAGCTCCGCCAGGCACTCGATGACAAGGCCGGTGTCCACCTGGAGCAGCTTCACCCCGTCCGCGATCAGCCGCTCCTCGGGCAGGAAGCAGTGCCCCTGGTCGCTGGACTGCGACAGCGCGTACTGCAGTCCGGCCTTGACCCGCTCCGGGCTGTCGTGCGGAATCCCGACGGCCTGGGCGATCCGGTCGGCGGTCAGGAACCCGATGCCCCAGACGTCGGCGGCCAGCCGGTAGGGCTGGTTCTTCACGACGGAGATCGACGCGTCCTCGTACTTCTTGTAGATACGGACGGCGATGGACGTCGACACCCCGACGCTCTGGAGGAAGACCATCACCTCCTTGATCGCCTTCTGCTCCTCCCAGGCGACGGCGATCATCTTCGTCCGCTTCGGCCCCAGCCCCGGGACCTCCACCAGCCGCTTCGGCTCCCGCTCGATGATGTCGAGCGTGTCCACCCCGAAGTGCGTGGTGATCCGGTCCGCCATGACCGGCCCGATGCCCTTGATGAGCCCCGAGCCGAGATAGCGCCTGATCCCCTGGATCGTCGCCGGGAGAATCGTCGTGTAGTTCTCCACGGTGAACTGCTTCCCGTACTGCGGATGCGACCCCCACCGCCCCTCCATCCGCAGCGACTCCCCCGGCTGCGCCCCCAGCAACGACCCCACCACGGTCAGCAGGTCGTTGCTCCCCCGCCCGGTGTCGACCCGCGCGACCGTGTAGCCGTTCTCCTCGTTGGCGTACGTGATCCGTTCGAGGACGCCTTCGAGGACGGCGAGGTGGGGAGCGGGGGAGGCGGACGGCGTGGTGGACGCGGTGGACATGGGGCGACGGTATCGGGCGGGGGTGACATCACGAGAGGTCGCGCGCGAAGAGCCACTGGTACCATGACTGGTACCAGTGGCTCACCGTGGGAAGAGGTTCGTCATGTCGATCACGGCCAGTGAAGCCCGGAAGCACCTCTTTCCGCTGATCGAGAAGGTGAACGAGGACCACGCCCCTGTCCACATCACCTCGCGCAAGGGGAATGCGGTCCTCATGTCGGAGGAGGACTTCGCCTCCTGGCAGGAGACGATCTACCTGATGCGCTCGCCGGCCAACGCCCGCCGGCTCCTGGAGTCCATCGCAGAGGTCGAAGGAGGCCGGACGGAGCACCACGAACTGGTGGACGTGCCGGACGGCGAGGACGCCGAGGACGGCGAATGAAGCTCACGTTCAGCTTGCGTGGGTGGGCCGACTACACGTTCTGGTCGGAGAGCGACCGCCGCATGACCCGCCGCATCAACCGGCTCATCACCGACACCCTGCGCGATCCCTTCGACGGCATCGGGAAGCCCGAGCCCCTGCGTGGCGACCTCAGCGGCTACTGGTCGAGACGCATCGATGACGAGCACCGCTTGGTGTACAAGGCCACTGAGTCCGAACTCGTCGTCGTGCAGGCCCGGTACCGCTACAACTGATCGCACCGCACGCTCAGCCCGCGACCGCCGTCAGGCAGCGGCTGTGCTTAGGGGTCCCGGCCTCGTCGATCAGGGCGACGGCGAGGTCCGCGTACGAGAAGGAGTCGGCGTCCGGGAGCAGGGCGTGGCCGCCCGTCCGGTAGTGGCCGGTGCGCTCCGCCTCGTCGTCGAGCATCACCGCCGGCGGGGCGAGCACCAGCCAGTCGATGTCCGTATCGGAGGCGCGCAGGACGTCCAGTTCGGCCGCGTGGCCGAGGGAGAAGGTCCGCGCGTCCGGCGGGAAGCCCGGGGTGTCGTGGAGCATGACGCCCGGCTCCGCCTCCAGCGTGGAGCCGATCCCGACCAGCACCAGCCGGCCCACGCCCGCCCGCTCCAGCCCTGCCAGCAGCGCGTGCGCCGCGCCCACGAAGAACTCCGTCGACGGCATGTCCATCCGGCCCGCCGCCTGGACCGCCGCGTCGTGCCCCGCCGCGACCGCCGCCACGCTGTCCGCGTCGGTGACGTCCCCGGCGACCACGTCCACCCCGTCCCCGCCGAGCCCCGGATGCGCGGCCGGGTCCCGCACCACCGCCGTCACCCGGTGCCCCCGCGCCGCCGCCTCCGCGACCGCCCGCCGCCCCGCACGCCCGCCGGCTCCGAACACCACGATCCCGCTCATGGGGTACCCCCTCCACCAGGGCCCGCGCATCCCCGCAGGCCGATGGCGCGACGCTAGGACGGCACCCCATGGTTTCCGCAACGATAGCGACATCCACCAGGGCGGTTCCGTACGCTCGACGGTGTGAGCGAACCCCTGGACGCCGAGATGTTCACCGGCTGCGCCCCCACCGAATCGCCGTTCCGCCTCGGCGGCAAATGGACCGCGAAGATCGTCCGCTGTCTGGAGGACGGCCCCCGCCGCTTCTCCGAACTCGCGGTCCCGCTGCGCGGCATCACGCCCAAGGTGCTGACGGAGACCCTGCGTTCGATGGAGCGGGACGGCCTCCTCTCCCGCACCGTCGGCCCCGGAATCCCGCCCCGCGTCGACTACGCCCTGACCCCGCTCGGCCGCTCCCTCCTCGCCCCCATGGCCGCCTGCTGCGCCTGGGCCGCCGCACACCTCCCGGAGGTCGAGGGCGCCCGCGAGGCCTAC
Organism: Streptomyces sp. NPDC024555; assembly: GCF_055559335.1. NCBI lineage: Bacteria > Bacillati > Actinomycetota > Actinomycetes > Kitasatosporales > Streptomycetaceae > Streptomyces > Streptomyces sp. NPDC024555. The sequence goes on from NZ_JBVHKV010000004.1 coordinate 178,393, forward strand.
GAGGACGCCGCCCCCGGCTCAGCCCTCCACTGACGCCCCCGCCTCGTCCGGCACCACGGCCCCGCCGCCCAGCCGCGACCCCCGGCTCTCCGCCACCCGCTTCACATCGGCCAGCGACTCCTTCAACCGGCAGGCCAGGAAGTGCAGTTCCGCCTCCGTGACCTTCCGGTCCGCCAGCAGGTCCGCCGCATGCCGCAACAACTCCCCCGCCATCCCGAGCTGCACGCTCTCCACCCCGTCGGCCATCCGCGACACGTACCCGTCGCCGTCCCCGAGCACGTAGCACGGCTTCCCGTCCTGCCCCTCCCACGGCAGCAGCCGCATCTCCTGGCTCTCGTACGTCATGCCCTCGCCCGCTTCCCGTTCGGCCCCCGGAGCGGGGGCACAGCTTTCTGTAGTGAATCCCTCACAGAGTGCGGTCGGCCGTCGCTACGCTGCCAGGGGGGCGGGGATGACAGCACGGGCGTCAGGACCGTCGGAACGGGGAGTTGGGCACCATGGGAACGAAGCGAACGCCGCGCAGCCCTCGGCAGAAGTACGGCGAGGAGCTGAGGCTGCGCCGCATCGCGGCCGGGCTGACGCAGGAGGCGTTGAGCGAGCAAGTGGTGTGCTCGCCGACGCTGATCAGCCACTGGGAGGCGGGGCGGCGGCTGCCCAAACCGGACGACGCGCAGCGGATTGACCGGGCGTTGGGGACTGACGGGTTCTTTGTCAGGTGGCTGGAGGACCTGGAGCAGAAGTACGCCGACTACTTCAGGTCCGTGGCCGAACTGGAACGGGAGGCCTCGGAGATCAGGCAGTACGGGGCCCATCTCGTCCCCGGGCTGCTCCAGACCCCCTCCTATGCCCGCGCCGTCTTCCGGGCGGCCCGGACGAACTTCACTCAGGACGAGCTGGACAGGGCCGTGGCCAATCGAGTGGAACGAGGGAAGCTGCTCCAGACACCCGACGGCCCAGTGGCATGGACGCTGCTCGACGAAGCCGTGCTCCGACGGCCGATCGGCGGACCTCAGGTGATGGCGGAACAGCTCCGCAGGATCGCCGACATGGCAGAGGGCGGGCGCCTGCGCCTCCATGTCCTGCCGTTCGCCGCCGGTGCGCACGCCCTGCTCGAAGGCATGCTCTATCTGCTCGACTTCCGCGATGCCGCACCGGTTGCCTACGTCGAGGGCCTATACACCGGAAACCTGCTCGATGATCCAGCGCTGGTTGCGGCCTGTGGCACGGACTACGCTCTCGCTCTGGGCGACGCCCTCGCGCATATGGATTCAGTGGCTCTGGTCCGAGCCATCTCGGAGGAATACGAACATGTACAACGCTGAGCAAAGCTTCACCGGTTGGTTCAAGTCCAGCTACAGCGGCGCCAACCAGGGCGAATGCCTGGAGGTCGCCGCAGGCCACCCCGTCGTCCCCGTCCGCGACAGCAAGGCCGCCCCCGGTGGGCCCGTCATCGTGTTCTCCACCGCAGGGTGGACGTCGTTCGTCACCGCGCTCAAGGAAGGCCGTCAGCCCCGCTTGTAGTGGTAGCTCCCGGCGTCCACGTTGTAGAGGATTCCGCCGCTGTAGAGGGTGAAGTTGGACGGGCTGAAGGCGGCCCAGCAGTAGCCGGGGTTGGGGCCGTCGAGTTCGGGCTTGCTGACGTTGATGCGCTTGCCGTTGTCGGCCGTGGAGGTCACCTTGGCGACGTACGGGCAGGGGGACGAGACGAGGCCCGTCATGCGGACCGCTCCCGAGGAGGAGATGGCGATCGTGGCGGGCTGATTCCCGTTGTAGACCTCGGCGTTCTGCCACGTGCCGACGAACGAGGACGGCACGGTTCCCCCGCCCCCGCCGCCGGAGGAACCGCCGGAGGAGCCGCCCGTGGCGGAACCCCCGGTGGTGGAGCCGCCGGTGGAGCCCGACCCTCCGGTGCTGGTGGTTCCCCCGGTGGTGGCGGTGGAGCCGGTGCCGCCGGAGGAGGTCGTGCCGCCGGAGGAGCCGGTGCCGGAGGTGGTCGTGGCGTCGCGGCCGTCGGTGCCGTTGCGGCCGTCCGTTCCGTCGCTGCCGTCCGTGCCGCCCGCCTTGCCGTCGTCGGCCTTGGGGCTCTTGGTCCGCGGCTTGGGCGAGGCGGTGCCGTTCGGGGACGGGGACGAGGACGCGGGGGCCGAGGTCCCGGGGGTGACGCTCGCCGTGGCGGAGGGCGGGGAGGCGTGGGCGCCGCTGTCGGTGTCTTGGCTGAAGGGCTGGAGGGCGATCATGGTGCCGCCGCCACCGCCCAGGACGAGGACCACCGGGACGGCGACGAACCAGCGGCGGCGGCGCTTCTCCTTGGCGTCCTTCGCGGACTTCTCCCCGCCCTCCGGCGCTGCCGGAGGTGTCGCGGGCACCGGGGGCTTCTGCGCGCGGCCCAGCGGCAGCGTCCCCCGTTCGCCCTCCTCTCGGACCGGTGCCGCCTCGGCGTCGAGCAGCCGGGCCGACTGACGGGCCAGGTGGGCGATCACCTCGGAGGGCAGCCAGGAGGCCCCGGCAGGGGGTGCGTCCTCCTCGTCGAGGAGTGCGCCGATCTCGGGCCGTTCGGCGACGGGCTTCGCCAGGAGGCGGGTGATCAGGGCGTGCAGCGCGGGATCGTCCACGCCCTTGAGGTCGGGTTCCTCCTCAAGGACCTGGTACATCACCGCGTGGTGGTTGCCCACGCCTTCGGCGAAGGGGCGGTGTCCGGTGGCCGCGTACGTGAGGACGCAGCCGAGGGAGAACAGATCGCTCGCCGGGCCGACCTCGCCGCTGCGGATCTGCTCGGGGGACATGAAGCCGGGGGTGCCGATCACCATGCCGGAGCTGGTCAGGGAGTTGACGGCCGTCTCGGCGGCGCGGGCGATCCCGAAGTCGATGACCTTGGGGCCGTCGACCGTGACCATCACGTTCGACGGCTTGAGGTCGCGGTGGACGATGCCCGCCGCATGGATGTCCGCGAGCGCGCGCAGCAGGCCGTCGGCCAGGGTCAGGACGGTGGCGGCCGGGAGTGGGCCGTGGCCCCGGACGATCTGTTCCAGGGAGAGGCCGGGAACGTATCCCGTGGCCACCCAGGGGAACTCCGCGTCGGGTTCGGCGTCCAGGACGGGAGCCGTGTAGCGCTCCCCCACCCGGCGGGCCGCCTCGACCTCGCGCCGGAAGCGGGCGCGGAACTGCGGATCGGCCACGTGCTCGGCGTGGACCACCTTCACGGCGACGGTGCGGCCGGCTTCGGAACGGGCGAGGTAGACCCGGCCCATGCCGCCCGAGCCGAGCCGGCCGAGCAGCAGATAGGGGCCGATGCGGGCCGGATCACCGACCGCCAGGGGCTTGATGCCGCCGTCGAGGTTGTCCTCGGCGCCCTGCTGGTCACCGTGGTGCGCGCTGGTCATGGTCGTGCTCTCCCCGTGGGTCCAGCCCTCCGTGCGTACGGAAGAGCATGTGTCGTCCGAACGTGGCTGAATTCAGGGCGACTTGATGCGGCGAATGACCAGTCTGGTGCACAGGGGTTACCGGGTGGAACCACTTCGGGAAGTCTCCGCACGGCTGATGCGGGGCTGTTACACGTACACCGCCGTCAGCCCCGCTTGTAGAAGTACCCGTCTCCGGCGGCGGCTCCGACGTTGTGCTGGATGCCGCTGCCGTTGAGGGTGAAGTAGGACGCTTCGAGGTTGGGCGAGCAGGGGCCGGGGGTGCCGCTCACGAGGTCGGTGGAGCTGACGTTGATCCGGCTGCCGCCGTTGGCCCGGGAGACGACGCGGCCGACGTAGACGCAGTCGGTGAAGGAGATCTCCGAGAGGCGCACCGTGCCGTTGGAGGAGATGACGACGGTGGCGGGCTGGTTGATGTTGTACGTCTCGCCGTACTTCCAGGTGCCGACGAAGGACGCGGGCACGGTGCCGCCGCTGCCGCCCCCGGAACCGCCGCCCGTGGAGCCGGAGCCGGAGCCGGAGCCGGAGCCGCTGCCGGAGCCGCCGGTGGTCGTGGTGGTGCCGGATCCGGTGGCGCCGCCGCTGGTGCCGCCGCCGGTGGTGGTCGAGCCGGAGGTGCCTCCGCCGCCGGACGTCGTGCCGCCGGAGGCGGTGCCGCCGGTGGCCGTGGCGGCGTCCTGGCCGTCCTTGCCGTCGCGGCCGTCCTTGCCGTCCTCGGCGCCGGCCTCGGTCGCGTCGGCCTGGGGGCTCTTGTCGCCCTTCGGAGAGGCGGTGCCGGTGGCCGGCGGAGCCGAGGACGGGGTGCCGGGGGTGACGCCCGCCGTGGCGGAGGGCGGGGAGGCGTGGGCGCCGCTGTCGGTGTCGTGGCTGAAGGGCTGAAGGGCGATCATCGTGCCGCCTCCCCCGCCCAGGACGAGGACCACGGGGACGGCGACGAACCAGCGGCGGCGGCGCTTCTCGGCGGCCGGCTTCGGGGTGTCCGGATGCGTCGACGCGGCGGCGGGCACGGCCGGGACCGGGGCCGGGACGGCGGCCGGGGCGGCGGTCGGGGTCGGGGCGGCCGTCGGGGCCGGGGCCGGGCGGCCCAGGGGAAGCGTGCCCCGGTCGCCCTCCTCGCGTACGGGCGCGGCCTCGGCGTCCAGGAGGCGGGCGGACTGGCGGGCGAGGTGGCCGACCACCTCGGCGGGGAGCCAGGAGGGCGTGCCGGAGGCGGGTTCCAGCCCGGCCAGCAGGGCGTCCACCGTGGGGCGGGCGGCGGCGGACTTCGTGAGGAGGCGGGTGATGAGCGTACGGAGGGCCGGATCGTCGATGCCGTCGAGTTCGGGTTCGGCCTCGACGATCTGGTACATCACGGCGTGCTGGTTGCTGACCCCGTTGGCGAACGGCAGGCGTCCGGTGGCCGCGTACGTGAGGACGCAGCCGAGGGTGAAGACGTCGCTGGCCGGGATCGCCTCCTGGCCCCGGATCTGCTCCGGGGCCATGAAGCCGGGGGTGCCGATCACCATGCCCGTACTGGTCAGGGACTCGACGGCCGTCTCGACGGCGCGGGCGATCCCGAAGTCGATGACCTTGGGGCCGTCGACCGTGACCATCACGTTCGACGGCTTGAGGTCGCGGTGCACGATGCCCGCCGCGTGGATGTCGACCAGGGCGCGCAGCAGCCCGTCCGCGAGGGCCAGGACGGTGGCGGCCGGGAGCGGGCCGTGGCCCCGGACGATCTGTTCGAGGGAGAGGCCGGGGACGTACCCGGTGGCCACCCACGGGAACTCCTCGTCGGGCGCGGCGTCCAGGACGGGGGCGGTGAAGCGGGCGCCGACCCGGCGGGCCGCCTCGACCTCGCGCCGGAAGCGGGCGCGGAACTGCGGATCGGCCACGTGCTCCGCGTGGACCACCTTCACCGCCACCGTGCGGCCGCCCTCGGAACGGGCGAGGTAGACCCGGCCCATCCCGCCCGCGCCGAGCCGGCCGAGCAGCAGATAGGGGCCGATGCGGACCGGGTCGGCGGACGTCAGCGGCTTGATGCCGCCCGGTGCGTCCTCGGCGTCCCCGTTGCCGCCGTCGTGCACGCTGGTCATGGTCGAGCACTCCCCGTGAGTCCGGCCCTCCGAACCCCCGAAGAGCGCTTGCCGTCCGAACGTGACCGGTTCCAGGACGACTTGATGCAACAGTCGATCAGTCTGGTGCACAGGGGTTACCGGGTGGAACCACTTCGGAAAGTCTCCGCCCGGCTGATGCCGGGCTGTTACACGTACGCGGGGCGGCCGGAGTGCCCGTTCCGCACAGGGTGATCGGCGCGCGGGGCGCGCGCTCGGGTGCCGGTCCGGAGCGTTGTCCTCCGGTCATCGCGCGCCTGTACGGTGTGCGTTCCGTGAAACCGCCCGAAAGGTGCTGAGTGTGTTCCGCTCCCGTGTCCTCACCGTTCCCCTCCTCGCGCTCGCCGCAGCCGCGTTCGCCCTGACCGGCTGCTCGTCGGACGACGGGGGCGTCGGACCGGACGCCGTGTCCGACAGCGCGGGCATGGGCGTGGAGAGCGCGTCGCCCGGTGCCGGCAAGGAGGACGCGAAGGACCCCGGCGAGTCGGGCTCCGGCAAGGGCTCCGCGCGTCTCACGTACAGCGGGGGCGCCAGCGGCGAGGCGTCCATCGCGGAGGTGACCTGTGCGGTGCTGGCCGGGAAGCTGACCGCGATCAACGCGCCGGACAACTCCGGGAGCGCCGACCCGGCGAAGCCGTCCTTCACCGCCGTGCTGAGCGAGGGCAAGGCGATGAGCACGCTGGTCACGCAGGACGGCAAGACCTATCTGGCCACCTCCGCGCCCGGCGTCACCGGCGAGAAGAAGGGCGACACCTGGGAGGTCACCGTGGCCGGGCTGAAGCTGGGGCCGACCGACATGAAGGGCGAGGAGATCACCGTCGACGGCAGCATCACCTGCGGCACCGTCGCCGGCATGTAGCCCGGCCGGGCTCCGGCGTCCCCCGCGGCCCGACGGGACCAACTCCCCGTTACCATCCGCCGCATGGGTAGACCGAAGCATTTCATGACCACCTTCGCGATCACCGCGATCTCCGCGGTTCTCCTCGCCGGATGCTCGTCCGACGACGAGGAGGCGAACGCGGCGGAGCCGGCGTCCTCGTCGCCCGGCTCCGCCCCCGCCTCCTCCCCCGCGCCCCGGACCAGTGCGCCCGCCCCCTACGTCCGGCCGGACGCGTGCAAGAGCCTCGGGCTGGCCTCGGACGCGAAGCTCGGCGGCAAGGAGCTGGCGGCCTGCGTGAGCGCGGCGTTCGCGGCCTACGGCACGGGGACGGAGTCGCTGCTCGTCGGCAACCGGTCCGGCACCACGCGGTTCCGGATCGGCGCCGGTACGGCGCTGGCGGGGGAGGTCGACGGGGCGGACGGGAAGACCGGCACCAACGCGTACGTCTCGCTCGACGGCGAGGAATGGATCAAGTCCGACGGGGCCTGGGAGAAGAGCGACTCCAAGGAGGCGGTGGACGCCGAACTCGGAAAGAAGTACCGGACCGTCTCGGATCCCGCCGGCATCGCGGAGATCGTCGGCTCCTTCGCCACCTGGAAGGTCGACACCGAGAAGGCCCTGATCTCCCTGGAGAACGGCAAGGACGTCCAGGCGTGGCGCGTCACCAACGCGCTGCACTTCGACCACCAGGGCTCCGAAGTGGTCGAGTACATCGTGTGGCTGGAGGACGACGGCACCCCGGTCGGCGTCCAGAACACCTCGAACACGGCCGGGACGTCCGACACCTACGTCCAGCACTTCTACGACCTCGGGCAGCCCGTCACGATCGAGGCGCCGCCCCAGTAGTCCCCTCCCCCCGGGACCCGGACCGCACAGCCGGGCCCCGGGGGAACCGCCGTCAGCAGGCGTGCTCGGCGTACCGGGCGGCCACCTCCGCCAGGACCTCCGCGCCGTCACGCGCCCACAGGTCCTCGTTGAAGATCTCCACCTCGATCGGCCCGTCGAAGCCCGCCGCCTCCACCGCCCGGCGGAAGAACCGGAAGTCCACGCTGCCGTCGCCCAGCTGTCCGCGTCCGAGCAGGACGCCCGCCGGGAGCGGGGTGATCCAGTCCGCGAGCTGGAAGGAGTGGATGCGGCCGCCCGCGCCGGCCCGCGCGATCTGGGCGGGGGCCCGGTCGTCCCACCACAGGTGGTACGTGTCCACGACCACGCCCACCCGCTCCGCCGGGAAGCGCTCGGCGAGGTCCAGGGCCTGGGAGAGCGTCGAGACCACGCAGCGGTCCGAGGCGAACATCGGGTGCAGCGGCTCGATGGCCAGGCGCACCCCGCGTTCGGCCGCGTAGGGGGCCAGTTCGGCAAGCGCGTCCGCGATCCGTTCGCGCGCCCCGTACAGATCCTTGTCACCCTCGGGCAGGCCGCCGGAGACCAGGACCAGGGTGTCCGTGCCCACGCCCGCCGCCTCGTCGATCGCGACGCGGTTGTCGTCCAGGGCGGCGGTGCGCGCGGCCGGGTCGGCGGCGGTGAGGAAGCCGCCCCGGCACAGGCTGGTGACGGACAGGCCGTGGTCGGCGAGGAGGGCGGCGGTGCGCTCGACGCCGTACTCCTGGACCGGGGCCCGCCACAGGCCCACCTTGTCGATGCCCGCCTTCGCGCAGCCCTCGGCCAGCTCCGGCAGCGACCACTGCTTGATGGTCTCCTGGTTGACCGAGAGACGTCCGTCGCTCATCGGGTGCCCCCGTTGACCGTGAGGAGGGCGCGCATCCGGGACTCGGCCAGCTCCGGATCGGGGAACAGGCCCAGCCGGTCCGCGCGTTCGTACGCCGTCGCCAGATGCGGCAGCGAACGGGCCGACTGGAGTCCGCCGACCATCGTGAAGTGGTCCTGGTGGCCCGCCAGCCAGGCCAGGAAGACCACGCCGGTCTTGTAGTAGCGGGTCGGCGCCCGGAACAGGTGGCGCGACAACTCGACCGTGGGGTCGAGCAGTTCGCGGAACGCCTTGGTGTCCCCGGTGTCCAGGACCCGCACCGCGTGCGCGGCCAGCGGGCCCAGCGGGTCGAAGATGCCGAGCAGGGCGTGGCTGAAGCCCCGGTCGTCGCCCGCGATCAGCTCCGGGTAGTTGAAGTCGTCGCCCGTGTAGCAGCGGACCCCGGAGGGCAGCCGGCGGCGGACGTCGATCTCGCGCTCCGCGTCCAGCAGCGACATCTTGATGCCGTCCACCTTGTCGGGGTGTTCGGCGATGACCTGGAGGAAGGTGTCGGTGGCCGCGTCCAGATCGGCGGAGCCCCAGTAGCCCTCCAGCGCCGGGTCGAACATCGGGCCGAGCCAGTGCAGGACGACCGGTTCGGAGGCCTGGCGCAGCAGGTGCGCGTACGTCTCCAGATAGTCCTGCGGGCCCTGCGCGACGGCGGCGAGCGCGCGGGAGGCCATCAGGATGGCCTGGGCCCCGCTCTCCTCGACATGGGCCAGCTGCTCCTCGTACGCGGCACGGACCTCCGCGAGCGTGGCCGGTCCGGCCGGGAGCTGGTCGGTGCCGACGCCGCAGGCGATCCGGCCGCCGACGGCCCTGGCCTCGGCGGCCGAGCGGCTGATCAGCTCGGCGGCACCGGCCCAGTCCAGGCCCATGCCGCGCTGCGCGGTGTCCATGGCCTCGGCGACGCCCAGGCCGTGCGACCAGAGGTGGCGGCGGAAGGCCAGGGTGGCGTCCCAGTCGACGGCGGCCGGGGAGTCGGGGCTGATGTCGGCGTACGGGTCGGCGACGACGTGGGCGGCGGAGAAGACCGTGCGGGAGGCGAGCGGTGCCCCGCCGGGGGCCAGGTCGAGCGGGGTGGTGCGGGGCTCGTACGGGCCCTGCGGGAGGTGGATGGTCACGGCGAGAGCTCCAGGGGTCCGAGCGGAAGGCGGCCGGTCACAGCGACAGCTCGGGGACGTCCAGGCGGCGGCCCTCCGCGTGGGACTTCAGGCCCAGCTCCGCGAGCTGCACGCCCCGGGCGCCCGCCATCAGGTCCCAGCTGTAGGGCTCGTCGAGCACGACGTGGCGCAGGAACAGCTCCCACTGGGCCTTGAAGCCGTTGTCGAAGACCGCGTTGTCGGGGACCTCCTGCCACTGGTCGCGGAAGGACTCGGTGACGGGGAGGTCCGGGTTCCACACCGGCTTGGGGGTGGCCGAGCGGTGCTGGACGCGGCAGTTGCGCAGGCCCGCGACGGCGGAGCCGTGGGTGCCGTCGACCTGGAACTCCACCAGCTCGTCGCGGTTGACCCGCACCGCCCAGGAGGAGTTGATCTGGGCGACGGCGCCGCCCTCCAGCTGGAAGATGCCGTAGGCGGCGTCGTCGGCCGTCGCCGCGTAGGGCTTGCCGTGCTCGTCGCGGCGCTCGGGGATGTGGGTCTGGACGTGCGCCTGCACGGTGGTGACCCGGCCGAACAGCTCGTGGAGCACGTACTCCCAGTGCGGGAACATGTCGACGACGATGCCGCCGCCGTCCTCCGCGCGGTAGTTCCACGAGGGGCGCTGGGCCTCCTGCCAGTCGCCCTCGAAGACCCAGTAGCCGAACTCGCCGCGCACGGACAGGATCTCGCCGAAGAAGCCGCCGTCGATCAGCCGCTTCAGCTTCAGCAGGCCCGGCAGGAAGATCTTGTCCTGGACGACGCCGTGCTTGACGCCCGCGTCCCGGGCGAGACGGGCCAGCTCCAGGGCGCCCTCGACGTCCGTGGCGGTCGGCTTCTCGGTGTAGATGTGCTTGCCGGCCGCGATGGCCTTCTTGATCGCGTCGACCCGGGCGGAGGTCACCTGGGCGTCGAAGTAGAGGTCGACGGTGTCGTCCGCGAGGACCGCGTCCAGGTCGGTCGACCACTCGGTCAGCCCGTGCTTCGCGGCCAGTTCCTCCAGCGCGTGGGCGCGGCGGCCGACGAGGACCGGCTCGGGCCACAGCACGTTGCCGTCGCCGAGATCGAGGCCCCCCTGCTCGCGGATCGCGAGGACCGAGCGCAGCAGGTGCTGCCGGTAACCCATGCGCCCCGTGACGCCGTTCATGGCGATGCGCACTGTCCTGCGTGTCACGAAAGTTCCTCCATACAGCCGTAGCAAGCGCTTTCTATGCGGTATGACGCTAGCCTGCCGACAGCGGCCCGGACAAGAGGGGGCGCGCTGATCGGTCCGGCCCCCGCCCCCTCACCACTCCTCGGAGGAATGCGATGACAGTCACCCTGGCGGACGTGGCGGCCCGCGCCCGGGTGTCCCCCGCCACCGTCTCCCGCGTGCTGAACGGCAACTACCCGGTGGCCGCGTCCACCAGGGAGCGGGTGCTGCGGGCGGTGGACGATCTGGACTACGTGCTCAACGGGCCCGCCAGTTCGCTGGCCGCGTCCACCTCGGACCTGATCGGGATCCTGGTCAACGACATCGCCGACCCCTTCTTCGGGATCATGGCGGGCGCGGCCCAGACGGAGATCGGCGGTCCGGGCGACGGTTCGGGGCGGGCGGGCGGCGAGAAGCTGGCCATCGTCTGCAACACCGGCGGCACCCCGGAGCGCGAACTGACCTATCTGACCCTGCTCCAGCGCCAGCGCGCCGCCGCCGTCGTCCTCACCGGCGGCGCGATCGAGGACCCGGCCCACCAGGCCGCCGTCTCCGCGAAACTGGCGAAGCTCGCGGACGCGGGGACCCGGGTCGTCCTGTGCGGGCGTCCGCCGCTGCCCGACAACTCCTCGGTGCTGGCCGCGCTGGCCTTCGACAACCGGGGCGGCGGCCGGCGTCTCACCGAGCACCTGCTCTCCCTGGGCCACCGCACGATCGGCTATGTCGCGGGCCCGGCCGAGCGCACCACCACCCGCCACCGACTGGAGGGCCACCGCGAGGCCCTGGCGGCGGCCGGGCTGTACGGCGACGGCTCGGCGGCCACCGGTCCGGGCGGCGACGGCTCGGCGGGGGATGGTCCGGCCGTGCGGCGGTACGGGGACGGTTCGGCCGGGGACGGCCGCCCGGCCGGCCCGGACGAGGACCGGCTGACCGTGCACGGCTCGTACGACCGGCGCTCCGGCTACGAGGCCACCGTCGAACTCCTGCGCCGCGAACCGGAGATCACCGCCGTCGTCGCCGCCAACGACACCGTGGCCCTCGGCGCGGCGGCGGCCGTCCGCGACCAGGGGCTGCGCATCCCGGAGGACGTCTCCGTGGCCGGCTTCGACGATCTGCCGTTCTCCGTGGACGCGGTCCCCGCCCTGACGACCGTGCGCCTCCCGCTCGTCGAGGCGGGCGCGCGGGCGGGCCGCCTGGCCACGGGCAAGGAGGCCCCGCCGCCGGGCGGCATCGCGACGATCGCGGCCGAACTGATGGTCCGGGGGTCGACGGCGGCGCCCCGGCGGTGAGACGGGGACGGGGTCGTACACGAACAGGCGCCGTCGCACCTGCCCTTGGGCTGCCGCCCGGACCGACGAAAGGAACACGCACGTGAAGCTCGCTTTCTCCACCCTCGGGGTGCCGGGCCTGCCGGTGTCCGAGGTCGTCCGGCTCGCCGCCGGCCACGGCTACCGGGGGGTGGAGCTGCGCGCGCACCCCGAGGAGGCGGTGCACCCGGGGAGCACGGCGGACGAACGGGCCGCCGCGGTGGCCGAGTTCGCCCGGGGCGGGGTCGAGATCCTGACGGTGGCGGGGTATGCGCGGGTCGCCGCCGAGGGCGAGGACGTCCCCGTGCTGGAGGAGATCGCCGCCCTGGCCCGGCTGGCCCACGACCTCGGCGCGCCCCATGTCCGGGTCTTCCCGGGCGGCGGCGGTCAGGACCCGGCCACCGCCGACGCGACCGCCGTCCGCCGGCTCGCCGCCGCCGCCCCGTACGCGGCCGGGCTGGGGGTGCGGCTGCTGCTGGAGACCCACGACTCGCACCGTGCGGGGGCCGACGCGGCCCGGGTGGCCGGGGCGGTGGGCCATGACGCCGTCGGCGCGCTCTGGGACGTCATGCACACCTGGCTCGCGGGTGAGGACCCGGCCGCCAGCCATGCGGCGCTCGCCCCGTACCTGGGATACGTCCAGGTCAAGGACATCGCCTCGGCCGAGGACACCACCCCGGTGGCGCTCGGCGCGGGGGTGCTGCCGCTGGCGGACTGCCTGGCCACACCGGTCGCGGACGGCTGGGTCTGCTGGGAGTACGAGAAGCGCTGGCACCCGGAGGCGGCGGAGCTGCCGGGGCTGCTGGACGCGGGGCGGGACCATCTGCTGGGGCTGGTGGCGGGGGCCCGGTAGGGAGGCCGGGGCGGGACCGACCGCGTACGGCCGCCTCCCCGGGCGGTCCGGCGCTCCCGCCTACGAGGTTCCCCCGCCCCGTCCGTCACGCCTCCACCGGCTGCGGCTGCGGCTCCGGCTTCGGGGCCGGGGCCGCCGTCCGCCGTGTCCCGGGAAGCGAGGTGAGGGCCACCCCGCCGACCAGGAGGGCCGCCGCGCACCAGCGCAGCGGGCTCACCGGCTCACCGAGGAGGAGGGCGGCGGAGGACATGCCGAAGACCGGGACGAGGAGGGTGAACGGGGCGACGGAGGAGGCCGGGTAGCGGCTGAGCAGGAAGCCCCAGGCGCCGAAGCCGAAGACGGTGACGACCCAGGCGACGTACACGATGATGCCGACGCCGCTCCAGTCGAGCGCGGCCAGCGCCGCGCGGTCGCGGCCCCAGCCCTCGAAGAGGAGGGAGAGGCCGAGCAGCGGCAGGACGGGCACGGTCGAGACCCAGACCATGAAGTTGAGCGAGTCGGGCGGAGCGGCCTTGCGGGTCAGCACGTTCGACACGCCCCAGCAGGCCGCGGCGGCGATCACCAGGACGAAGGCGAGCACCGGGCCGCTCGCGCCCTCGTCGACGGCGGCCACCCCGATCCCGGCCACGGCCACCGCCATCCCGGCGAGCTTCACCCGGCCGGGGCGCTCGCCCAGCGCGACGGCGGCGAACAGGGCGGTGAAGACGGCCTGGCCCTGGAGCACGAGCGAGGAGAGCCCGGCGCCCATCCCCCGGTCCATGCCGATGAACAGCAGCCCGAACTTGGCCACCCCGAGAGCCAGCCCGACCCCCACGATCCACTTCCACGCCACCTTGGGCCGGCCGACGAAGAAGACCGCGGGCAGGGCCGCGACCAGGAAGCGCAGGGCGGAGAAGAGCAGAGGCGGGAAGTGGTCGAGGCCGACCTCGATGACGACGAAGTTGACACCCCAGAGGGCGGCCACGAGCGCGGCCAGGGCGATGTGGAGAGGACGCATGCCCCGAGGATCGCCCGGCCCGACCATGTAGCACCAGCGCGGATTCCTTCATGGTGGAATTGAGTGCTGCTAATGAATCGATGGGTCGGTGGTTCCCGGACCCGACGAGGCCTGGAGGTTGTGGTGCTCGATCTCGCCCGGCTGCGCGCCCTGCACGCCGTCTCCGTCCACGGCTCGGTCGCGGGGGCCGCCGCGGCCCTCGGCTACACCCCGTCGGCCGTCTCCCAGCAGATCACCAAGCTGGAGCGGGAGACCCGGACGACCCTGCTGGAGCGGCGCGGCCGGGGGGTGGCGCTGACCGAGGAGGCGGTCCATCTCGCGGCCACCGCGCAGCGGTTGCTGGCGATCGTGGAGCAGGCCGAGACCACGCTGGAGGAGCGCAGGGGGGTGCCGACGGGGCGGCTGTCGATCGGGGCGTTCGCCTCGGCGGCGCGCGGGCTGCTGCCCGGGGTGCTGGCGGAGCTGGCACGGGCCCATCCGGACCTGGACGTGCGGCTGACCGAGGTCGACCCGCATCTCTCGGTGGACCTGGTGGCCAAGGGCGTGATCGACCTCGCCGTCGCGCACGACTGGGACATCGCGCCGCTGCCCGCGCCGGACGGGGTGGCGCAGGCGGTGATCGGTGACGACCTGTGCGATCTGCTCGTCCCGGCCGGTCACCGGCTGGCGGGCCGGGACGGGGTGCGGCGCGAGGAGCTGGCGCGGGAGCGGTGGATCTGCCAGCCCCCCGGCACGGTCTGCCACGACTGGCTCGTACGGACGCTGCGCGCCGCCGGGTACGAGCCGGACATCCGCCACCAGGCCGAGGAGAACCACACCCAGCTCGCCCTCCTGGCCGCCGGGCTCGGGGTGGCCGTGATGCCCCGGCTGGGGCGCGGGCCGCTGCCCGAGGGCGTCGTGGCGGTCCGGATCGTTCCCGTGCCGCAGCGCCGCCTCTACGCCCTGTGGCGCACCGAGGCGGCCCGCCGCCCGGCGATCACGGCGGCGGTCGCCGCGCTCCAGGACCGGGGCTCCGGGGTGGGTCTGCGCCCGGCCGGGGCGCCCCTGTCTCCTGAGGCGGCCTAGGGACAGAGGTCCAGGAAGCGCTGGGCGTCCTCGGCGGCGTATCCACGCAGGACGTACCGCTCCGCGAGGTCCGCGGCCCAGGGAGCGAGGTCGTCCGGCTCCCGTTTCACCTCCACGAGCCAGTCGAACATCGCGCCCGCGATCCACGCGCCGATGCGCACCGTCCACTCCCCGGCGAAGCCGTCCCCGGTCGCCAGGCCCAGGCGTTCGGCCTCCCGGCGCACTTCGGCCATGCGCTCCCGGGTGACGGTGCGCGGGTGCGGCATGAGGTCCCGCAGCAGGATCCGCACATCGACCCAGTCCGGCCGGGGCTCCGCCTCCTCGTCGTCGCCCTCGTCGTCGCCCTCGTCCTCGTACTCCTGGTCCGGCAGCTCCGGCGGCGGCTCCGGCACGGGCAGTCGCTCCGCCGGCAGCAGCGCCTCCAGGGCGGCGCGGACCGCCGCGACGTCCTCGCGGTCCACCGGTTGCCGGGGCGGCCTGCGGCCGTCCGTCCCCCAGGCGTCCGCGAGTGCGCGCACCGCCGGGGGCAGGAGCGGCGTCTCGCCCTCCTGGGGTTCCCGGCCCCGTGCGCGGTTGCGCGGCCGGCGCAGGACGATGAGCCAGGAGCGGGCCTCCTGGCGGTCCTCGCGGTCCAGCGCTTCATCGGCCACGAGGCGCAGCAGCGCCGCCTCGCCGTCCGGCGCGCCCAGCTCGTACAGGAAACGCACCCCGGCGTGGACGGGCAGACCCGCGCGCACCCAGCGCTCGCCCAGGGCGGCGGCGCGCGCGGGGTCGCTCAGCCCGGCCGCCTCCCGCCGCTCCGCCAGGGATTCCAGCAGCCGCTGGAGCGCGGACGCCATGCGTTCGCGTTCGCGCTCCCGGGCGAAGAGCTCCCGCTGCTCCTCCGTGAGCGGCGGAAGCGGTTCGGGCACCTCGTCACGGAGGTATCCCTCCCACAGCTCGTCCGACCAGCCCTCCGGCCGGACCCGGGTCACCCGCGCCTCGGCCTCCACGCGCTCGTAGAGGTCCCACAGCTCGTCCGTCCAGCCGGCCGGGGCGGGCCCGTACGCGTCGAGTCCCGCCGCCAGGGCGTCCAGGTCCGACCGCTCACCCATCGTTTCGCCGTCCTCCGTCACGAGACACCCAGGTATTCCATCGCCGTCCTGGGGTCCTTCAGCTTGCCGGTCATGCGTGCCTCGTACTTCTCGCTGTCGCTCTTGGCGTTCCAGGCCTCGTCCATTCTCCTGAGCTGGTCCGGACTCAGGTCCTGACCCGCGATGCGGGCCCCGACGCCGTTCTTGGCCATCTCGGTCGCGGGGGTGCCCGGGGGCCGCGGCTTGTTCTTGTTGGACGGCTTGTTGAACCCGTCGAAGATCTTGTACCAGCCGTCGGTGGTCTCGATCTCGTAACGGGCCTTCCGGCCGGGCTCCGCCTTCTGCCACTCGCCGAGGCGCTTCACCTGGGCGGGCAGGGACGGGGAGGTCGTCGCGTTGCCGCGGTTCTTCACCTCCACGACGTTCACCGTGCCGTCCTTCCCCCGGTACACGACGTCGACGTCGTCGATGCCCGCGACGTCGAACGTTCCGCCGTTCCCGTCGGGGACCTCCGTCAGCTTGAACTTGTCGCCGACCGCCGAGTGGACGAGGGTCCCGTCGGCCGCCTCGTCACGGGCGACCCGGCGCACGGTGTTGGACTCGGCCAGGGCCTCGGCCAGCTGGTCGGCGTTCTTGGCGTTGAGGACCTTGGCGCCGAGCTTCTGGCGGCTCAGCCCGTCGACGTTCTTCTGCCGCAGCAGATCCGTGACGTCCTTCAGCGCGTCCGCCGCCGCCTCCTTGCCGATCTCCTTCTTCGACGGGTCCGGATCGTCCTTGGCCCGGTCCAGGAGCCGCTTCAGCTCGTCGTCCTGGATGCGGACGCCCTCCCCCTTGGCCTGCTTCATCGCCTCGCGCAGCACGGCCTCCTGCGCGTCGAGGGCCTGCTGCCGGGCCTCCCGGGCGGCCTTGACCGCATCGTCGTCCGGGCCGCACTGACTGGCGTTCGTGAAGACGGCCGGTCCGGTTCCACCCGTGCGGAGCACGGCGGGCGCGGCCTGCCGCTCCCGGGTGGCGGGGCCGGAGGCCGCGCCCACCGTCCGGGCGACCACGACGCGCCCCGGCGCCATCGCGATGTTCTTGCACGCCTCCTTCTGGCTCTTGCGCGCCTTCTCGGCGGCCTCGTCCGCGTGCTTCCGCGCCTCGTCGGCATGCTTCTGGGCCTCGCCGAGATCGCCGCGTTTCGCCGCCTCGTCGGCCTTGCCGGCGGCTTCGGCCGCGCGCCCCGACGGGGTGTCCGGGAACTTCGGCTTCTTGATCTTGTTGAGCTTGGTGAACTTCTTGAAGGTCTTGGGCGAGAGGATGCCGACGACGCCGAGCAGCGTGTTCCCGACGGACGCCCCGTAGTTGCCCTTCTTCCAGTTCTCCTTGTCCACGAACATGTCCGTGCCCAGGTCCCACCCGAAGTGCAGGCCCTTCTTCGCGCCGTCCCAGACG
Source organism: Streptomyces sp. NPDC024555 (assembly GCF_055559335.1). NCBI lineage: Bacteria > Bacillati > Actinomycetota > Actinomycetes > Kitasatosporales > Streptomycetaceae > Streptomyces > Streptomyces sp. NPDC024555. The sequence goes on from NZ_JBVHKV010000004.1 coordinate 195,589, forward strand.
GCCCCGAGCTTGTCCCCCTTCTTCCACTTCTCGGAGACGCTGCCGCCCTTCTTCTTCCACCAGTCGGTGGTGTAGCCCTTCAGCCCGTTCCAGCTGTCCGTGACCACCTTCTTGGGGTTGGTGACCAGCGCGTACGTGTCGTTCACGAGCCCGGTGAACGGGGCGACGAAGAAGCCGCGGGTGTGGTCCCACCAGCTGCGGTCGTCGCGCTCGTCGGGGATCAGCGGCTCGTCGGGGTCCTCCTTGAAGTCGTCGTTGTCGACCTCGCGGTGCAGGGGGCCGGGCGCGACCGGGTGCGTATCGCCGTCCCCGCTCACGACCACGACGTCGCCCGGGTCCCCGGAGCCGCCGGTGTCACCGGTGCCTCCCTCACGGCCGGTGCCGCCCTCACGGCCGGTGCCGCCCGAACCGCCGCCCGCGTCCCCGGACTTCGCCGGATCGCCCGCTTCCGTGTCCGCGCCGCCGCCACCGCCGCCGCAGTCGCCGCCCCCGACGATCCGGCACACCTGGGTGCCGAACTTCCCCGCGATCTCGCCGCCGACCCCCGTCGCCACCAGCGCCGTGACGACGGCCGCGACCACCAGGATCAGGCCCACGTACTCCGTCGCCGTCTGGCCCGCGTCACGGCGCCACAGGATCATCCGCTCGATGCGGAAGGCCCTCGGCCGCTCACGCCGGTCCACGGGCGAGGCGAACCAGGCACGGGCCTGCGGCGTGCGCACCAGCACCAGCACCGCGATCGGAAGCGCGGTCTGGGTGAACCCGCGGAAGTCCAGGTGCAGCAGCGAGACGAACGACAGCCACAGCAGCCAGCACTGGACGGCCACGAGCCCCCGGGCCACCCATACGCCCCCGCGCATCACCCGCCGCGCCAGCACCACGCCCACCACGCTCGGCAGGGAGTCGTACACCAGCACGCCGAGCAGTTCGCCGTTGACGTAGGTGACCATCGACAGCACGGACAGCACATAGACCAGGGCCAGCCCCGCCTGGACCCATTGCAGCCCCTGCACCCACAGCAACGGCCTCGGCAACGGCATGCGCCCCGTAACCGGCGCCCCGTCAGTTCCCCCACCCACACCAGTCATATTCGTACGCTAATGCGAATGCCGTGGGCCCCACATAGGCCCCAGGACCCAACCGCGGTCACATGTGGTCGAGTTCACACAGATGCCCACGCACCTCGCACCCGCCGGGGCCGGGGACGCGCGGAAACGGCTCGCACTCTTGACCGGAAGTTATTTTCTGGATATCCGTGCTCCTTGGCAGTTTCTTTCACCACCCCCTCGTCACCGAGTACGGCCGAAGGAGCTCACGTGCACGACCGCACCTCCCGACGGACCCTTCTCACCGCCACCGCGGCCACCGCCGTCGCGGCGGCCGCGGGCATGGCGACCGCCCCCGGCGCCCTCGCCGCCCAGAAGTCCGCGCCCACCAGCCACACCTCCGCCGCCACCACCCGGCGGCTGAAGCGGCTCATCTCCCGGATGAGCCTGGAGGAGAAGGTCGGCCAGCTCTTCGTCATGCGGGTCTACGGGCACTCCGCCACGGACCCCGACCAGGCGGACATCGACGCCAACCTCGCGGAGATCGGGGTGCGCAACGCGGCGGAGATGATCGCCAAGTACCACGTGGGCGGGATCATCTACTTCGCCTGGGCGCACAACACCCGCGACCCGCAGCAGATCGCCGAACTCTCCAACGGCATCCAGCGGGCCGGGCTCTCCGGTCCCAGCCGGCTCCCCCTGCTCATCTCCACCGACCAGGAGCACGGCATCGTCTGCCGGGTCGGCGAGCCGGCCACGCTGATGCCGGGCGCGATGGCGCTGGGCGCGGGCGGATCGCGGTCCGACGCCCGCAGGGCCGGGCAGATCGCGGGCGCGGAGCTGGCCGCCATCGGCATCCGCCAGAACTACGCCCCGGACGCGGACGTCAACGTCAACCCGGCCAACCCGGTGATCGGCGTCCGGTCCTTCGGCTCCGACCCGCAGTCCGTGGCGGGGATGGTCGCCGCGCAGGTGAAGGGGTATCAGAGCGCCAAGATCGCCTCCACGGCCAAGCACTTCCCGGGCCACGGGGACACCAGCACCGACAGCCACACCGGACTGCCGGTGATCGGTCACACCCGGGAGCAGTGGGCCGAGCTGGACGCACCGCCGTTCAGGGCGGCCATCGCCGCGGGCATCGACTCGATCATGACCGCGCACATCGTGGTGCCCGCGCTCGACCCGGCCGAGGACCCGGCCACGCTGTCGAAGCCGATCCTCACCGGCATCCTGCGCGAGGAGCTGGGCTACGACGGCGTCGTGGTCACCGACTCGCTCGGCATGGAGGGCGTGCGGACCAAGTACGGGGACGACCGGGTGCCGGTGCTCGCGCTCCAGGCGGGTGTCGACCAACTGCTCAACCCGCCGAGCCTGGACGTGTCCTGGAACGCGCTGCTGGCGGCCGTCAAGAGCGGTGAGGTCAGCGAGGCCCGGCTCGACGAATCGATCCTGCGCATTCTGCGGCTGAAGGCCAAGCTGGGGCTGTTCGACGACCCGTACGTCAGCGCCCGGGGCGTGGACCGCACGGTCGGCACCCCGGCGCACCTCGCCGCCGCCGACCGGATCGCCGAGCACACCACCACCCTGCTGGCCAACCCGGGCGCGGTGCTGCCGCTGTCGCGGCGCTCGCACAAGAACCTGCTGGTCGTGGGCGCCGACCCGGCCTCCCCCTCGGGAACGACGGGCCCGCCGACGACCACGCTGGCCGAGGCGTTCAACGAACTGGGCCACACGGCCACGGCCCTGTCCACCGGCACCGCGCCGACCCGGGCGTCCATCGACGCGGCGGTGGCCGCGGCGGCCGGCAAGGACGCGGTCGTGGTGGGGACGTACAACGTCACGGCGAGCAGTTCGCAGCGCACCCTGGTGCGCGAACTGGCCGCGACCGGCGTCCCCGTCATCACGATCGCCATCCGCAACCCGTACGACATCGCCCAGCTGGACGGGACCGGATACGCGGCGAACCTGGCCGCGTACTCCTGGACCGATGTCGAACTGCGCGCTGCGGCCCGGGTGATCTCCGGGCGGGCGAGACCACAGGGCAAGCTCCCGGTCCCGGTCCAGCGCGCCGACGACCCGTCGAAGGTGCTGTACCCCGTCGGGTACGGGCTCTCGTACTAGCCGGAGCAACACGGGGGAACGACCGGGCGGGCAGCCGCGTGTGCGGCCGCTCGCCCGGTTCCCCCGTTCCCCCGGTGGTCCCCGTCCCTTCCCGAATGGGGACCACCGCAACCTAACAACGGGGAGCCGGCTTCCGGCCCGTCGGCGGGATCCGGTGTACGCATCGCTCAGAACCCGACGACGCATTGCGCATCGGCGCCGGTCAGGCGGCTCCGGAGCGGTCCTGCGGGGCGTCCGTGCCGTTCAGCCGGCGCATCCGGTGCTCCTGGGGCGAGACGCCGTGGGCCGCGCGGAACGCCCGGCTGAAGTCGGAGGGGCGCGGGATGCCCCAGCGGGCCGCGACGGCGTGGACGGGGAGGGAGCGCAGGGCCGGGTCCTCCAGATCGAGGCGTGCCCGCTCCAGCCGCTGGGCGCGGATCCAGGCCGCGACGGTCGCGCCGTTCGACTGCTGGCCGAAGACGCGGTGGAGGTAGCTGAGGGAGATGTGGTGCGCCTCGGCGACCACGGCCGGGGTCAGCCCGGGGTCGTGGAGATTGCGCTCGATGAACGCGCGGATGTCCTCCATCAGTTCGCGCAGCCGGGCCTCCTGCGGGGGTTCGGCCGCCGCCCCGACCCTCGGGGCCAGCCAGGCCGCGACCAGGCCGACCGCGGCCGTGCTCAGCCGGGCGGCCTCCGCCGGTCCCAGCGAGGCGGCGCGGCGGTCCACCGACAGCAGGAACTCCCCGAGGACCGCGCCGACACCGTCCTCGGCGGAGAAGCCGCGCCCCTGCACCTGGGCCAGCTGCTCCGGCGACCAGGGCAGCAGCGACACCGGCAGGTCCAGGCCGATGGCCTCGACGGAGCGTTCGTGCGCGGGGACGCTCCGGGAGCCGTACGTCCCGAGTTCCACGGAGACCGAGTCGTCGAGCACATGGAGGTCGCCCGGCCGGAAGGTCTGCGTCGACTCCGAGCCGCGGGTCAGGGCCAGACCGCCCCTGAGGACCAGCGTCAGGTGGTACATGCCCGGGTCCTCCGGGCGGGCCAGGGCCGGTTCGTTGGCGATCCGCACCCCGGAGAACGACGAGCGCAGCAGCGTCACCCGGCCCATCTTCAGGCTGCGCACGCTGGCCCGGAACGCGTCGGCGCGTTCCGCGCTCACGTCACAGGCGCGGGACTCCCCGATCAGACGTCTCCACGTCTCCAGTCCCCGCGCGGCCCGCATGTCCGCGGTGCGGAACACGGCGCCCCCTCCCGCCGCCGTGCCGGTCGTGTCGACGCCCACGGCACGTGCGGTCTTCCCGTTCTGCGATGTCACCTCCCCATGATCGATCCTGGCCACGGTGGCTTGTTCACGGGGGGTCCCTCGCGGGAACGCCGGCGGACGCGGGGAGCGTCCGCCGGCGTGTGGGTGCGCTACGGGCGCCGGACGCCGAGCCGGTGATCGGTCGTCAGGTCCTTCTTGTCGAGCCGCGCGTCGAACTTCGCGAGCGGCTTGGCGTTCGCCGGGTCCGCCTGGACGGCGGCCGGGGCGACACCGGCCCAGCGCAGGATGGCCGCGGTGGCCGTGGCGTTCTGCGCCGCGGGCAGCCCGGCGACGTTCGAGCCGTGGTTGCCGCCGGGGACGGTGAAGACGTAGCTGTCACGGGCCCGGTGGCCGGGCCGGAAGCGCTCGGCGCCCCACGGGTCGTTCTCGCCGTAGACGTACAGCATGTTCTCGGCGTGGTTGCGGACCCAGGTGTCGACGTCCCGCATCGCCGAGGGCTGGAACTTCATCGGGATCGAGCGGGGGACGAAGGTGCGCGGCGGCTGGTAGCCGTAGCGGCTGAGTTTGCCGAGCCAGGGCTGCTTGATGTCGGGCGAGCCGAGCTGGGTGCCCGCCTGGTAGTAGTACGGGGTGTAGTTGGCGAGCCCCTGGTCGGCGTAGGCGGAGAAGCCGGAGATGCCGTCGACCGAGTCCCAGATCTCCTGGTCGGTGGCGTTCTTCGCGTCGGCCGGGATCGTGTCGCAGTCCGAGAGCAGGCTGTACTGCCAGTAGGCCCAGACGTAGTCCATGACGACGGCCTCGTAGGCCTTGTCGAGGGTGCCGACGGTGGTGAAGGTGTAGCCGTTGGCGGCGGCGTACTGGGCGTACTTCTCCTCCAGCGGCTCGCGGCGGACCAGGGCCTCGCGCTGGACGCCCTGGAGCCGGTCGCGGCACTCCTTGGTGCCGACGGTGGCGAAGAACCGGTCGTAGGCCGAGTCCTCCTTGTTGACCACGTCGTTGGGCGCGACGTACGCGACGACGCCGTCCATGTCCCTGGGGTAGAAGCGCTCGAAGTAGGTGGCGGTCATGCCGCCCTTCGAACCGCCGGTGGCCAGCCAGTTCTTGGAGTAGATGCGCTTCAGCGCGGTGAAGACGCGGTGCTGGTCGCTGGCGGCCTGCCAGATGTCGAGCTTGGACCAGTCGGCCGGGGCGGGGCGCGACGGGGTGAAGAACCGATACTCCAGGGAGACCTGGTTGCCGTCGACGATGCGGGTCGGCTCGGAGCGGCTGGGGTTGGTGGAGACGTTGTAGCCGCTGGTGTAGAACACGGTCGGCCGGGAGGTGTCCTTGTGCAGCAGGGTGATCCGCTGCTGGAACGTCCCCTTGGAGGGGTTCCGGTGGTCGACCGGCTGCGTGTAGTTGAGGACGAAGTAGCGGTATCCGGCGTAGGGCTTCTCCTCGATGAGGCTCATTCCCGGGATCGCCAGGATGCGGTCCTTGATGTCCGTGCTGGTCCCGCTGTCCGTGACGGCGGATCCGTTCACGGCCGGTTCGGCGGCGGTGGCCGCCCCGGCCGAGGCACCCGTCGCGCCGACCGTGCCGATCAGCACCGCGAGCGACAGGATCCCTCTGAACGCCTTACGCATGCACCCTCCCCATGATTCACAGCAGTTCGACGTGAACCTAGCGGGGCGGCAGCGGTACCACCAGCCCCTGCGGCGGGGGCATGCGGGCAGGTCACCCGGTCAGCAGAGAATCCACGGCGTGCTGCCGGACTTTCCCGCGATCGTGCCCGAGACCCGCACGCACCGGTTCAGCGCGTGCACGGTCACCGGCCCGGCCTGCCGGGTGAACGAGCCGCTGTCGGTGACCGGGAGCCCGCCGCGCGGCTGGATGCGTACGGCCATCGCGCGGCGCGCCCCGGGCTTGGCGGCGACCGCCGTGGCGCAGGCGTAGGCGCGGGTCCGGTAGACGCGCAGCTCCCCCGTCGCGAACCGGACCGTCTTGGCGGGCCGCCCGGCGCAGACCGACGCGGCGGTGGCCGAGGTGGCCTCCACCCCGCCGGCCACGAACCCCAGGGCGGTCGTCAGGGCGAGGACCAGCAGCCGGTTCGGGCCGCCGCTCCCCCGTATGCGCCGGCCATTCCTCACGGTCCCTCTGATCACAGCAGCCCCATCGCTCCGTCGAACACCAGCGCTCCTGCCCGACACCTGAGCGCACACACGTCCATGTGCCTACGACGCGCACCACCCGTCCGGAGGTTGCACCGGGCCGCCCGGAGCGTGCGGCCGGCGGTCAGACGCCCGCCGGCTCGTCCTCCCCGATGAAGGTGCGCCACAGCACGGCGTAGCGCCCGTCCCGGGCGAGCAGTTCGTCGTGCGTCCCGTCCTCGACGACCCGGCCGTGGTCCATCACCACGACCCGGTCGGCGCGGGCGGCGGTGGTGAGGCGGTGGGCGACGACGAGGGTGGTGCGGCGGCCGGCGAGCCGGTCGGTGGCCTGGTTGACCAGGGCCTCGCTGGCCAGGTCGAGGGAGGCGGTCGCCTCGTCGAGCAGCAGGATGTCGGGGTCGACCAGCTCGGCGCGGGCCAGGGCGACCAGCTGGCGCTGGCCGGCCGACAGATTGCGGCCGCGCTCGGCGACCTCGTGGAGGTAGCCGCCCTCCAGCGTGGCGATCATGTCGTGCGCGCCGACCGCGCGGGCCGCCGCCTCCACCTCGGCGTCGGTGGCCTCCGGCCGCCCGTAGGCGATGGCGTCCCGGACCGTACCCGGGAAGAGGTACGCCTCCTGGGGGACGACGCCGAGCCGGTGCCGGTAGGCGGTCAGACCCAGATCGCGCAGATCGGTGCCGTCGGCCGTGATCCGGCCGCCGGTCAGGTCGTAGAACCGGGCGACGAGCTTGACCAGGGTCGACTTGCCCGCGCCGGTCTCGCCGACGAAGGCGACCGTCTGCCCGGCCGGGATGCGCAGGTCCACACCGGTCAGGGCGGGCTCCTCCCCTCCGTACGCGAAGGACACGTCCTCGAACGCGATCTCGCCGCGCAGCGACGGCACGTCCCGGGCACCGGCACGGTCGGTGGTGGAGGCCGGTTCGCGCAGCAGCTCCTGGATCCGGCCGAGCGAGACGGTGGCCTGCTGGTAGCCGTCGAAGACCTGGGAGAGCTGCTGGACCGGGGCGAAGAACAGGTCGATGTAGAGCAGATAGGCGACCAGCGCACCGGCGGTCAGCGTGCCGTTGTCCACCCGCCCCGCGCCGACGATCAGCACGGCGGCGGCGGCCGCGGACGACAGCAGCTGGACGAACGGGAAGTAGACCGAGATCAGCCACTGGCCGCGCACCCGGGCCTCGCGGTAGTGGTCGCTGCGGTCGGCGAAGCGCTCGGCGCCGTCCCGCTCGCGGCGGAAGGCCTGGACGATCCGGAGCCCGGAGACGGACTCCTGGAGGTCGGCGTTGACCGCGCCGATGCGCTCCCGGGCCAGTTCGTACGCCTTGACGCTGCGGCGGCGGAACAGGACCGTGCCGACGACGAGGACGGGCAGGGTGGCGAAGACGACCAGGGCCAGTTCCACGTCGAGGACCAGCAGCGCGACCATGATGCCGAGGAAGGTGACCACGGAGACGAACGCCGTGACCAGACCGGTCTGGAGGAACGTGGACAGCGCGTCCACGTCCGTGGTCATCCGGGTCATGATGCGGCCGGTCAGCTCGCGCTCGTAGTAGTCCAGGCCGAGCCGCTGGAGCTGGGCGAAGATCTTCAGCCGCAGCGCGTACAGCACCCGCTCGCCGGTGCGGCCGGTCATCCGGGTCTCGCCGATCTGGGCCGCCCACTGGACGAGGACGACGACCAGGGCGAAGGCGGAGGCGGACCAGACCGCGCCGAGCGCCAGCTGGGTGACGCCCTCGTCGATGCCGTTGCGGATCAGCACCGGCAGCAGCAGCCCGGCCCCGGCGTCGGTGGCCACCAGGAGCAGGCTCACCAGCAGCGGCAGCCCGAAACCGTGCAGCAGCCGGCGCAGCCCGTAGGAGTCCTCGGTGCGCACCGCGCGGGCCTCGTCGACGGCGGGGGTGTCGGTCGCCGGGGGCAGGGCCTCGACCTGGGCGAGCAGCTCGGGCGTGGCGGGCATCCCGGCCGCGCCCGTCTCGCGCTCCTCCTCCTTGCGGACCCACAGTGCGGGCGTGATGCCGCGCTCGGCGTCGAACTGGGCGTCGATCTCCTCCTGGAGCGCCCGGTCCTCGGCCCGCTCCTCGGCACCGGCCACCGGCCGGTGTCCGGGCGAGGTGCCGCCCAGTTCGTCGGGGTCGGTGAGCAGCCGGCGGTAGAGCGGGGAACGGCGTTCCAGCTCCTCGTGGGTGCCGATGTCGGCGAGCCGGCCGTCCTCCAGGACGGCGATGCGGTCGGCGAGGCCGAGGGTGGAGCGGCGGTGGGCGATCAGCAGGGTGGTGCGGCCGGCCATGACCTGCCGCAGGGCGTCGTGGATCTCGTGCTCGACGCGGGCGTCGACGGCCGAGGTGGCGTCGTCGAGGAGGAGCAGCCGGGGGTCGGTGAGGATGGCGCGGGCAAGGGCGACGCGCTGGCGCTGGCCGCCGGAGAGGGTGAGTCCGTGTTCGCCGACGACGGTGTCGTAGCCCTCGGGCAGCTCCGCGATGAAGCGGTCGGCCTGGGCGGAGCGGGCGGCGGCGCGGATCTGCTCGTCGGTGGCGTCGGGCTGTCCGTAGGCGATGTTGGCGCGGATGCTGTCGGAGAACAGGAAGCTGTCCTCCGGTACGAGTCCGATGGCGGCCCGCAGCGAGTCCCAGGTCAGCTCGCGGACGTCGTGGCCGCCGACCCGGACCGCGCCGCGCGAGACGTCGTAGAAGCGGGGCACGAGCAGCGAGACGGTGGACTTGCCGCTGCCGGACGCGCCGACGAGGGCGACGGTCTCGCCGGGTTCGATGGTCAGCGAGAAGCCGTCGAGGACCGGGCGGGCGGGGGCCCTGCCGTCCGCGCGGCCGGGGTCCTCGCCGTCCTGCGGGCCGTAGCCGAAGCGCACGTCGTCGAACTCGACGCCGACGGGCACGCCGGCCGGCAGCACCTCGGTGCCGTCCTCGATCGCCGGTTCGGTGTCGATCAGCTCCAGGACGCGCTCCACTCCGGCACGGGCCTGCTGGCCGACGGTGAGGACCATGGCGAGCATCCGGACCGGGCCGACGAGCTGGGCGAGGTAGGTGGAGAAGGCGACGAAGGTGCCGAGGGTGATCTCGCCCCGGGTGGCGAGCCAGCCGCCGAGGGCCAGCATCGCGACCTGGCCGAGGGCGGGGACGGCCTGGAGGGCGGGGGTGTAGCGGGAGTTCAGCCGGATGGTGCGCAGCCGGCCGGCGAAGAGCCGGCGGCTCACCGCGCGGAGCTTGCCGGTCTCCTGCTCCTCCTGGCCGAAGCCCTTGACGACGCGGACGCCGGAGACGGCCCCGTCGACGACTCCGGCGACGGCGGCGGCCTGCGACTGGGCGTACCAGGTGGCGGGGAAGAGCCGGGAGCGGGAGCGGCGGGCGATGTACCAGAGGGCGGGGGCGACGGCGACCGCGATCAGGGTCAGCGGCGGCGACAGCCAGGCCATGACGACCAGGGAGATCAGGAAGAGCAGGACGTTCCCGATGGTCATCGGGAGCATGAAGAGGAGGCTCTGGATCAGCTGGAGGTCGCTGGTGGCGCGGCCGACGACCTGGCCGGTGGAGAGTTCGTCCTGGCGGCGGCCGTCGAGCCGGGTGATCGTCCCGTACATCTCGGTCCGCAGGTCGTGCTGGACGTCCAGGGCGAGCCGGCCGCCGTAGTAGCGGCGGATGTAGGTGGAGGCGTAGACGAGGACGGCGGCGACGAGCAGCAGTCCGGTCCAGACCGCCAGGGAGCGGGTGTGGCCGACGACCACATCGTCGATGATCACCTTGGTGACGAGCGGGACGAGGGCCATCACGGCCATTCCGGCGAGCGAGGAGCCGAGCGCCAGCAGTACGTTGCGCCGGTAGCGCCACGCGTAGCCGCTCAGCCTCCGCGCCCAGCCGCGCGGCTGCTGCCCGCTCCCCTGCGCTCCTGCGTCCGACACCCGGTGCCTCCCGATCGTCCTGCTCTACCGAAAGGCACCAACGCGGCGGGCTGCGGATTTCATCCCCCGTTCACAAAGACCGGCCGTTGGTCGTAGGACCTGCGGCGGGGCCTCCCGCTACTGCGGTGTCACGGTGAGCATCCGGCCGGCGGGGGCCTCCGGGACCGGCGGGATCGCTTCCTGGAGGGTGTCGGCGGGGGCGTCGGCCGGGCGCAGGACGCGGACGGGCATGGAGTGCAGGATGCGCGTCGCCGGGGCGGCCCGGTTGATGTCCTTGTGCACGGCCCTGGCGACGGCCTGGATGGTGTCGACGCCGTAGGTCATCGTCGCGTTGTCCTGGGTGAGGACCGTGAGGACGTAGTCGTGGCCGTTGCCCTTGAAGGTGCCGATGCTGTGGACCCGCCAGCCGTGGGTGGCGCGCTGCAGCCAGCCGTTCTTGACGTGGACCGAGACGGAGGACGGGGCTCCGGCGGGGGTGCCCCAGCGCTGCGAGGAGACGACCTTGGCCATCAGGCCCAGCTCGTAGGCGCGGGAGCTGTCGGTGAGGACGGAGTTCTTCTCGGTGAGCAGGGTCAGCAGCCGCTGCTCGTCCTGGGCGGTGATCTGGGTGAGGCCCCAGTAGCCGCCGGAGCCGGGCACGGTGTGGGTCATCCCGGCGGCCTTGAGGAAGGCGCTGACCTTGGCGGCGCCGAGCTGCTTCCACAGGGCGGTGGTGGCGTCGTTGTCCGACTTGGTGATCATGGCGGTGCTGAGGTCCGCCTCGCGCTGGGTGAGGCTCCGGCCCCGCTTGGCGTTGTCCCAGAGCAGGGTGGCCAGCACGGTCGCCTTCACGACGCTGGCGGAGTCGTACTTCGAGGTGGCGCGCAGTGTGCAGGTGGTCTTGGTGGTGCGGTCGTGGAGCGCCACGGCGGTCGTCGACTTGCGTCCCTTGAGCGCGGCCGTGATGTCCTTCGTCAGCTGGGCGGCGAGCCCGGAGGTGGCGGAGGTGCAGCTGACGGTGGAGGTGGCGGCCGTCGCGGGCGCCGCGCCGGCGGCCACGGGCGCGATCACGCCGACGGCGAGCACGGCGGCGAGCCCGGCGCGGGCGCGCCGGGGTATGTGCGGTGTCTTCATCTGTGTGCGGTCCCGTCCCCTGAGTGGTCCTGCGGGCACGCCCCCCGGCATGCCCCACAGAGTTGACTCCTGGACCGCTCGAAAGTTGTACGGGTCACTGATGCGTCGGCTCGAACATCTCCAGGACGGCGGGCAGGACGACGACCGAGGGGCCGGGCTGCGCGAGCGCGGCGGCCAGGTCGTCGCCGAGGGTGTCGGGGTCCGTGCGGACGGCGGGGACGCCGAAGGACTCGGCCAGTGCGACGAAGTCCGGGCGGGCCAGCTCCGTCGCGGTGGTGGCGCCGAAGGACTCGTCCATGTACGCGCGCAGGATGCCGTAGCCGCCGTCGTCCACGATCAGCCAGGTGACCGGCAGGCCGTACTGGCGGGCGGTGGCCAGCTCCGCGAGGGAGTACATCGCGCCGCCGTCGCCGGAGACCGCGAGGACGGGGGTGGCGGGGTCGGCGGCGGCCGCGCCGAGCGCGCCGGGGAAGGCGTAGCCGAGGCCGCCGGAGCCCTGGGCGGAGTGCATGGTGTTCGGGCGGCGGGCGTCGAAGGCGGCCCAGGCCCAGTAGGACAGGATCGTCATGTCCCAGAAGCTGGGGGACCTGTCGGGCAGCGCGCGGCGGATCTCGGCGAGGAGGTGCTGTTCCAGGGTGCGGCCCTGGGCGTCGATCCGCTTGCGGACCCGGTCCAGCAGCTCCGCGACGCGGGCGGGGGCGGTGGGGTCGGTGCGCGGGGCGACGGCGTCGAGCAGATCGGCGAGGGCGTCGCGGGCGTCGGCGTGGATACCGAGGGCGGGGTGGTTGGCCTCCAGCTTCCCGGCGTCGGCCTCGATCTGCACGATCCGGCCGCGCGGGGCGAACGTGTAGTAGTTCGAGGAGAGTTCGCCGAGTCCGGAGCCGACGACGAGCAGGACGTCGGCGTCCTCCAGGAAGTCGGTGGTGTGCCGGTCCTCGATCCAGGACCGGAGCGAGAGCGGGTGGTTCCAGGGGAAGGCGCCCTTGCCGCCGTAGGTGGTGACGACGGGGGCGTCGATCCGCTCGGCGAGGGCGCGCAGCTTGCCGGAGGCGTCGGAGCGCACGACACCGCCGCCCGCGACGATCGCCGGGCGGCGGGCGTGGGAGAGCAGATGGGCGGCGACGGCGATCAGCTCGGGCCGGGCGTGCACCTCGCGCGGGGTGGCGTCCGGGGCGGTGACCACCGGCAGCACGGTCTCGGCGGAGAGCACGTCCTCGGGGATCTCGACCCAGACCGGGCCGTGCGGGGCGGTCAGCGCGGACTCCCAGGCGGCGGCGATCGCGGACGGGATCTGGGAGGCGGTGCGCACCGGGTGCACGGACTTCACGATGTCGCGGAACGAGGCCTGCTGGTCGCGCAGTTCGTGCAGATAGCCGTGGCGTCCGCCGCCCAGACCGGCCGCCGGGACCTGGCTGGAGATCGCGAGCACCGGCGCGGAGGCGGCGGCCGCCTCCTGGAGGGCGGCGAGCGAGGTGAGCGCGCCCGGTCCGGTGGACAGCAGCAGCGGGGCGGCCTCGCCGGTGATCCGTCCGTAGGCGTCGGCGGCGAAGCCCGCGTTGTTCTCGACGCGCAGCCCGACGTAGCTCAGCGGCGAGCGGCGCAGCGCGTCGAAGATCCCCAGCGCGTGCTGTCCGGGCAGCCCGAAGACGGTGGTCGCGCCGAGCCCCCGGAGGGTCTCGATCACGAGGTCGCCGCCGGTGCGTCCGGGCGGAGGGTTCAGCGCGGCCTCGGTCTGCTCGGGGGTGAGCGGGGGCCGCTCGTCGTGGTCGTGGCTCACTGCGTCCGGGCCTCCGCGATCTGCCGGGTCATGATCGTCGTCAGTTCGTAGGCGGTGTGCGAGGCGGCGACGGAGGTGATCTCCGCGTGGTCGTACGCCGGGGCGACCTCGACCAGGTCGGCGGAGACCAGGTGGCAGGAGGCGAGTCCGCGCACGATCTCCAGCAGCTCGCGGGAGGTGAGGCCGCCGGCCTCGGGGGTGCCGGTGCCCGGGGCGTGCGCCGGGTCGAGCACGTCGATGTCGATGGAGATGTACAGCGGCCGGTCCCCGATGCGTTGGCGGAGCTGGTCGGTGATCTCGTCGACGCCCCGGCGCATGACGTCGGCGGAGGTGACGATGCCGAAGCCCATCTTCGCGTCGTCGGTGAGGTCCTGCTTGCCGTAGAGCGGGCCCCGGGTGCCGACGTGGGAGAGCGCGGAGGTGTCGAGGATGCCCTCCTCGACGGCGCGGCGGAACGGGGTGCCGTGGGTGTAGGCGGCGCCGAAGTAGGTGTCCCAGGTGTCCAGATGGGCGTCGAAGTGGAGCAGCGCGACGGGGCCGTGCTTCCGGGCGACGGACCGCAGCAGCGGCAGCGCGATGGTGTGGTCGCCGCCGAGCGTCATCAGCCGGGCGCCGGTGGCGAGGAGCTCGTCGGCGGCGCCCTCGATCGTCTCGACGGCCTCGTTGATGTCGAAGGGATTGGCCGCGATGTCGCCCGCGTCGGCGACCTGGGCGAGGGCGAACGGCGAGGCGTCCTGCGCCGGGTTGTACGGGCGGAGCAGCCGCGAGGCCTCACGGATCGCGTTGCCGCCGAAGCGGGCGCCGGGCCGGTAGGAGACGCCCGCGTCGAAGGGCACCCCGACGACGGCGACGTCCGCCGTGCCGACCTCGTCCAGCCGGGGCAGCCGGGCGAAGGTCGCGGGCCCCGCGTAGCGCGGGACGCGGGAGGAGTCGACGGGGCCGCGCGGGGTGTCGCTGCTGCTCATGCTGGTGGCCTTCCTTCGGTGACGCGCGGGCCCGGACCGGAGGACGGGCCCCTGCGAGTGTGCCGGATCTCCCGCGCCCACTCGGACAGGGCACGGCTCCACCACGACGCTAGGCGGCCGGAGGACCGTCCTGAAGTGTATGTTTCCTCCATATCGACCGGCCTTCCGGGACGGTCCGCACAGCCGGGAGGGACCGCCCGCGCGCCCTACCAGTCGCGCGGGGCGATCAGCTCCTCCACGTCCACATCCGCGAATCCGTAGGCCTGGGCTATGCGCCAGAAGTCCTCGGCGATCTCCTCGCGGGCGACGGTCTCGATCTCGCTGCCCGCCTTCTGCAACTCCTCGTCCAGCGCGTTGAACTCCTCGGTCGCCACCGCGCTCAGCGCGTACAGCTCCGGGAGTCCGGCGGGGTTCTCCGCCTCGATCCGCTCGCACAGCCGGACCAGGATCGCCCGGCCCTTGTCCAGGAGGTGGTGCGGGAAGTACTCGTCTTCGTACAGCAGGGCCAGGAAGGCGTGCTGTACGAGCTGCTCGTTGGTGACGGCCACGGCGGATTCCCCTTCGTCTCTGTTCCCTCCCGATGCTGCACGACGGCACTGACACCGCCCCCGCGTGTACGTTTCCCACAGCACCGCCGCACCGAATGGACGAACCCTCCATGCCCGACGCCCCGGCCGGACCGCCCACCCCGCCCGTCGCCCTGTCCGCGCTGCTCGCCCTGGAGGACCTGGGGCTGCGCCGGATCGCGGGGCCCGCCGACGCCGAGCTGCTATGGGTGCACACCTCGGAGATGGCGGACCCCTATCCGTATCTGCTCGGCGGGGAGCTGCTGCTGACGGCCGGGGTGCTCCTCACGGACCCGGACGCCTATGCGGCCCGGCTGGTGGAGGCGGGCGCGGCGGCGCTCGGCTTCGGGGTGCGCCCGGTGCACGAGGCGGTGCCGCCGGAGCTGGTCGCGGCCTGCGAACGCCACGGGCTGCCGCTGGTGGAGGTGGGGCCCGGGACCCCGTTCACCGCGATCGCGCGGGCGGTGTGGCGGCTGATGGCCGAGGCCCGGCTGCGTGAGCTGCGCCGGGTGGCCCGCGCCCAGCAGGCGCTGGCGACGGCGGCGGCGCGGCCGGACCCGGTGCCCGCGGTGCTGCACCAGCTGGCGGCCCAGCTGCCCGGGTACGCGGTCCTGCGCACGGCCGGCGGCGAGGAGCTGCACACCGCGGGCCGGCTCCCCGCGCCCGCGGTCCGCGCCGCCCTGGCCCGCCTCGCGGACGTGGTCGCCCCGGCGGACCGGGGCGCGCCGTCGACGGCCACCGACACGGCGGGCGGCGCGCGGCTGTCCGCGTACGGACTGGGCGGCGGCCACGGACTCGTCCTCGCGGTGGCGACCGGCGGCGGGGAAGCGGGCGGCCGGGAAGCAGGCGGCCGGGAAGCGGGCGGCCGGGAGGCGGGTGATCACACCCTCGCCGGGGTCGCGGTCGTCCTGCTCTCCCTGCTGGCGGCCCCGCACCAGAGCGCCGACGCGGCACACCGTTCGGCGGCGCTGGTACGGCTGCTGCTCGGCGCGGAGCCCGCCGCGGTCGCCCCGCTGCTGGGCGGGGACGGGTCCTGGGAGGTGGTGCACGCGCTCCGCGGCGGCGGCCGCCCGGCGGACCCGCTCGCGGCGGGCGCGCTCGGCGCGGCGCTGGGTTCGGCGCTGGTGGACGCGGGCGCCGGGACGGCCGCGGCGGGCGGAGTGGTCAGGGTTCTCGTCCCCGGCGGCGGCACGGTCTCCCCGCAGCCGGGGTGGACGCTGGGCGTCTCGGCGCCCGCGACGGCCGGTGCGCTGGCGGAGGCCGATGCCCAGGCCGCCCGTGCGCTGGGCCGGGCGCGGGCCACCCGCACCCCTCTGGTGCGGCAGGGCGCGGAGACCGGCCGGGGACTGGCCTCACTGGTCGACGCCGGGGCCGCCGACGCGCACGCCCGCGCCCTGCTGGCCCCGCTCACCCCCGTGCTCGCCGAGACCCTGCGCTGTTGGCTGAGCCTGCACGGCGGCTGGGACCGGACCGCCACCGCCCTCGGCGTCCACCGCAACACGGTCCGCCAGCGCGTGGCGCGCTGCGCGGCCCTGCTGGACGCGGACCTGGACGACATGGACGTCCGGACGGAGCTGTGGTTCGCCCTGGGGCGCGACGCCGCCCGGGGATCTCTTTGAGCCAATTCCGTTCCGGTTCCGCTTCCGCTTCCGGCGGGACGGGCGGACACGCGGAGGGCCCGCCCCCGCGGCGGAGTGCCGCGGGGACGGGCCCGGACGGTGAACCGTCAGCACTTCGCGGAGACGGGGAGGTTGCCCCGCTCGTTGCCCTTGAAGTAGATGGCGCTGGAGTAGCCCCACTTGCCGCTGGCCTTGTTCTGCACCTTGAGCCAGATGTTGTTCGTGTAGCCCTCGGCCACGACCTTGTCGCCGTAGGTCCAGCACTGGGCGTAGTGCGGGTTGTCGGCCAGCCCCAGCGTCCCGATCTTCGTGGACGTGGTGTGCGGGCCGGAACGCTGGTTGACCTGCGCCCAGATGTTCACGGTGTAGGTCGCCGCGGCGGCCGACGGCGCGGCGGCGGCCGCCGTACGGCTCGCGCCCACGGCCGTGTCCCCGGACACCCGGGGCGCCGCCGAAGCGGTCCCCGCGCCGGCGGCGAGCACCCCCGCCAGCAGTGCGCCGCCGACGGCCAGGGCGCGCGAACGTGTCATGACTGCCTTCATGTGATCCCCCGTTGATGATGTGCGTCCCGCCTCGGGCGGGACCCTTGTGGCCCCGGTTGCCGTGGCCACCGGACACCACCCAGCTTGCGCACCGGGCCCCGTCCTTCCCACCCCGTATGGGCGGATGGACCGATTCCTCCGGGGGGAGCGGCCGAAGAGGCACCCTTGCGGTCTTTGCCGTACCGCGCTATTGGCACAGGGGTGCCGCGGCGCCCCGGCCGCGTGCCGAGCATCACCCTGGACAGCCCGGTGACCCCCGGGTAACTTTTAACCAAGGCTGAGCAAGCGCTTAGCCGAGCCCAGCGAAGCCGACCAGGGAGGCACCCCGTGCGCCGTACGGTATTCAACGAGGACCACGAGGCGTTCCGGGAGACCATCCGCGCCTTCATCGCGGCCGAGGTCGTACCGGTCTACGACGACTGGTTCGCGGCCGGCCAGGCCCCGCGCGACTTCTATCTGAAGCTCGGCGAGCTGGGCGTCTTCGGCATCAACGTCGACGAGGAGTACGACGGCGCGGGCATCGACTCGCACAAGTACGAGGCGGTCATCTACGAGGAGACCGCCCGCGCGGGCGTGTCCTTCGGCGGCTCCGGCGTGCACACGCTGCTCGGCCTGCCGTACATCAAGATGCTCGCCACCGAGGAGCAGAAGAAGCGCTGGCTGCCGAAGTTCGCGACCGGTGAGGAGATGTGGGCCCTCGCGATGACCGAGCCGGGCACCGGCTCCGACGTCGCGGGCATGAAGACCACCGCCAAGCTCTCCGAGGACGGCACGCACTACGTCCTCAACGGCGCCAAGACCTTCATCACCGGCGGTGTGCACGCCGACCGCGTCATCGTCTGCGCCCGCACCTCCGCGCCGCGCGAGGACGACCGCCGCTTCGGCATCTCGCTGTTCGCCGTGGACACCACGTCCGAGGGCTACTCGGTCGGCCGCAAGCTCGACAAGCTGGGCCTGAAGGTCTCCGACACCGCCGAGCTGGCCTTCGTCGACGTCAAGGTCCCGGCCGAGGACCTGCTGGGCGAGGAGAACAAGGGCTTCGGCTACCTCGGCACCAACCTGGCCTCCGAGCGCTGGGGCATCGCCTTCGGCGCGTACGCCCAGGCCGCGGCGGCCGTCCGCTTCGCCAAGGAGTACGTGCAGGACCGCACGGTCTTCGGCAAGACCGTCGCCTCCTTCCAGAACACCAAGTTCGAGCTGGCCGCCTGCCAGGCCGAGGTGGACGCGGCCCAGGCCGTCGCCGACCGCGCGCTGGAGGCGCTGGACGCCGGTGAGCTGTCCGCCGCCGAGGCCGCCTCCGCGAAGCTGTTCTGCACCGAGGTCGCGCACCGCGTGATCGACCGCTGCCTCCAGCTGCACGGCGGCTACGGCTTCATGAACGAGTACCCGATCGCCCGCCTGTACGCGGACAACCGGGTCAACCGCATCTACGGCGGCACCAGCGAGGTCATGAAGTCGATCATCGCCAAGTCCATGGGCCTGTAGAGCGGCTACGTTCTCCTCCATGAGCTCAGCACCCGACCCCCTGCTCGATCTGCTGGATCTCCTCGATCTCGAACAGATCGAGCAGGACATCTTCCGGGGCACCAGCCGTTCGGCGATCGTGCCCCGCGTCTTCGGCGGACAGGTCGCGGCCCAGGCGCTCGTCGCCGCGGGCCGCACCGTCCCCGCGGACCGCACCGCGCACTCCCTGCACTCCTACTTCCTGCGGATGGGCGACCCCGGGGCACCGATCGTCTACAGCGTCGACCGGATCCGCGACGGCCGCTCCTTCACCACCCGCCGGGTCGTCGCCGTCCAGCACGGCCAGCCGATCTTCCACCTCTCGGCGTCCTTCCAGACGTACGAGGACGGCCTGGAGCACCAGGCGGACATGCCGCCCGCCCCCGACCCGGAGACGCTGCCCACGGCCGCCGAGCTGCTGCCGCGCTACGCCGACCGGTTCAGCGGCCCCGAGGTCGTCGACAAGCTGATCGAGGCGCGGGCCGCGGTCGATCTGCGGTACGTGGACGCCCCGCCGTTCGGCACCGTCGGCGAGGTGCGCGAGCCCCGCTCGCAGGTGTGGTTCCGCACCAACGGCAAGCTGGCCGACGATCCGCTGCTGCACGTCTGCATGGCCACGTACGTCTCCGACATGACCCTGCTCGACTCGGTGCTGCTCGCCCACGGGCGCGGCGGCTGGGCGGTGGGCGACGTGGTGGGCGCGAGCCTGGACCACGCGATGTGGTTCCACCGGCCCTTCCGCGCCGACGAGTGGCTGCTGTACGACCAGGAGTCGCCGTCCGCGTCCGGCGGGCGCGGGCTCGGCCAGGCCCGGATCTGGACCCGGGACGGCCGGCTGGCGATCACCGTCATCCAGGAGGGCGTGGTCCGCGTCCCCCGGGAGGACTGAACGGGCCGTACCCGCCCGATTCCGGCAGACTCCCCTCCATGAGCGACGCACGCCCCGGAGGGGAATCGGAGACCGGTCCCGAGGCCGCGGGCGGGGGCGGGGAGTCCACCTTCACCGTCGTCGTCGCGGCGGCCGCCAATCTCGGGATCGCCGTGGCGAAGGCCGTCGCCGGGCTGATCAGCGGTTCGAGCGCGATGCTCGCCGAGGCGGCCCATTCGGTCGCCGACACCGTCACCGAGATCCTGCTCCTCACCGCGCTGAAACGCGGCGCGAAACCCGCCGACGAGGACCACCCCCTCGGCTACGGCCCCGAGCGCTACATCTGGGCGCTGCTCGCCTCCGTCGCCACCTTCGTCGGCGGCGCGGTCTTCTCCGTCTACGACGGCGTCCACACCCTGGTCTCCGGCGAGGAGCTGGGCGACCCGCTCGTCTCGTACGTGGTGCTCGCCGTCGCCTTCCTGCTGGAGGGCTTCTCGCTGCGCACCGGGCTGCGGCAGGTGCGCCGGGAGGCGGTCCGGCTGGACACCCCGGCCCGGCGCTACTTCCGGCTGACCCCGGACACCGCCGTCAAGGCCGTGGTGATGGAGGACTCGGCGGCCCTGGTGGGTCTGGCGCTGGCGGCGGGCGGGCTGCTCGGCGGGCAGCTGACGGGCTCCGGCGTCTGGGACGGCATCGCCTCCGTGCTGATCGGCCTGCTGCTCGTCTACGTCGCCTGGGTGCTCGGCCGGTCCAACGCCCAGCTGCTGATCGGCCGTCCGGTGTCGGCGCGGATGCGCGCCGGGATCCGCGAGGAGCTGCTCTCCGTCCCGCACATCATCGACGTGCTGGAGCTGACCACGCTCATCCAGGGGCCGGACGAGATCCTGATCGCCGCGAAGATCGACTTCCGGGACGTGGCCAGTGCCGAGCAGGTCGAATGGGCCTGCGAGGAGGCGGAGGAGCAGCTGCGGGAGCGGTATCCGTCCGTGCGGCGGGTGTATCTGGACCCGACGCCGGGTCTGGAGCAGCGGCGGCGGGCCCGTGCGGCGGGCCGGGACCGGCCGCCGGGGCCGGGGTCCTGAGGCCGCTCCCCGGGCCGGGGCGCGGAGTCCGGGCCGTACCGCCGCCGCGGGCCCTCCCGCCGTACGGGGACGCCCCTCAGAGCAGTCCCGCCGCGTCCAGCAGGTAGTCCGTCATGGGGTCGTAGAACCGCGGGTCCAGCACATGGTCGTCGAGCGGGACGGCGACCTGGAGGGTGCCCTCGGCCTCGCCGAGGAAGAGTGCCGGGTCGTTGCAGTCCGCGTAGCCGATGGCGTCCAGGCCCCGCTGGGCCGCGCAGCCCGCCCAGCCGTGGTCGGCGACGACCAGGTCGGGCGCGGGGCGGCCCTCGCGCTCCAGCCCGTCCAGGATCGCGGCCATGGGGGCCGGGGAGTGGGTGTGCCAGAGGGTGGCGCCCCGCTCCTGCACGGCGACGTCCGCGAACTGGAAGACCATGCCCTCGTCGGCCATCAGCCCGGAGGGGATGCGGACGATCTCGCAGCCGGCCGCCCGCAGCGCCGCGGCGGTCTGCCGGTGGACGTCCAGCAGCCCGCCCGGGTGCCCGGTGGCGAAGAGCACCCGTTCGCCGCCGTCGGCGGCCTTGCGCAGCCGGGCCGCGGCCCGCTCCAGCGCGTCCACGGTCAGTTCGGGGTCGATGGTGTCCTGCCCGAAGCGGTGCTCCGGGTCGTCGCTGACGCCGCACCGCTCCGCCATCACGGCCAGCACGTCCTGCTCGTCGCGCCAGCGGTCGCCCAGCTCCAGCCCCAGCCAGTAGTGGCGGTCGCCGTTGGCGAGCTTGCGGTAGTGGGAGAGGTTGTTGTCGCGCGGGGTCGCGACGTCCCCGGCGATACGGGTGCGGACCAGGTGTTCGACGAGGGCGGCGCGGCTGGGTATCGGCATGCGCCCATTGTGCCGTGGAGTGTGCGCGGTGTGCCGGTCGAATGACTCTCCGGATATTGAGGGACCGTTCACCCGGCCGTGACCTGGAACTTCTCGTTCCACCCCGGCCGGACGCGTGAAATAGGTCCAGACCACTGACTTCACGCCAACTCGTGTCCTGTTCACCGTGTTGCAACAAGTGGTCTATACCTTTGGCATTAGGCTGGGCCGCCCGATACCGGGACATGCACAGCCGTGGGGGGCTATATGACCGTTCATCACCTGCCGCAACCTCCGTCCGACCGGGAGCTGTACTGGTACTTCGGACCGCAGCGCCGCTGGGTCCTGATCAGCTCCTCCCTCGCCTTCGTCCTCACCGCGGCGACGATGCTCACCTTCGCCCTGCGCACCCCGGCCCTCTGGGCCTTCCTCCTGGTGCTCTCGGTGAACGTCGTCGCCCTCGTCCTCTCCTCGGTGAACAGCCTGCGCCAGCGCCGGCTGACCCGGCGCTCGCACGAAGTCCTCGTGCACGCCTGGAATCCGACCGACCCGCCCTCCGTCGACCTCTACCTGCCGACCTGCGGCGAACCGCTCGCCGTCCTGGAGAACGCCTACCGCGCCGTCGCCCTGATCGACTGGCCCGGCGAGCTGACCGTCTGGGTCCTCGACGACGCCGACCGCGCCGAAGTGGCCGCGCTGGCGGGCACGTTCGGCTACCGCTACGTCGTACGGCCCGACCGGGGGCACCTCAAGAAGGCGGGCAACCTCAACCACGCCCTGACCCTGAGCAGCGCCGAGCACATCGCCATCCTGGACGCCGACTTCGCGCCCCGGCCCGACTTCCTGCGCCATCTCGTGCCGTATCTGGCCGACCCCGGCGTCGGCATCGTGCAGAGCCCGCAGTGCTTCGACACCGACGAGACGATGAGCTGGATCCAGCGCGCCGCCGGATCGGCCCAGGAGTGGTTCTTCCGCTGGATCCAGCCGTCCCGGGACGCCAGCGACGCCGCCATCTGCTGCGGCAGCAACGCCGTCTACCGCCGCAGCGCCGTCGACCTGGCCGGCGGCTTCGCCCGGCTCGACCACAGCGAGGACCTGTACACCGGACTCGCCCTGTACGAGAAGGGGTTCCGGACCCTGTACGTCCCGGTGCTGGTCGCCAAGGGCACCTCGCCGGACAACCTCGCCTCGTACCTCAACCAGCAGTACCGCTGGGCGATGGGCAACCTCCATCTGATGGGCACGCCCGTCCTGAAGCGGATGGGCGCCCCCTGGCGGATGCGGCTCTGCTTCTACGAGGGCATCGTCGGCTATCTGACGACCGTGGTGAACACCTTCGCGGCCCCGCTGCCGCCGCTGGTGATGATGTTCTGGTACCCGGACGACATCCGGCCCTGGCACGTCCTGCCGCTGCTCGCGCCGCTGTGGCTCTGGCACGTGCTGCTGCCGCGCATCAGCCGCACCCGCTGGCGGATCGAGGTGATCCGGGCCAACGTCCTGACGAGCGTGGCCGCCGGGGCCGCCTTCCTGCACACCCTGCGCGGCCGCAGCGCGGCCTGGGTGCCCACCGGGGCGGGCGGCGGAAAGCCGGGCACCATGGCGCACCGGGTGGTCCTCGTCTCGCTCGTCTGGCTGGTCGGCTCCACCGGGGCGGCCGCCGCCGGCCTCGCCCTGGCGGTGGCCCGAGGCGGCTGGGAGCCCACCTGGGGGCTCGGCCTCTATCTGCTGGTCCAGCTCCAGATCAACGTCCCGCTGATCAGGGACCTGGTGGCCGGGCTGCGCCCCGCGTCCGCCGGCCGCCCCGCCCGGGTCCGCGCCGCCCGGCGCCCCTCGGTACTGCCCCGGCGCTGGCCCGAAACCCTGGCCGTCACGGCCACGCTCGTCCTCACCGCACTGCTCGCGTCCGGCTGGGTCAACCCCATGCTGCCCTGGCTGAGCTGAAAGGTCACCGTTTCATGCCCACCCTCGCCCCCTCCGGTCGCCCGACCGCAGGCAGCACCGCCGCCCGGCCGCCCTCCGGCGCGTCCGGGTCCGGTGCCACGGGTACCCGCCGGTCCGCCTTCCGCCCCGACATCGAGGGACTGCGCGCCTTCGCCGTCCTCGCGGTCCTCGCCTTCCACGCCTCCGTACCGGGCCTGGCCGGCGGATTCGTCGGCGTGGACGTCTTCTTCGTCGTCTCCGGCTATCTGATCACCGGGCTGCTGGTGCGGGAGGCCGTCACCACCGGCCGCGTCCGGCTCGGCGAGTTCTTCTCCCGGCGGGCCCGCCGGCTGCTGCCCTCGGCCTCCGTGGTGCTCGTCGCCGTCGCGGCGGCCGGGGCCTGGCTGACCGTACCGCTGCGCCGGACCGACCTGGAGAACGACGTCGTCGCGGCGGCCCTCTCGGTCGCCAACTGGCGCTTCGTACAGCAGCGGACCGACTATCTGGCCGCCGGGCAGGACGAGAGCCCGTTGCTGCACTTCTGGTCGCTGGCCGTGGAGGAGCAGTTCTACCTCGTCTGGGCCCCGCTGCTCGCCGCGCTCGCGGTCCTCGCCGCCCGCGCCGCGCGCCGGGGACGCGCCCTGCGGCCGGTGGCCGTGGCCGTCACCGCCGTGCTGACGCTCGTCTCCTTCGCCCTCTCGCTGCGCTGGACGGACGACTCCGTCTCCCTGGCGTACCTCGGAACCCCCTCGCGCGTCTGGCAGTTCGGCGTCGGGGCGCTGCTGGCGCTGCTGCCGTGGCATCTGCTGCGCGGGCCCCGCGCGCTGCGGCTGCTGTGCGGCTGGGCGGGGGCGGCGGCCCTGGTGTGGTGCGTCCTGGAGTACGACGCGGACACGCCGTACCCCGGCGTCGCGGCGCTCGTCCCCACCCTGGCGACGGCCGCGGTCGTCCTGGCCGGGATACCCGGCCGGCACCCGCGCGAACAGGCCCGCTACGGCGTGGGACGGGTGCTGGGACTGCGCGGCCCCCGGGCGGTCGGACGGCTCTCCTACACGCTGTACCTCTGGCACTGGCCGGTCCTCGTGCTCGCCGAGGCCCGCCTCGGCACCCTGGAGTGGCCGGCCAGGACGGCCCTGACACTGGCCTCCGTGCTGCCCGCGCTGGCGACCATGCGCTGGGTGGAACGCCCGCTGCGCTACAGCCGCACGGTCACCGAACTCCCGCGCAGGGGACTGTCGCTGGGCGTGTTCGCCGTCGTCGTCCCGGTGGTCCTCGCGCTCGTGGTGGGCACGACCACCCTGCGGCTGCTGGGCCCGTCCGCGCCGGTCGACGCGAAGGGGCTCCCGCTCGGCGCGGCCGAGGGGCCCTCGCTGCTGACCGGGACCCCGCCGAAGGACTCCCCGGTGGTGCCGAGCCCGGTCCAGGCGAGGAAGAGCTTCCCGCCGGACGGGGCGTGCGAGGTGGCGCCGCCGGTCACGAGCAGCCCGCCCTGCCTGTTCGGCGCGGTGGACAGCCCCGACCGGATCGTCCTGCTCGGCGACTCGCACGCCGGCCAGTGGTTCTCCCCCGTCCTCAGCTTCGCCGCGAAGCGCGGCTGGGCGCTCCAGGAACTGGTCAAGCAGGGCTGCCCGCTGCCCCGGCTCACCGTGGTGAACCCGCAGCTGGGGCGTACGTACCACGAGTGCGACACCTGGCGGGCGGACAGCCTCGCCCGGCTGGCCGACGGGCCCAAGCCCCGCATGATCGTGATCTCCTCGCTCAACCGCTACACGGACGACCGGGACCTGCTGCTCGCCGCGTGGGAGAAGACCCTGAAGCCGCTGCGGGCGCTCGGGGTGCCGATCGTGTACATCGAGGACACCCCGGTGCCGGGCACGGACGTCCCCGCGTGCGTCTCTGGCCATCTCGACGATCCGGAGGCCTGCGCCTTCGACCGCGCGAAGGCCCGGTGGGCCGATCCGCTGGCGGAGCGGGCGGCGGCCGGCAAGCTGCCCGGGGTGCGGACCGTCGGGGTGAACGCGGTGCTCTGCCCGGCCTCCGGACCGGTCTGCCCGGCGGTCCTGGACCGGGTCCTGCTCTACCGGGACGACGCCCATCTCACCGATGTGGCGGCCGTGGTCCTGGCCCCGAGGATCGAACGGCTCCTCGCGGGGCCCGGCACACCGGCCCGGGACGGCTGGACGCAGCTGCTGCGCGAGGATTTCGACGGCCCGGCGGGCACCCGCCCCGCCGCCTCCCGCTGGCTGTACGACCGGGGCACCTGTTATCCGGGCTGCCCGGCCGCCCAGTGGGGCACCGGGGAGATCGAGACGATGACCGACTCGACGGACAACGTCCGGCTGGACGGCAGGGGCGCGCTGGAGATCGTGCCGACGCTCCGTGACGGGCGGTGGTACTCGGGCCGCATCGAGTCGAGGCGTTCCGACTTCGCTCCCCCGCCCGGCGGGGTGCTGCGGATCGAGGCGTCGATCGCCCTGCCGGACGTCACGGGCGCGGCGGCCGGCGGCTACTGGCCGGCCTTCTGGACGCTGGGCGCCGGACTGCGCGACGGCTACACCGGCTGGCCCGGCACCGGCGAGATCGACGTGATGGAGTCGGTCAACGGGCGGGACGCCGTCTTCGGCACCCTGCACTGCGGTACGGACGGGGGCGGCCCCTGCCGCGAGCCGATGGGCCTCACCTCGCCCCGGCAGGCCTGCCCCGGCTGCCGCGGCGCGTTCCACACGTACGCCGTGGAGCTGGACACCGCGCCCGGCGCCGAGGAGCTGCGCTGGTATCTGGACGGGCGGGTGTACCACCGGGTGAAGGCGTCCGCCATGGACGCGGCGACCTGGGACCGGGCGCTGAAGCGCGGGCAGTTCCTGATCCTGAACGTGGCGATGGGCGGCGCGCTGCCGGCCGCCGACGGCGCCACGGCGGGTCCGGCCACGGAGGCCGGGCACGCGATGCGGGTGGACCGGGTCCTGGTGTCGTCCCGGGCGGCCACCGGCCGCTGACCCGCGTCCCCTCAGGACCCGTGGTCACGGCGTCCTCCCGGAGGCCGTCGCCCCGCTGACCCGCGGTCCCTCAGGACCCGTCCGGCTCCGTTGCTCCGGACGGGTCCTGTCGCGTCCCCGGCTCCGCCGCCGCGGCGAAGGCGCCCCGGGCCAGCCGGTGCAGCAGGGCGGCGGTCGCTGCGCGGCCGGGCAGGGCGCCGGGGCGTCCGAGGTGCGGGGTCGAGTTGAGCAGGCCGAACACGGCGTGGACGGCCGCGCGCGCCTCGTTCTCCGCGAGGTCCGGGTAGAGGTCGCGGACGGCGGCCACCCACACCTCGACGTACTCGCGCTGGAGCCGGCGGACCCGCTTGCGGTCGCTGTCCCGCAGGCGGTCCAGCTCGCGGTCGTGCAGGGTGATCAGGGGGCGGTCGTCGAGGGCGAAGTCGATGTGGCCCTCGATGAGCGCGTCCAGCAGCGCCTCGGGGGACCTGTCGCCCGAGGCGTCCTCGGAGACCCGGAGGCGTCCGCCGGCCAGCAGCCGCTCGCTGATGCCGACGAGCAGTTCGGCGAGCATCGCGTCCTTGCCGGGGAAGTGCCGGTAGAGGCCGGGGCCGCTGATGCCGACGGCGGCGCCTATCTCGTCGACGCCGACTCCGTGGAAGCCGCGCTCGGCGAAGAGGCGGGCCGCTTCCCTGAGGATCTGCTCGCGGCGGGTGGGGGCCGCGACGCGGGCGGCGGCATGGGTGCTCATGACGAGTCATTCTAGACAGGCGCGTTAGCGGTCGTTAACCTGAGAGGAACGTTAACGCTCACTAACAGCCTCCGCCCGCCGATCGCGGACGAGGCCGGTCACATCGCGGTACGGGCAAGGGGGCTCGACAGGATGCAGCAGGCACCGGTGCTGGCGAGTGCGGCGGACCCCGCCTCGGAGGCCTGGCAGGCCAACGAGGCGGGACACCACGCGCTCGCCGACGAGCTGCGCAGGCGGCTCGCCACGGCCAGGCTCGGCGGGGGTGAGAGGGCCCGCGCCCGGCATGTGGCGCGCGGCAAGCTGCTGCCCCGGGAGCGGGTGGACACCCTGCTCGACCCGGGCTCCCCGTTCCTGGAGCTGGCCCCGCTGGCGGCCGAGGGGCTGTACGGGGGCGCGGCACCGGCCGCCGGGGTGATCGCCGGGATCGGCCGGGTCAGCGGCCGGGAGTGCGTGATCGTCGCCAACGACGCGACCGTCAAGGGCGGCACGTACTACCCGATGACCGTGAAGAAGCACCTGCGGGCCCAGGAGGTGGCGCTGGAGAACCGGCTCCCCTGTCTGTACCTGGTGGACTCGGGCGGTGCCTTCCTGCCGATGCAGGACGAGGTGTTCCCCGACCGCGAGCACTTCGGGCGGATCTTCTACAACCAGGCCCGGATGTCCGGGGCCGGCATCCCGCAGATCGCCGCGGTGCTGGGCTCCTGCACGGCCGGCGGGGCGTATGTGCCCGCGATGAGCGACGAGGCCGTGATCGTCCGCAACCAGGGCACGATCTTCCTCGGCGGCCCGCCGCTGGTGAAGGCCGCCACCGGCGAGGTCGTCACCGCCGAGGAGCTGGGCGGCGGCGAGGTCCACTCCCGTACGTCGGGCGTCACCGACCATCTCGCGGAGGACGACGCGCACGCGCTGCGCATCGTGCGGACCATCGTCTCCACACTGCCGGAGCGCGGTGCGCTGCCGTGGTCCGTGCGCCCGGTGGACGAGCCGAAGGTGGACCCCGCCGGGCTGTACGGGGCGGTGCCCGTCGACTCGCGCACGCCCTACGACGTGCGCGAGGTGATCGCCCGGGTGGTGGACGGCTCGCGGTTCGCCGAGTTCAAGGCGGAGTACGGGACGACGCTGGTCACCGGCTTCGCCCATGTCCACGGCCACCCGGTCGGCATCGTCGCCAACAACGGCATCCTGTTCTCCGAGTCCGCCCAGAAGGGCGCGCACTTCATCGAGCTGTGCGACCAGCGCGGCATCCCGCTGGTCTTCCTCCAGAACATCTCCGGCTTCATGGTCGGCCGGGACTACGAGGCCGGCGGCATCGCCAAGCACGGCGCCAAGATGGTCACCGCCGTCGCCTGCGCCCGGGTCCCGAAGCTGACCGTGGTGGTCGGCGGCTCCTACGGGGCGGGCAACTACTCGATGTGCGGCCGGGCCTACAGCCCCCGCTTCCTGTGGATGTGGCCCAACGCGAAGATCTCCGTCATGGGCGGCGAACAGGCAGCGTCCGTGCTCGCCACCGTCAAGCGCGACCAGCTCGGCGACGACTGGAGCACCGAGGACGAGGAGGCCTTCAAGGCCCCGATCCGCGAGCAGTACGAGACCCAGGGCAACGCGTACTACGCCACCGCCCGGCTCTGGGACGACGGGGTCATCGACCCGCTGGAGACCCGGCAGGTGCTGGGGCTCGCCCTGACCGCGTGCGCCAACGCGCCCTTGGGCGACGCCGGCTTCGGCGTCTTCCGGATGTGAGGCAGAGATGACGATGTTCGACACGGTGCTCGTCGCCAACCGCGGCGAGATCGCGGTCCGGGTGATCCGGACGCTGCGCACCCTGGGGGTGCGCTCGGTCGCCGTCTTCAGCGACGCCGACGCCGACGCCCGGCACGTACGGGAGGCGGACACGGCGGTCCGGATCGGTCCCGCGCCGGCCGCCGAGAGCTATCTGAGCGTGGAGCGGCTGCTGGAGGCGGCGCTGCGCACGGGCGCGCAGGCCGTCCACCCGGGCTACGGCTTCCTCGCGGAGAACGCGGCGTTCGCGCGGGCGTGCGCGGACGCGGGCCTGGCCTTCATCGGCCCGCCCGCCGACGCCATCGCGCTGATGGGCGACAAGATCCGGGCCAAGGAGACGGTGGCCTCGGCCGGTGTCCCGGTGGTGCCGGGCTCCACCGGAGGCGGGCTGACCGATGCCCAACTGGCCGCGGCGGCCGGGGAGATCGGCGTCCCGGTGCTGCTGAAGCCCTCGGCGGGCGGCGGCGGCAAGGGCATGCGCCTGGTGCGGGACGCGGCGCTGCTCACGGACGAGATCGCGGCCGCCCGGCGCGAGGCACGGGCCTCCTTCGGCGACGACACCCTGCTCGTGGAGCGCTGGATCGACCGGCCGCGCCACATCGAGATCCAGGTCCTGGCCGACGGCCACGGCACCGTGGTGCACCTGGGCGAGCGCGAGTGCTCGCTCCAGCGCCGCCACCAGAAGATCATCGAGGAGGCGCCGTCCGTCCTGCTCGACGAGGAGACCCGGGCGGCGATGGGCGAGGCGGCCGTCCAGGCGGCCCGCTCCTGCGGCTACGTCGGCGCGGGCACGGTGGAGTTCATCGTCCCGGGCAACGACCCGTCCTCGTACTACTTCATGGAGATGAACACCCGCCTCCAGGTCGAGCACCCGGTGACCGAGCTGATCACCGGCCTGGACCTGGTGGAGTGGCAGCTGCGGGTCGCGGCGGGCGAGCACCTCCCGTACGACCAGAGCGACATCACCCTCACCGGTCACGCGGTCGAGGCGCGGATCTGCGCCGAGGACCCCGCGCGCGGCTTCCTGCCCTCCGGCGGCACGGTCCTCGCGCTGCGCGAACCGCAGGGCGACGGGGTGCGCACGGACTCCGGGCTCGCCGAGGGCGGCGAGGTCGGCAGCCTCTACGACCCGATGCTCTCCAAGGTGATCGCGTACGGCCCCGACCGGGCCACGGCACTGCGCCGGCTGCGGACGGCCCTCGCGGACACCGTGGTCCTCGGCGTCCCCACCAACGCGGGCTTCCTGCGCCGGCTGCTGGGCCACCCGGCCGTGGCGGCGGGCGAGCTGGACACCGGCCTGGTGGAGCGCGAGGTGGACGGCCTGGTCCCGGACGGCGTGCCGGAGGAGGTGTACGCGGCGGCGGCGCTGCTGCGGCAGCACTCCGCCCAGGCCCCGGACCCGGCCGTCTGGGCCGACCCCTTCTCGGCCGGTGACGGCTGGCGGATGGGCGGCGTCCCGGCGCGTACGGTGCGCTCCTTCCACATCCCGGGCCACGAGCCCGTCCAGGTGGGGCTGCGGCCGTGCGGGGCGGGCGCGGAGCTGACCTTCGGCCATGTCGGCGAGGGCGCCGCCCCGCCGGCCCCGTCCTCGGGCTCCTGCGGCCCGCTGGGCCCGCTGCCCGGGGGCCCGGAGACGGCCAGGACCCTTTCCGTCGACGGCGGCCGCATCACGCTGGAACTGGCCGGGGTCACCCATGTGTTCGCGTACGCGGAGTCCCCGGAGGGCCACTGGCTGGGCCGGGACGGCGACACCTGGCACGTGCGCGACCACGATCCGGTGGAGGCCTCGCTGACCGGGGCCGCCCGCTCCGGCGCCGACACGCTCGCCGCGCCCATGCCCGGGACGGTCACCGTGGTGAAGGTGGCGGTCGGGGACGAGGTCGTGGCCGGGCAGAGCCTGCTGGTGGTGGAGGCGATGAAGATGGAGCACGTCATCTCCGCGCCGCACGCCGGCACCGTGACCGAACTCGACGTGACCGCCGGGACCACGGTGGCCATGGACCAGGTACTGGCGGTCGTGGTCCCCGCCGGGGAGGAAGCATGACGGACACCGGCCGCACCCTGCCCATGACCGTGGCGGCGCCGGGCCTGCCCGCCCGGGTCCGGATCCACGAGGTCGGCGCCCGCGACGGGCTGCAGAACGAGAAGGCGGTCGTCCCGACCGAGGTGAAGGCGGAGTTCATCCGCCGGCTCGCGGTCGCCGGACTGACCACGATCGAGGCGACGAGCTTCGTCCACCCGAAGTGGGTGCCCCAGCTCGCCGACGCCGAGCGGCTGTTCCCGATGCTCGGCGACATCGCGGACGTGGGCGACGTGGAGCTCCCGGTCCTGGTGCCCAACGAGCGCGGGCTCGACCGGGCGCTGGCGCTCGGTGCCCGCTCGATCGCCGTGTTCGGCTCCGCTACGGAGACCTTCGCGTCCCGCAATCTGAACCGCACGGTCGACGGGTCCCTGGCCATGTTCGAACCGGTCGTGGCCCGCGCCAAGGCGGACGGCGTGCGGGTGCGCGGCTACCTGTCGATGTGCTTCGGCGACCCGTGGGAGGGCCCGGTCCCGGTCCCCCAGGTCGTCCGGGTCGCCAGGGCCCTGCGCGACCTGGGCTGCGACGAGCTGTCGCTGGGCGACACGATCGGCACGGCCACCCCCGGCCATGTCCGCGCCCTGCTGTCCGCGCTGAACGCGGCGGGCGTGCCCACCGACGTCCTCGGGGTGCACTTCCACGACACGTACGGCCAGGCCCTGTCCAACACCCTCGCCGCGCTCCAGCACGGGGTGACCACCGTGGACGCCTCCGCGGGCGGCCTCGGCGGCTGCCCGTACGCGAAGAGCGCGACGGGGAACCTGGCCACCGAAGACCTGGTCTGGATGCTCGACGGCCTCGGCATCGAGACCGGCGTCGATCTCGGCGAGCTCACCGCCACCAGCGTGTGGCTCGCCGGCCACCTGGGCCGACCCAGCCCGTCCCGCACCGTCCGCGCCCTGTCCCACGAGGAGCAGTGATCCACCGATGTCCCTGGACCACCGGCTGACCGCCGAGCACGAGGAACTGCGACGCACCGTCGAGGAGTTCGCCCACGACGTCGTCGCGCCGAAGATCGGCGACTTCTACGAGCGCCACGCGTTCCCGTACGAGATCGTGCGGGAGATGGGCCGCATGGGCCTGTTCGGGCTGCCGTTCCCCGAGGAGTACGGCGGGATGGGCGGCGACTACCTCGCCCTCGGCATCGCCCTGGAGGAGCTGGCCCGGGTCGACTCCTCGGTGGCGATCACCCTGGAGGCCGGCGTCTCGCTCGGCGCGATGCCGGTGTTCCGCTTCGGCACGGAGGAGCAGAAGCGGCGGTGGCTGCCGAAGCTCTGCTCGGGCGAGGCCCTGGGCGCGTTCGGCCTCACCGAACCGGACGGCGGCTCGGACGCGGGCGGCACCCGTACGACGGCCGTCCGCGACGAGGCCACCGGCGAGTGGGTCATCAACGGCTCCAAGTGCTTCATCACCAACTCCGGCACGGACATCACCGAGTTGGTCACCGTCACCGCCGTCACCGGCCGCAAGGAGAACGGCGCCCCGCGCATCTCCTCGATCATCGTCCCCTCCGGCACCCCCGGCTTCACCGTCGCCGCCCCCTACTCCAAGGTCGGCTGGAACGCCTCCGACACCCGCGAGCTCTCCTTCTCCGACGTCCGCGTCCCCCTGGAGAACCTCCTCGGCGAGGAGGGCCGCGGCTACGCCCAGTTCCTCCGCATCCTCGACGAGGGCCGCGTCGCCATCGCCGCCCTCTCCACGGGCCTGGCCCAGGGCTGCGTCGACGAGTCCGTCAAGTACGCCGCCGAACGCCACGCCTTCGGCCGTCCCATCGGCACCAACCAGGCCATCCAGTTCAAGATCGCCGACATGGAGATGCGCGCCCACATGGCCCGCATCGGCTGGCGCGACGCCGCCTCCCGCCTCGTCGCCGACGAGCCCTTCAAGAAGGAGGCCGCCATCGCCAAGCTGTACTCCTCCACCGTCGCCGTCGACAACGCCCGCGACGCCACCCAGATCCACGGCGGCTACGGCTTCATGAACGAGTACCCGGTCGCCCGCATGTGGCGCGACTCCAAGATCCTCGAAATCGGCGAGGGCACCAGCGAGGTCCAGCGCATGCTGATCGCCCGCGAACTGGGGCTGCCGGCCTGAGATACGGCGCGGCCGGGCGCGCCCTCGGGCCCGCCCGGCCGAAGGCCTCTCCAGTCCTTCCCGGGCAAGGTGCTGGTCACCGTCGCGGTCCGCAGGGGATGCTGCACGCGTGATTGAGCGAGATACCGCGGTCCGGATCGTTGAACAGGAGCTGGAACGCGACTACCGGCGTGACCTGGCCGCGGGACTGGAGCCGATCCGCATGGCCGTGGCGCATGTGGAGCGGCACGAGCTGGCCTGGGTGGTCTCCTGGACGTCCGAGGAGTACCTGCGGACCGGGAATCCCGACTTCCTGCTCGCCGGGAACGGACCGTACTTGGTCGACCGCCGCGACGGCGGCCTTCACCGGATCGGGGTCGTCTCCGCGGTGACGGAGGCCTGGGTGGTGGACTACCGGGTGCGCATACGGGGCCAGGCCGTGCGCACCGCGGTCGACGATCTGCACGACGAGGTTCGGGCAGTCGCGGCAACGCGCGGACGGATCCATGCCATGCACGCCCTGCGCCGGGGCCTTCCGGTGCTGACGCATGCCCAAGTCGTCGAGTACGTGACCGCTCTCCACGACGGCGATCCTCCGAAGCACCTTGCGGACATCGCCGACAGAGAGCTGGTACCACCTGTCGATCCGGTTCTGTCGGTGGAGACGATCCGCGGCCCGCGAAGTGCTGAGTGACGCTGTTCCGAAGCTTCCTTCAGGACTCCTTCGAACCGTGGCGCCGGAGCAGGAGTCCGAGGTACTCGGTGTGGTGCGTGCGAACGCGAACGCCCGCCCGTTCGTTCACCTCTCGGAGTACCGGAAAGGGCGGCCCCACCGGGGCCGTCCGTGGGGAGGGGGGTTCCGCGTGCACATCGAGGCCGGGTCGGTGGAGACGACGGGCGGACGGATCGACGTCAGACAGACAGGGAAGGGCGTCAACGTCCTGTTCGTGCACGGGCTGATGGTCAACGGACAGGTGTGGGACCCGCTGGTGAAGGGGTTACGGGGGCGGTGCCGGATGGTGATGCCGGACATGCCGCTGGGCGGGCACCGGACCCCGCTCGCGCCGGACGCCGACTGCTCGCTGGAGGCGCACGCGGGGCGCGTACGGGAGATCGCGCGCGGGCTGGAGGGTCCCGTGGTGCTGGTGGGGAACGACACGGGCGGGGCGATCGCGCAGATCGCCGTGGCGCGTGAACCGGAGCTGTTCGCGCGGCTGGTGCTGCTGCCGTCGGACGCCTTCGGCAACTGCCCGCCCCGGCCGCTCCTCCCGATGCGCCCGCTGCTCGCGGTGCCGGGCGCGATGCGGGCCGTGGCGCCGCTGCTGCGGCTGGGCCCCGTCCAGCGGGCGGTGATGGCGCTCGTGGCGCGCAGCAGGGTCCCGGCGGACCGGATCGACGCGATGGTGGGCGAACTGCCCCGGGACCGGGGCGTGCAGCGGGACTTCGTGAAGCTCGTACGGGGTCTGCGGCCGGAGGTCACCCGCGCGGTGGCCGGGGAGCTGGGCCGGTTCGAGCGGCCGGTGCTGATCGTCTGGTCGCGGAAGGACCCGCTGTTCCCGTTCGGCCACGGGGAGAGGCTGGCCGCGTGCTTCCCCGACAGCTCGGTCGTCGTCGCTGAGCGTTCCCGCGCGTTCGTGTCGCTCGACGAACCGGACTGGCTCGCCGAGCGGCTGGCGGAGTTCATCGGTCCGGTGGCGCCGGCACACTGATCCCCCGCCGCCGCAATTCGTTCGACACCCCCGGCCCCGCCTCGGCAGAGTCGGTCCATGACGCATCCCGCCTGGCCCCTGTACGGGCTCCGCATCCGCACCCCGCGCCTCGAACTGCGCCTCCCCGACGACGCGTTGCTGAGCGATCTGGCGTCCGTCGCGGCGGACGGGGTGCACGCTCCGGATGCCATGCCGTTCACCGTGCCCTGGACCGACGGGAGCCCCGGCGCGCGGCGGCGGGCGGTGTTCCAGCACGTCCTGGGCACGATCGCCGGCTGGCAGGAGTCCGACTGGGTGCTGAGCCTCGCGGTGCTGCACGAGGGCCGGGTGGTCGGGCGGCAGGACGTGGCGGCCCGGGACTTCCGCACCGTCCGCGAGGTGAGCACCGGATCCTGGCTGGGCCTCGCCCACCAGGGCCGCGGCATCGGCACCGAGATGCGGGCCGCCGCCCTCCACCTCGCCTTCGCCGGCCTGGGCGCGGACTCGGCGGTCTCCGCGGCGATGACCGACAACCCGCGCTCGCTGGGCGTCTCACGACGCCTCGGCTACCTCCCCGACGGACTGGAGACCGCCTCGCTCCGGGGCGGTCGCGTCACACTCCAGCGGCTGCGCCTGGACCGGGCCCGCTGGGAGGAGGCGCGCGAGGTCGAGGTGTCGGTCGAGGGGCTGGACGGGTGCCGGGAGCTGTTCGGATGAGCCTCCTCGTCCACACGTACGTCCGCGGCCGCAGCGGCAAGGACCACTTCCTGGAGGATCCCGAACACGGGCTCACACTCGCGGGCTTCGAGAGCAGCCGGACCAAGCTCTGGGGTGCCGAGCCGACGCGGGCGCTCGGGGCGCGGTTCCTGCCGCGGCTGGCGGAGACGGATCTGTGCGTGGAGCCGGAGGAGACCGAGGAGTTCCTGGCCGAGCTGGAGTCCCTGCGCCCGCACACGGCGGCACTGGCCGCGCACGCCGGCTTCCACGAGGACTACGTGGCCGCGCGGCTGGCCAACATCAGGGCGGCGGCCGAACGGGCCCTGGACGTGGGCGGAGGCGTCATCGTCTGGTGACGGACACCGGGAGACCCGGGCACCCCGGCACCCGGCGCGGAGGCGTTCTGAGGTTAGGCTAACCTTCCCTCAAACGTGTCAACGGCCGGCCCTCCGGCTCGTACGAAAGCGGATCCCGTCATGCGCACCGCCCGAGCCTCCCGTCCCACCCGTCGCGGCCTGCTGGCCATGGGCGGCGCCGTCGGTCTCGGCGCCGTGCTCGCGGCCTGCGGCGACAGCGACACGAAGGACTCCGGGTCCACCGGGGCGAAGAGCGCCGACGCCGGGCCGTGGAGCTTCGAGGACGACCGCGGGAAGACCGCCGAGGCGAAGTCCGTCCCGAAGAACATCGTCGCCTTCACCGGGGTGGCCGCCGCCCTCCACGACTACGGCGTCGAGGTCAAGGCCGTGTTCGGGCCGACGAAGACCACGGACGGCAAGGCCGACGTCCAGGCCGGCGACCTCGATGTGAACAAGGTCGAGATCCTCGGCAACGTCTGGGGCGAGTTCAACGTCGAGAAGTACGCGGCCCTCGGCCCGGATCTGCTCGTCACCGCGATGTGGGAGAAGGACGCCCTCTGGTACGTGCCGGACGCGTCCAAGGACAAGATCCTCAAGCTCGCCCCGAGCGTCGCCCTGTGGGCCGCGCAGACCACGATCCCCAAGGCGATCCAGCGCCACGAGGACCTGGCGGCCTCGCTCGGCGCGGACGTGAAGGCCAAGGCGGTCACCGACGCCAAGGCCCGCTTCGAGAAGGCCGCGGCCCGGCTGCGCGCCGCCGCGAAGTCCAAGCCGGAGATCCGGGTGATGATCGGCTCGGCCAGCCAGGACCTGTTCTACGTCTCGCTCGCCAAGACCTCCGCCGACACCCTGTACTTCCAGGAGCTGGGCGTGAAGTTCGTCGAGCCGAAGGTGAACGCGGCCGGTTTCTTCGAGGAGCTGAGCTGGGAGAACGTCGACAAGTACCAGGCCGACGTGATCATGATGGACAACCGCTCCTCGGCCCTCCAGCCCTCGGCCCTGACCTCCAAGCCGACCTGGGCCCAGCTGCCCGCCGTCAAGGCCGGCCAGGTCGTGCCGCGTACCACCGAGCCGATCTACAGCTACGACAAGTGCGCGCCGATCCTGGAGGACCTGGCCGAGGCCATCGAGAAGGCCAAGAAGGTCGCCTGAGCCGCCGCCGACCCGGTCTCCGCGCGCCGAAGTCCGGAACCATACCTTCCGGTTGATGTCCGGCGGTGCGCGGCGGCCGGTCCGGCGACGGAACCGGCCGCCGGGCACCCCGGACCGGCCGCGTCCGGGCCCCGGAAGACGGCCGCCCGACACACCTCGGCGCGGGATTCCCCGTCGGGGACCGGACAGCCCGAGGGGCGGCCGGGGACTTCGCGTCCCCGGCCGCCCCTCGGACCTTTCGTACGGTTCAGCCCGCCGCCGGCTCCGCCGGCCACGGCACCTGCGGTGAGCGGTAGTAGTCGATGCCCATCGCGGTGAACCGCGGCCCCAGCGCCGCCAGCCGCAGCTTGTACGTGTCCCAGTCGTGCGTCTCGGCCGGGGACCAGCCCAGCTCCGCCGCCCCGGGCAGCCTCGGGAACGCCATCGCGTCGATGTCGTCGCTGTCGGTCAGCGTCTCCGCCCAGATCGGCGCCTCGACCCCGAGCACGGAGTCCGCCGGAGCGCCCGTGAGATAGGCCGCCGGGTCCCAGTCGTAGGAGCGCTGCACCTCCACCAGGCCCGCCCACTTCAGCCCGAGCACGGTGTCCGCGGTGTACTTCATGTCGAGGTACACCCGGTCGGCCGGCGACAGCACCAGCCGGGTGCCGTTCTTCGCCGCGTCCACCACCTGCTGCCGGTCCGCGGCACTGGTCTTGTCGTAGCCCCAGTACTGGGCGACCGCACCCTTGACCGGGGACGCCCCGGTCAGCTGGTGCCAGCCCATCACGGTCTTGCCGTGCCGGCCGACCGCGGCCTGCGCCCGTTCCATGATCTTGGCGTAGTCGTCGTGGCTCGTGGAGTGCGCCTCGTCGCCGCCGATGTGGAGGTAGCGGCCGGGGGTCAGCGCGGCCACCTCCCCGATGACGTCGTCGATGAACCTGTAGGTGACGTCCTTGGCCGCGCAGAGCGAGCTGAAGCCGACCTTGATCCCGGTGTAGAGCGGGGGCGCGACACCGTCGCAGTTCAGCTCGGCGTACGAGGCGAGGGCGGCGTTGGTGTGGCCGGGCATGTCGATCTCCGGCACCACCTCCAGATAGCGGGAGGCCGCGTACCGCACGATCTCCTTGTACTGGCTCTTGGTGTAGTAGCCGCCCGGACCGCCGCCGACCTCGGTCGATCCGCCGTACGTGGCCAGGTTCGGCCAGGAGTCGACGGCGATCCGCCAGCCCTGGTCGTCGGAGAGGTGGATGTGGAAGGTGTTGATCTTGTACAGCGCCACCTGGTCGATGTAGCGCTTGACCTCCGCCACCGAGAAGAAGTGCCGGGAGACGTCGAGCATCACGCCCCGGTAGCCGTAGCGCGGCGCGTCGGTCAGCGTGCCGCCCGCGACCTTCCACGGCCCCTTCTGGACGCTGTCGCGCTCGATCCGGTCCGGGAGGAGCTGACGCAGCGTCTGCACGCCGTGGAAGAGCCCTGCGGGCTTGCGGGCGGTGATGGTGACGGAGCCCCGGCCCGACGTCAGGGTGTAGCCCTCCGCGCCGAGCGAGGTGTCGGCGGAGCCCAGCCGCAGCCGGATGCCGCCCGGCCCGGAGCGGTCGGTGACCGGCAGCGCGTATCCGGTCGAGGGGCGCAGCACGCCCGCCAGGTATTCGCCGATCCTCCGCACCTCGCCCGAGGACCCGTCCACCCGGATGGCGGTGGCGGGGGTGAGGGCGTACGGGGATCCGCCGGGTCTCACCGAGACGGGGGCGGGCACGATCTGGCCGAGCGGCCGGGGCTCCGACGCGGCGGGCGCCCCGCCCGCGGCGGACGCCTCGGGGGCCGCGCAGGCGCTGGAGATTCCGGCCGCGGTGACGAGGAGGAGCGAGCCGAGAAGGCGGGGCAGCGCGCGGGACAGGGCGCCGCGCCTCGCTGTGTGCGGTCTCACAAGCAGTCCCTTTCTAGGGGGTCACACCTGGATCTCTCCTGACCATTCGAACCGTCGCCATGCGTACCGCGTACCTCACGGATGGTCAAGGTGTAGACCACTTCCCCGTACGGCCCCCGATGGAACATGGCCGACAGTCCGGGCGTACTGGCCGAATACGTCCCACCGGCCCGCGCGGACCCGTCGACGGCCCCTCCGCCGACCCGTCGCCGATCCGCGTTCCGACGGGCCCGAGACCCGGAAGAATCCCCCAGAACGGAAAAATGAGAGCCGTTCCCCGTCATCCCTGCCCGATATCGGGCAGGATTGTTGCGTCTGGACCCCTTCCACCGCAATATCGACGAGTGCTTGAACGCCGTTCGTCCCATGACGACCTCATCGACCACCTGGTGCGCAGCACCGCGCTCCAGCGCGGGGAAGCCGCCCGGGTGGTCCTCGACGTGCTGGCCTACTTCGACGAGACGACCGACGCGTTCGTCCGCCGCCGCCATCGCGAGCTCCAGTCCGGCGGACTGGTCAACACGGAGATCTTCGAACGGATCTCGGCCGAGCTGCCGCACCGCGCGGTCGCGCCGCCGGAGCTCTCGCTCCGCCAGCTGCGCCGCATCGTCTACGGCTGACCGGTCACCCACGCGCTCATTCAGTCATTACCTGTACGTCGATGGAGGGCAGAGACCTCATGTGCGGAATCGTCGGTTACATCGGAAAGCGTGATGTCGCTCCGCTGCTGCTGGAAGGGCTGCAGCGGCTGGAGTACCGCGGCTACGACTCCGCGGGCATCGTGATCACCGGGAAGCCGGCGGCCGGCAAGCCCGCCGCGCTCAAGATGGTCAAGGCCAAGGGCCGGGTCCGCGATCTGGAGGCCCGCGTCCCCAAGCGCTTCACCGGCACCACCGGCATCGCGCACACCCGCTGGGCCACGCACGGCGCACCGAGCGACGAGAACGCCCACCCGCACCTGGACGCCGACAACAAGGTCGCCGTCGTCCACAACGGCATCATCGACAACGCGGCCGAGCTGCGCGCCCGGCTGACCGCCGACGGCGTCGTCTTCCTCTCCGAGACCGACACCGAGGTCCTGGTCCACCTCATCGCCCGC
Organism: Streptomyces sp. NPDC024555; assembly: GCF_055559335.1. NCBI lineage: Bacteria > Bacillati > Actinomycetota > Actinomycetes > Kitasatosporales > Streptomycetaceae > Streptomyces > Streptomyces sp. NPDC024555. The sequence continues at coordinate 235,422 of NZ_JBVHKV010000004.1, forward strand.
TCGCAGGCGGACACCCTGGAGGGCAAGGTCCGCGAGGCCCTGCGCTCGGTCGAGGGCACGTACGGCATCGCCGTGATGCACGCCGACTTCAACGACCGCATCGTCGTCGCCCGCAACGGCTCCCCGGTCGTCCTCGGCATCGGCGAGAAGGAGATGTTCGTCGCCTCGGACGTAGCCGCGCTCGTCGCCCACACCCGCCAGGTCGTCACCCTCGACGACGGCGAGATGGCCACCCTGAAGGCCGACGACTTCCGTACGTACACGACGGAGGGCTCGACCACGACGGCCACGCCGACCACCGTGGAGTGGGAGGCCGAGTCGTACGACATGGGCGGCCACGACACGTACATGCACAAGGAGATCTCCGAGCAGGCCGACGCCGTCGACCGGGTGCTGCGCGGCCGGATCGACGACCGGTTCGCCACCGTGCACCTGGGCGGCCTCAACCTGGACGCCCGCGAGGCGCGCGGGGTCCGCCGGATCAAGATCCTCGGCTGCGGCACCTCGTACCACGCGGGCCAGATCGGCGCCCAGCTGATCGAGGAGCTGGCCCGCATCCCCGCGGACGCCGAGCCCGCCTCCGAGTTCCGCTACCGCAATCCGGTGGTCGACCCCGACACCCTGTACGTCGCGGTCTCGCAGTCCGGTGAGACGTACGACGTGCTGGCCGCCGTCCAGGAGCTGAAGCGCAAGGGCGCGCGGGTCCTCGGTGTGGTCAACGTGGTCGGTTCCGCGATCGCCCGGGAGGCGGACGGCGGTACGTACGTGCACGCCGGCCCCGAGGTCTGCGTGGTCTCCACCAAGTGCTTCACCAACACCGTGGTCGCCTTCGCGCTGCTCGCCCTGCACCTGGGCCGGATCCGGGACCTCTCGGTCGCCGACGGCAAGCGGATCATCGAGGGCCTGCGCCGGCTGCCCGCCCAGATCAGCGAGATCCTGGAGGGCGAGGACGAGATCAAGAAGCTGGCCGCCGAGTACGCGGACGCCAAGTCGATGATGTTCATCGGCCGGGTGCGCGGCTACCCCGTGGCCCGCGAGGCCTCGCTGAAGCTCAAGGAGGTCTCGTACATCCACGCCGAGGCCTATCCCGCCTCCGAGCTGAAGCACGGCCCCCTCGCCCTGATCGAGCCCGCGATGCCGACCGTGGCGATCGTGCCGGACGACGACCTGCTGGAGAAGAACCGCGCCGCGATGGAGGAGATCAAGGCCCGCAGCGGCCGCATCCTCGCGGTCGCGCACCAGCCGCAGGAGAAGGCCGACCACACCATCGTCGTGCCGAAGAACGAGAACGAGCTGGACCCGATCCTCATGGGCATCCCGCTCCAGCTCTTCGCGTACCACACCGCCCTGGCCATGGGCCGCGACATCGACAAGCCGCGCAACCTCGCGAAGTCCGTCACCGTCGAGTAGTCCCCTCCCCCTGCTCTCCCCTCCGGGGGGCGTACAGCGGGAGCGCCCCGCACCCACGGTCCACCGGGTGCGGGGCGCTCCCGTATACGCGCCCGGCGCACTCCCGGCTCACCTCCCCTGACGTTTATGCACACTTCATAAGCGCACAATCCACATGTACGGGCCGGTAGACGCACCCGGTTCCCTGTTTCCGTAGACGAGTTGACGCCACGTCGGTCTCAACGGATGGAAAAAGACCGGCCGTCGGCCGGGCTCGATCATTGGCTGATCAGAACACCCTCGAAGCAGACCGGTCACGGCCACGATGCGCGGCCCGCGAGGACCCGGCGGGGGCGCGCGAAGGGGCCGGCCGGCGGCGGCCGGGAGGGGAGGAAGAGAGCCCGGAAGAGGGGACGGCGAGAAAACGGAAGAAGGTCCGGAGGGCGAAGAGGGCCCGGCGGGCTACGGGATGACGACGACCGGGCGCTGCGCCCGGCGGGCGAGCCGTCCCGCGACCGAACCGAAGATCCGGCCGACGATCCCGTGCGTGGAGCCGACGACGATCGCGTCGGCCGAGTACTCCCGGCCGACCTCCTCCAGCTCGTGGCAGATGTCGCCGCCGCGCTCGACCAGCACCCAGGGCACCTCGGAGAGGTAGTCCGCGCAGGCGAGCTCCAGGCCGAGGACCTCGGTGCGGTGGTCGGGCACGTCCACGAAGACGGGGGGCTCGCAGCCCGCCCAGACCGTGGTCGGCAGCCGGTTGGCGACGTGGACGATGATCAGCCCGGAGCCCGTTCTCCGGGCCATGCCGATGGCGTACGCGAGGGCCCGCTCACTGGAGGTCGAGCCGTCGAAACCGACGACGACACCGTGCCGGAAGGCGGGATCGCAGGAAGGGCGCGCTTCTTCGGCCGCCTGCTGGTCCGACCGGGGGTCGGCTACCTGCTTGCGGTCCGCGGGTTCGGGGAATTCGTGACCGGCCATCGGTGTCTCGGCGAAGAGAGTCCTCGTGAGGAAAGCGACGTGGGAACTGTCAGCGGGCGGTGTTGCGGTGTCCGGGAATCATCTTCCCAACCCCTTACCCCCAAGGGTACGGCGCCACTCATCCACTGCCCAGACCCGCGCAAAGCGCGTGCGACGTTTCACGGAGCATGCCCGAGACCGCCCCGTATGGCAATGCCGGATGCGCGGTACACGGACGTCCCGGGCCCCCGGAACCCGCCTCCGGGGGCTTCCGGGGACCGTCGCCCGCCGGCGTTCCGGACGCACCGGAGCGCCCCCCGGAACCACCCGCGCCGAACCCCGTCGCATCCGCCCGGCCCGCGTCCGCCGTCCCGCCCGCCCCCGGCATCCGGAACCACCCGATCGAGGGGGCGCACCGAGGTGACGTCTCCCGGGGGTAGTGCGCCGGTAGAACGACTGATTTCCGCACACGCGACCGTATGTTTTCAGCCAACTTCTGGTGGGGGTGCACCCCTTGTCGAAATGGCCGATCAACCGCCTTGCCAGCAGGCAGGAAGAGACCGAGCGGTACGCTTCCACCCCATGGGGACGGGCCATGAACGCCAGGCGCACTTCCCTGCGCGACTCACGAGTGAAACGCTTCGTGATCGAATGCTTCCCGCCAGGTGGCCTTGTCGACATAAAGCCGGTTGGTGAACTTGTCACGACGGCACCACGGGACGCAGTAGATTCGATCTTGGGTGTCGAAGCCGGGGACTCGTGCACGACCGAGGGGACATGTGCAGGTGCGACAGGCCCGTAAGGACCAGGAAGACGCGAACACCGAGGGGGGCTTAGCGTCATGAGTCAGGACTCCGCCACCGCAACGGAGGCCGTACGGAAGCTGAGCGGGCGCAGGCGCCGCGAGGTGGTCGCCGTACTGCTGTTCAGCGGTGGCCCCATCTTCGAGAGCTCCATCCCGCTCTCCGTGTTCGGGATCGACCGCCAGGACGCGGGGGTTCCGCGCTACCGGTTGCTCGTGTGCAGCGGCGAAGAAGGACCGCTGCGCACCACGGGCGGTCTCGAACTGACCGCGCCCTACGGGCTGGAGGCGATCAGCAGGGCCGGCACCGTCGTGGTGCCCGCCTGGCGCTCGATCACCTCGCCGCCGCCCGTGGAGGCGCTCGACGCCCTGCGCCGCGCCCACGAGGAGGGCGCCCGCATCGTCGGTCTGTGCACGGGGGCCTTCGTGCTCGCCGCCGCCGGCCTGCTGGACGGCCGCCCGGCGACGACGCACTGGATGTACGCGCCGACGCTGGCCAAGCGCTATCCGTCGGTGCACGTCGATCCGCGCGAGCTGTTCGTCGACGACGGCGACGTGCTCACCTCCGCCGGAACGGCGGCCGGGATCGACCTCTGTCTGCACATAGTCCGCTCGGACCACGGCACGGAGGCCGCCGGGGCACTGGCCCGCAGGCTCGTCGTGCCGCCCCGGCGCAGTGGCGGTCAGGAGCGCTACCTCGACAGGTCTTTACCCGAGGAGATCGGGTCCGACCCGCTCGCCGAGGTCGTGGCCTGGGCCCTGGAGCATCTGCACGAGCAGTTCGACGTGGAGACGCTGGCCGCGCGCGCCTACATGAGCCGGCGGACCTTCGACCGGAGGTTCCGTTCGCTCACCGGAAGCGCCCCGCTGCAGTGGCTGATCACCCAGCGGGTGCTCCAGGCGCAGCGGCTGCTGGAGACGTCCGACTACTCGGTCGACGAGGTCGCGGGCCGCTGCGGCTTCCGCTCGCCGGTCGCGCTGCGCGGGCACTTCCGGCGCCAGCTGGGCTCCTCCCCCGCGGCGTACCGGGCCGCCTACCGGGCCCGTCGCCCGCAGGGCGGTGCGGAGGCGGTCGCCGTCGCGGCCGAGCCGCTGGTGCCCGCTCAGGGGAGTTCGGCGAGCCGTCGTGGCGCACCGGTCCTCCCGGCGTCCGCGGCGGGGGGCCCACCGGTCCCGCCGGCCGTCGCGGCGGCGGGTGCGGACGGGGTGCGCGGGGAGCACGGGAAACCGGGCCCCGACGCGTTCGCCGCCGGCCGCCCGGCCCTGCCGGGACAGCGGAGCGCCCCGTAGGGTGGGGCGCATGAACGACCGCATGGTGTGGATCGACTGCGAGATGACCGGGCTCTCGTTGACGGAAGACGCACTCATCGAGGTGGCCGCCCTGGTCACCGACTCGGAGTTGAACGTGCTCGGCGAAGGGGTGGACATCGTGATCCGCCCGCCGGACGCGGCGCTGGAGACCATGCCCGAGGTGGTGCGGCAGATGCACACCACCTCGGGTCTGCTCGACGAGCTGGCCGGGGGCACCACCCTGGCCGACGCCGAGGAGAAGGTCATGGACTACATCCGCGCGCACGTGAAGGAGCCCGGCAAGGCCCCGCTCTGCGGGAACTCGGTGGGCACCGACCGCGGCTTCCTGGCCCGCGACATGCCGTCGCTGGAGGGCTACCTCCACTACCGGATCGTCGATGTCTCCTCGGTCAAGGAGCTGGCCCGCCGCTGGTTCCCGAGGGCGTACTTCAACAGCCCGGAGAAGAACGGCAACCACCGGGCGCTCGCGGACATCCGCGACTCCATCACGGAGCTGCGCTACTACCGCGAGGCCGTCTTCGTGCCGCAGCCGGGACCGGACTCGGAGCGCGCCAGGTCCATCGCGGCGCGGCTCTCCGCCCCCTCCGCGTAGGTCCCCGCGAAGCCGCTGGTCACGGCCCTTCCGGGGGCCTGACCCGGCCGCGGAACAATGAGGGCGCGAGCACCCTCCCGGACCCTGTACACTTTTTCTCGGCCGGTCGGAAACGACCGGACATGGTGGGTATAGCTCAGATGGTAGAGCACCTGGTTGTGGTCCAGGATGTCGCGGGTTCGAGTCCCGTTACTCACCCTGAATGAAGAAGGGCCGGTCCGCTCAGTCGGACCGGCCCTTCTCTCTGTTCCGCCCTTCTCTATGGTCGACGCAGCACACAGTCGACGAGAGGAACGTTCATGCGCGCCCGGACTATCGGCACGGCCGCGGCGGCCGCACTGGCGCTGGTGGCAGCCCGCGACCTCGTACAGAAGAAGCACGCGCTGCTCAGGAACTTCCCGGTGATCGGCCACGCCCGGTATCTGCTGGAGACCATCGGCCCGGAGCTGCGGCAGTACGTCGTGACCTCCAACGAGGAGGAGCGCCCCTTCAGCCGCGACCAGCGCACCTGGATCTACGCCTCCGCGAAGGAGGAGAACAACTACTTCGGCTTCGGCACGGACGTGGACGTGGAGCATGTGCAGGGGCACGCGTATGTGAAGCAGCGCACGTTCGCCGGGCCGCTGCCCGACCTCCACGACCCGCAGGCCCCGCTGCCCTCGGCCAAGGTGCTGGGCGGCCCGCGCGGGCGCGCCAAGGCGTTCCGTCCGGCGAGCGTGGTGAACATCTCCGCGATGAGCTTCGGCTCCCTGTCGGGCGCGGCCGTGACCGCCCTGAACAAGGGCGCGGCGCTGGCCGGCGCGCTCCAGAACACCGGCGAGGGCGGGCTCTCCCCGTACCACCGGGGCGGGGGCGACCTCGTCCTCCAGATCGGCACCTCCTACTTCGGCTGCCGCAACGACGACGGCACCTTCAGCCTCGACCGGCTGAAGCAGGTCGTGGCGGGCGCCCCGGTCCGAGCGATCGAGATCAAGCTCTCGCAGGGCGCCAAGCCGGGTCTCGGCGGGCTCCTCCCGGCGGCGAAGGTGACCCCCGAGATCGCGGAGATCCGCGGTATCCCCGCGGGCAAGGACTGCGCCTCCCCGTCCCGGCACACCGCCTTCCACGACGTCGACTCGATGCTCGACTTCGTGGAGCTGCTCGCCGAGGAGACCGGCCTCCCCGTCGGCATCAAGAGCGCCGTCGGCGACATGGCCTTCTGGGAGGAGCTGGCCACCCTCATGGCACGCGGCGACCGCGGCGTCGACTTCATCACCGTGGACGGCGGCGAGGGCGGCACCGGCGCCGCGCCCCTGATCTTCTCCGACTCGGTCTCCCTGCCCTTCCGCATGGGCTTCTCCCGCGTCTACGGCACCTTCGCCGAACGCGGTCTCACCGACGACATCACCTTCATCGGCTCCGGCAAGCTCGGCCTCCCCGAGAACGCCGTCGTCGCCTTCGCCCTCGGCGTCGACATGATCAACGTCGCCCGCGAGGCCATGCTCTCCATCGGCTGCATCCAGGCCCAGAAGTGCCACACCGACAAGTGCCCCACCGGCATCGCCACCCAGGACCCCTGGCTGGCCCGCGGCATCGACGCCCCCTCCAAGGCCCAGCGCGCCGCCGTCTACCTCCGCACCCTCCGCAAGGAACTCCTCAAGGTCTCCGGCGCCGTCGGCGTCCCCCACCCCGGCCTCATCACCACCGCCGACATCGAAATCATGAACGGCGACTACGACGCCCGCGGCCTCGCGAGCGTCTACGGCTACAAGGACGGCTGGGGCGAGCTCGGCCCGGAGGCGGCCGAGGAGATCACGGCGTTGCTCACGGGGGCGGAGGGGGCGCCGGAGGGGCTGCACTGACGGGTTGCGGGGTGCGCCCGGCGCCCGGGATCCCGCTGCTCCTCAGTACCCGACCGCCAGACGCGCCCCGCCAAAGGCGCGGAGCCGGGCGGTGTCGACGAGGCGGTTCGTGTACAGACGTCGGGTGTCGCGTTCGCCCAGGTACTCCAGGGCGGAGAGGACGAGACGGTGGTCGTGCGCGGCGGCGGAGCGCAGTTCGACGATGTCGGCGGGCGACAGCGCCTCGATGCCGTGCGGAGGACCGCCGTCGGCTGCGGGAGCGCCCGCTGCGGGGTCCGGTGCGGGATCCGTTGCGGGGCCATCCGCTGCCCGGAGGTCCGTCACGGTCCGGGAGAACGCCTCCGGCGGTTCTCCGGTGTGCCCGGGGGGCGTCTCCCGGTCGGCGCGGCGGCGCAGTTCGGCCGTGATGTACGCGGCGGGGCGGGCCGGGCGCCAGTCGAGCCACCATGCGTGGAGTTGTGCCGCGATCTCCTGGGCACCGGCGCCCCGGTCGATCAGCGGACGCAGGGCGAAGGCGAGACGGCGCAGCCCCTCCCCCTGCGTCCAGCCGACGAGCGGGCGGACCTGCCGGGCGACCGCGATGTCGCGAGCGACCTGGAGGGGGTGCCGGGCCGACGGACGACGGCGGCTCACGCGTACACGTGCGCGCGAGGTGTCTTTACCCCCCTCTCGCACGTCAACTGTGGGTGCGTGGGGGCGGGGCCGTAAGGAATGGGGCGCAGGCCCGCCCGCACGGCGCCCGGTCCGGGCCACCCCGACGACCCTGGCCCCGTACCCGGTCCCGTCCAGCCGGTGCCCCATCGCCGCGTCGTACACGGCCGGGACCGTGGCGGCGTAGATCGTCGCGGTACCCGCGTACGCCCTGCCGGGCAGGTGCAGGTTCCGCTTGCTGCCGTGCCGTTGCCAGACCAGCACGCCCAGCTCGCGCAGGACCCGGACGTGCCGCTTCACCGTCGCCACCGACACCCCGCACCGGGCCGCCGTGCCCTCCAGGTCGTACAGCACGAACCCGAGCCGGTAGTCCATCCGCTCCGCCAGGTCCCTCGCCACGGTCAGGGTCGTCGCCCCGGCACCCCTGTGCACGCCGGCCTCGACCAGCCACACCACCGCGCGCAGCCATGCACCCGGCCGCGCGCGGCGTGACTCCGTACATTCCAGCTCCTGGAGCGCACGGGGAACGGGAGCCCATCCCCGATCCGGGCAGGGCGAAGCAGCGCGGCGCGTGGCCGCGCCGTGGGGACGACGCATGAGAGGTCCGTCTACGAGGGCAGCGGAAATCCGCCGCGGTCTACGGGGAAAGGGACTCAGGCGAGCCCGGTCGCAGGCCTTCCGCTCCACGGCGTGGTCCGGAAGGCGGGCTCCGGGGCGCGGGAATGGTCACCGCGCGGGCACGGGTCGTACGATCCGGTACGAGTCCTCTCTGACGCGAGTCGATTCACCGGGCAACGGGACGCGAACCCGTTACTCACCACGGCCGGGCGGTCTCCACACCGCTCGGCCGTTCCTACTGGCCCGGCTGTTCGGCAGACTTCTTGGGCCTCTTCGACCCGCGAAAACCTTTGGCGATCTGCTGGGCACGCGTGAAGTGCACGCCCATCAGATCGCCGATCTCCTGCCAGGTCCTGCCCTGGTCCCGGAGGCGTTGGACGCGCTCCTGGCGGACTTCTCGAAGGGTCCCGCTGGTGTCTCCCCAGTACTTCAGAGCACTGCTGATCGCCTTCGCGCACGCGGCGTCGTCCTCGATGGCCCTGAGCGCGTTGACAGCATCCATGAATCTGAGCACCTCCTTCGGCTGATCCTCCACTGGGCGCTCCCTCCTGCAGGGGCGGCCCGCACGTCACATTAGACCCCGGGTCTTGATTTGCATAGACCCGGGGTCTAACCTGCCGACGCGGGACCACTCCGGGCCTCGTCGCTGCAACAGAACGGCCCCGGCGGGAGTACGCAGCTCCGGTCGGGGCCGGCCAGACACCTGCTGTCGCCAGGAGGCTGACCGTGCACCATCCTTCCACCCCGACACCCATGGCCGTTGCGGGTGCCTCGCAGAGCTCTGCGCCCCCAAGCGCAATCTGCCGCAATTCCCGCCCACTCGAACGCCGCTCGCCCCATGCTGGGGCGGCGGTTCACCACGACGACCCGGAGGCGGAGATGGCACTGCGGTTTCTTGGCACAACGAGCGATGACGGCGACTGCCCCACCCTGTACGAGATCGAGGGGAGCGACAACGTCCTCGTGCAGGGAGACAGGGTCACCAACCCCGAGCACCTTGCCGCGCTGCGCGACGTGAAGGCTTCGGAAACCTTCGTCGTCGTACCGCGTGATCTGCTCACCCGGTTCGCCCCCAGAGACTCGTCAGCTCGGGAGGTCGTCCCGTTCTCCCAGGTGTCCCACATGTTCCGGGAGTTCAGGCACACGGCATGGCGGCTGGAAACACGACGGGGGTACGCCTCCGACCGCACTGGTGAGAAGTGGCAGCGCTGGCTGGCCGGCCAGGACATCGCGGCCGAGCCGTTCGATGCCTGGCGGCTCAATGTCCGCGCCGCCACCGAGGAGGGGCGGCGGTTCGAACGCGTCCGCCTGGTCGACGACCCTCCCACCGAGGGGCAGTGCTACCTGCTGGACTCCGCACCGGGCAACGTCGCGGCAGGCGAGGACATCCGTAACCTTCGACGCGCCGATGCCGTACGTCTCGGACTTCCCGACTGGGACTTCTGGCTCTTCGACTCCCGCGTTCTGATGCGGTTCGTCTTCGACGAGAACGACACAACCGTCGGGGTCGTGATCTCCGAGGACCCGGCAGAAGTACTCGCGGCCTGCCAGGTGCGCGACAAGGCATGGCATCACGCGATCCTTACCGCCGACTTCTGACGGACGGTACGTTCCAGGGTGTGAGCACGGACTTTCAGGCGGCCCGGATCAACCTCGGTGTGCGGCTTCGTGAGCTGCGCACCGAGGCCGGGTTGGACGGCAGGGGAATCGCCGCCCTGCTGGGGTGGCAGCCCTCCAAGGTGTCGCGCTTGGAGAACGGCAAGCAGACGCCTTCGGCCGATGACCTGGTGGCTTGGGCACGGGCGGCACGGCGGGAGGATCTGGCGGGGGAGCTGAAAGCAAGGCTCGCCGGACTGGAGACCCAGTACCGCTCCTGGCGGCGGCAACTCGTCGGTGGCCATCGAGCCCGTCAGGAACTGGGGGTGGCCGAGAGCGCCGCCACCAGGGTGATCCGGGGGCTGGAGGTGTCCCGGATTCCCGGGGTGTTTCAGACCGCCGACTACGCTCGGCACGTCTTCATGGCCAACGCGGCCTTCCGGCAGACGCCTCGCGACACCGAGGAAGCCGTCAAGGCCCGGATGAAGCGTCAGGAAGACTTGCACAGGCCCGGCCGAGAGTTCCGGTTCCTCGTCTGGGAGGCCGCGCTTCACGTCCTCACGTGCCCGACCAAGGTAATGACCGACCAATTGGAGCGACTGGCGGTCCTCAGCGAACTGGACACTGTCGAGTTGGGCATCATCCCGTTCGGCGCCCGGTTGCGCCGCCCTCCGACGCACGGCTTCTGGATCTACGACCGGCGGCTCGTCGTCGTGGAGACCATCAACGTCGAACTGTGGCTGGACGACGCGGACAACATCGCGTTGTACGAACGGGCGTGGGCATGGACGGATGAAGCGGCAGTCCACGGACAACGGGCTCGCCGCCTGATCAGCCGGGCAAAGGCGCTGCTGAACCGGTCGTAGCAACGCGCTCTCAGATGGCCAGAACCCCGTCCGCAATCAGAAGCAATCCACGGGCACAGGCCCCATGCCGCTCTCTAACGTGTACGTCATGGCCTCACGGACACACAGCGGGGGACCGGAACGCGCCCTCTGCCCCCGCCCCGGCGAGCGTCCGTCGCAGACGGGGTCCCGACCGTCTCGACCCGCCGTGGACCGGGACGCTCCATCGAACCGGCGTCGGCCCGAACCCCTGCCGCCCGTCGAGTCGTTGACCTCCCAGCAGTTGCGCGGCACCGCCTGCGTACGGTGCTCCGCCCAGCTGACCGCCACCACGGCCGTCGACCTCGGGGCCCGCCCCGAGCGCGACGGCTCATCCGTACAGATCTTCCCCCGCCGCTGCCGGTCCTGCCCCGAGGAGGCCCCCGTTGACACCTGTACTCCGCATGAGCACACCGCCCCCGCTCAGGGGTGAGGACGCGTACCGGGCATGGGTCGACCATACGTACGCCTGCTGCCGTTGCGTCCCCGGTCCGTGCTCCGACGCCCGGCATCTGGCCCGGCGCTGGAGGCAGGAACGCCGACGGGCGGTGCGGACATGATCTGCGCCGACTGCGACCAGGTGATCACAGGCCCCTACGTGGTGATCGCGGCGGGCGAGTCGATGTCGGCGGCCCGCCAGGACTCCTACGCCCATCCGCCCCGCACACCGGAATGCCGCCCCCGCGACCGGCGCCGACAGCGTCTGCGGCGGCTGCTCGACGGTACGGAACAGCCGAGCAGGGTCGGGACCGCATCCCCGCCGGTGGCGCCGGGCCCGGAGCTCGTCCCGTTCTCCGAGGTGTCCCACCTGTTCCGGGACTTCACGCATGCTGCATGGCGGCTGGAGACGAGAAGAGGCTATGGCTCCGACCGCACCAGCAACGAGTGGCAGCGCTGGCTGGCCGGCGAAGACATCTCGGCGGATCCCTTCGACACGTGGCAGCTCAACGTCCGTGCCGCCACCGACGAGGGGCGGCGATTCGAACGCGTCCGCCTGGTCGACGACCCTCCCACCGCCGGACAGCGCTTCCTGTTGAGCTCCGCGCCGGGCAACGTGGCCGCCGGGGAGGACATCCGTAACCTGTGGCGGAGAGATGCCGTACGACTCGGGCTGCCCGACTGGGACTTCTGGCTCTTCGACTCCCGCCTCCTGATGCGGTTCCTCTTCGACGAGCACGACACGACGGTGGGAGTCACCCTCTCCGAGGATCCAGCAGAAGTGCTCGCAGCGTGCCAGGCACGCGATACGGCCTGGCGGTACGCGATCCCTTCCGCCGACTTCACCGCCTCGCCGCACCCCCTCGCCTGAGAGCGGACCTGGGGAAGATTCCTCCTTCCACACCGTCCGCGCGCGAGGTCGCGGCCCGGTGCCTGTGCGAAGGCTCCGACAACGCCGGCATCCCACCACGCGTCCGGGTCCCTGACCCGGGACCGAGGCGCCCGAGGCGATCACGGGTGCACCGTCTGCCGAACCGCAACCCGCAAGACGTCCGGCCGGGGCAGCTCCCGCCGCACATCCGCCTACACTGCTCAGGGCCTTGGAGCCGGTCGTCGGCCTCCCGGCTCACACGGCAGGAGCGCAGCAGGGGGAACGGTGAAGATACCCACGGAGCTGGTCGGCACCCGTGTCGGGCGCACGGCCTTCGACCACCAGGTCCGGATCAGCTTCACCGATCACACCCCGGACGGCCGCGTACGCGTCGATGGCGAGCTCGTCATCGAGACACCGTGCGTCTTCACCGATGCCTCGGGCCACCAAGTCCTTCTCTCCCCCGGCACCGGACCGTCGTTGGCTCCGCTGCTCGGCCTGTTCGCCAGGACCGTCACCGAGACCGAGGTCACCGGGTCAGGCGCTCTGTGCCTCGGCTTCGACGACGGCACCCGGCTCGGCGTCGAGCCGCACTCCGACTACGAGTCGTGGAGCCTCACCGGCTCGGGAATCGATCCTGTCCTGGTGGGTCCGGGCGGCGAAACCGACTGGCAGGACTGACCGCCGCGATCGGCCGGGGCAACGGAAGGACGGCAGCCCCCTCACGACGAATCCCGCACCACCAGCTCCGTAGGCAGCACGATCTGCGGATGCTCCGCGCCCTCGCCGCCGATCTGGTCGAGGAGGACGCGGGTCATGGTGCGGCCCATCTCCTCGATGGGCTGGCGGACGCTGGTGAGGGCGGGGTCCATGTGGCGAGCGACGGCGGAGTCGTCGAAGCCGATGAGGGCGACGTCGTCGGGGATGCGGCGGCCGGCCTCGCGGAGGACCTGGCGGGCGCCGGCGGCCATGAGGTCGGAGGCGGCGAAGACGGCGTCGACGTCGGGGCGGCGGGCGAGGAGTTCGCGCATGGCGTGGACGCCGCCCTCCTCGGAGAAGTCGGCGGGGGCGATGAGGCGTTCGTCGGGTTCGAGGCCGGCGTCCGCGAGGGCCCTGCGGTAGCCGTCGAGGCGGCGCTGGGAGGCGTAGACGTCGAGGCGGCCGGTGATGGTGGCGATGGAGCGGCGGCCCCGGGAGACGAGGTGCTCGACGGCGCCGCGGGCGCCCTCGAAGTTGTCGGAGTCGACCGAGGGGAGGGATTCGGCGGCGGAGCGGCGGCCGTTCATCACGGCGGGCATGCCGAGCTGTTCGAGGAGGTCGGGCAGCGGGTCGTCGGCGTGGACGGAGACCAGGAGCACGCCGTCCACGCGGTGGGCGGTGAGGTACTGGGCGAGCCGGCGGCGCTCGCGGTCGCTGCCGACCAGGGTGAGCAGGAGCTGCATCTCCGTGTCGGCGAGGGCGGCGCCCACCCCGCGGACGATGTCGGAGAAGTACGGCTCGGCGAAGAAGCGGCTCTCCGACTCGGGGACGACGAGCGCGACGGCGTCCGTCCGGTTCCCGGCCAGGGCCCTGGCCGCGCGGTTGGGCACGTAGCCCAGCTCGGCCACGGCCGCCTCGACGGCCTGCCGGGTGTGCGCGCTGACGCGCGGCGAGCCGTTGATGACCCGCGAGGCGGTACCGCGCCCCACCCCCGCCCGTGCCGCGACCTCTTCGAGCGTGGGCCGGCCCCCGCTCCGTACTCGCGCTGCCGTCATGGCTGCCTCCCGTTCGCGGTCAATTTCTCACAGTCGGATAACCAAACCAAGTCCTGGTGTGGGATCCCTTGACACTCGACGGGACCGGCCCGCCGCTCCCGGGACCGCATCGTGGGAGCGCTCCCACTCTACGCGCGTGGGCGCGACGGCTCGCAGGTCCCCCGGGTGGACGGCCGGAGAAGGGCCGGGACACGACTGAGACCCGGCCGCGGGCCGGGTCTCAGAGGGTGTGGCGTGGAAGGTGCGCGTGGTGGGTCAGGAGGCGCTGTCCAGCGGCGGCAGGGCGTGGCGGCGGATCACGTCGGAGTACCAGTGGGCGCTCGCCTTGGGGATGCGGCGCTGCGAGGCGTAGTCGACGTAGACGGTGCCGAAGCGCTTCGAATAGCCGTACGCCCACTCGAAGTTGTCCATCAGCGACCAGAGGAAGTAGCCGCGCACGTCCGCGCCGTCGGCGACCGCGCGCTGGACGGCGTCGAGGTGGCCGTGGAGGTAGGCGATGCGCTCGGGGTCCTCCACCCGGCCCTCGGGCGAGACGTAGTCGTCGAAGGCGGCGCCGTTCTCCGTGACCATCAGGGGCAGGCCCGGGTGGTCGCGGTGGAGGTCCATCAGCAGGCTGTGCAGGCCGTTGGGGTCGATGGACCAGTTCATCGCGGTCCGCTCCTTCCCCTCGGCGAGGTGGAAGGCGACATGCTCGGAACCGGGCCACGGGGAGAAGGCGCTGGCGCCGTGGACATCGTTGCCAGAGCCCGTCTCGCCCTTCTCCGGAAGGGAGACCAGCGTCGGGGTGTAGTAGTTGACGCCGAGGACGTCGACGGGGTTGGAGATCGTCGCCAGGTCGCCGTCCCGGACGAGCGAGGACCAGTCCACCAGGTGCGCGGTGTCGGCGAGCAGGTCCTCCGGGTAGGCGCCGTTCAGCATCGGGCCGGTGAAGACCCGGTTGCCGACGGCGTCGATCCGGCGGGCCGCCTCGGCGTCGGCCGGGTTCGCGGTCAGCGGGCGGACCTGGTGGAGGTTGAGGGTGACCGAGGTCTGCGCACCAGCGGGGAGTTGTCCGCGCAGAACCTCGATCGCCCGGCCATGGGCGAGGTTGAGGTGGTGGGCCGCCCGCAGGGCGGAGGCGGGCTCGGTGCGGCCGGGGGCGTGCACGCCCGAGCCGTAGCCGAGGAAGGCCGAGCACCACGGCTCGTTCAGGGTGGTCCAGGTCTGCACCCGGTCGCCGAGGGCGCCCGCCACGATCGCGGCGTAGTCGGTGAACCGGTCGGCGGTCCCCCGCTCCGGCCAGCCGCCGGCGTCCTCCAGCTCCTGGGGCAGGTCCCAGTGGTAGAGGGTGGCGACGGGGGCGATGCCCGCCTCCAGCAGTTCGTCGACGAGCTTGCGGTAGAAGTCCAGGCCGCGTTCGACGGCGGGGCCCCGGCCGGTGGGCTGCACCCGCGACCAGGAGACGGAGAAGCGGTACGCCTTCAGCCCCAGCTGCTTCATCAGCGCCACGTCGTCGCGGAAGCGGTGGTAGTGGTCGGCGGCGATGTCGCCGGTGTCCCCGTTGCGGACCTTGCCCGGTGTGCGGCTGAAGGTGTCCCAGATGGAGGGCGTGCGTCCGTCCTCGGCGGCGGCGCCCTCGACCTGGTAGGCGGCGGTGGCCGCCCCCCAGACGAAGCCCGTCGGGAATCTGGTGGCCTCGGGCGCTTGCTTCGGGGCGATGTCAGGTCGTACGGCAGTCATGCGGGAGCGCTCCCAGGAATGGACGGACAGGGGCATGGAGTGGAACTCCGGAGCCCGTACGGCCCGCGGTGCGGGCGGGGCCGTACGGAGTGACCGGGACGGGGTGGCGTGCGGGGGCGTCAGCCCTTGACGGCGCCGGACATGATCCCGCCGACGATCTGCTTGCCGAAGATCACGAACACGATGAGCAGGGGCAGCGTGCTGATCAGGGCGCCGGCCATCACGATGCTCTGGTCGGGGGTGTAGGACGCGCTCAGCTGGCCGAGGGCCACCTGGAGCGTGGGGTTCTCCGCGTTCAGCGAGAGGAAGGGCCAGAAGAAGTCGTTCCACGCCTGGACGAAGGTGAGCATGCCGAGCACCATCATCGCGGGACGGGCCACCGGCAGCACCACGCTGAGCACGATGCGGAAGTTGTTGGCGCCGTCGATCTTGGCCGCCTCGATCAGCTCGTACGGAAGCGCTTCACTGAGGTACTGCCTCATGAAGAACACGCCGAACGCGCTGACCAGGGTCGGGAAGATCACCGACTCCAGACTGCCGCTCCAGCCCAGGTCGGACATGAGCATGAAGAGCGGGACCACGCTGAGCTGCGGCGGGATGGTCAGCGTCGCGATGACGCCGGTCATCAGCGCGCCGCGGCCGCGGAAGCGCATCTTGGCGAAGGCGTAGCCGGCCAGGGTGCAGAAGAAGAGCGTCGCGGCCGTGATGCAGGCGGAGACGATGAAGCTGTTGACGATCGCCTTGCCCAGGTGGGCCTGGTCCCAGGCGGCCTGGAGGTTGTCCAGGAGCCGCCCGCCCGGCAGGAACGGCGGGGTGGAGGCCAGGACGTCGTCCTGGGTGTGGGACGCGGCGACCAGGGTCCAGTACAGCGGCAGCAGCGAGCCGATGCCGACGACGATCAGCGCGATGTAGGCGAAGGGGCCGCCCTTCAGCTGCTGCCCGGCACCGGGCTTGAAGCGGCTGCGGCGCTTGGGCGCGCGGTGTGCGGTGCGCGCCGGGACGGCGGATCCCTTGACTGGGGAAGGGCTGGTGAGGGTCATGGATATCGCTCCCGGTCAGACCGCGGACTTGCGTACGAAGCGGCCGATGAGCCAGTTGATCCCGGCGATGATCAGCAGGAGGGCGAGCATCGCCCAGGCCACGGCGGCGGCCGGACCGAGATGACCCAGGTTCCAGCCGTAGTTGTAGAGGTAGACGCTGAGCGTCTCGTACTGGTGCTCGGTCCCGCCGCTGGCGCCGATGGTGCCGCCCTCCAGCAGGAGGGGTTCACCGAACAGCTGCATGGAGCCGATGGTCGAGATGACGATCGTGAAGAGGATCGTGGGGCGCAGCGAGGGGATGGTCACCTTGCGGAACTGCTGCCAGCGGCTGGCGCCGTCGAGCGAGGCGGCCTCGTAGAGATCGGAGGGCACGGCCTGCATCGCCGCCAGGTAGATCAGCGTGTTGTACCCGGTCCAGCGCCAGATGACGATGACGGAGATCGCGATCTTCGAGGTCCAGGACCCGTTGGCCCAGTTGGTGTGGCCGAAGCCGATGAAGTCCAGCGCCCAGTTCAGCAGACCGCCGTCGGCGCGGAAGACCAGCGCGAAGACCAGGGCCGCGGAGGCGACGGAGGTGGCGTACGGGGTGAGGATGACCGTCCGCCAGAAGGTGCTGGCGCGGAGCTTGTAGTTCAGCAGGTGGGCCAGGCCGAGCGCCACGAGGAGCTGCGGGACCGTGGACATCACACCGATCAGGAAGGTGTTGCTGACGGCGGTCCAGAACTCCGAGTCGTGCAGGATCTTGTCGAAGTTGCCCCAGCCGACCCATTCCATCTGGTCCATGCCGGTCATCTCGACCCGGTGCAGGGCGATCCACCCGGTGTAGAGCAGCGGGTAGAGCCCGAAGGCGCCGAAGATGAGGAAGAACGGGGCTATGTAGGCGTACGGCGACGCCTTGTCGTCGAAACGCCAGAGCCGGCTCCGCCACGTCTGCCGGCGGCTGTCCACGGGCTGCTGGGAGCGCCGGGGTGGCGGGGTGTATGCGTCCCGGGTGGGAGTCGAGGTGGCCACGAGCGGGAGTCCTTCCCTGGATTGCTTGGTTACCCGGGTACGGGGCCTGGCCGTCGGCGAGGGCGCGGGCGGTGGGCTTGCACGGGGCGGCCGGAGTCTTCCGGCCGCCCCGTCCAAGCCCTCCGCGCGGCCGACCCGCGGAGCCCAGTGCCCCTGGAGTGGGACACGCAGGTGCGGGCGGCCCGGGGGCCGCCCGCGCTTGCGGAACGTCAGCCGATCGCCTTGTCGATCGACTCGGTCGCCGCCTTCCAGGCGTCGTCCGGCTTGGTGCCGCGCTGCTCCATGTTGTTGATCTGCGTGGAGATGGTGTCCTTGATGATCCCGTCCTTCGGGCCGAGGATCGTCTCGGGGATGGACTTGGCCTCATCGGCGTAGATCTGGCCGATGGGGGCGTCGTTGAAGTACGGGAGCGTCGCGTTCTTCACGTCGGGCAGGTCGTACGCGCCCTTGTTGGACGGGAAGCTGCCGATCGCCTTGAAGACGGCGGCCTGCTGCTCGGGGGCGGTCAGCCACTTGACGAGCTTGCTGGCCTCCTCGACGTGCTTGCCGGCGGTCGGGACGCCGAGGAAGGAACCGCCCCAGTTGGCGGCGGTGTCACCGGGGGCGGTGGTGATGTCCCACTTGCCCTTGTTGCCGTCACCGGCGTTCACCGAGATCTGGCCGGCCATCCACGCGGGGCAGGCGACGGTGGCGATGGTGCCCTTGCGGAGGGCAGCCTTCCACGGGTCGTTGAACTGCGCGAGGCCCTGGGTCAG
Source organism: Streptomyces sp. NPDC024555 (assembly GCF_055559335.1). NCBI lineage: Bacteria > Bacillati > Actinomycetota > Actinomycetes > Kitasatosporales > Streptomycetaceae > Streptomyces > Streptomyces sp. NPDC024555. The sequence goes on from NZ_JBVHKV010000004.1 coordinate 253,657, forward strand.
CTTCTTGTCCGCGGCCTCGGCCGCCAGGTTCCAGCCCTGCTTGACGCTGGCGCTGTCCTTGTAGACCGGCTTGCCGCTCTCGTCGTAGTACTGCTCCGCGTTGGAGCTGACGACGGCGTTGTACATGGCGCTGGCGGAGTCCATGAAGAACGTGCCGGAGGGCGCCTTCTTCTTGTACTCCTCACCGAGCTTGAGGTAGTCCTCCCAGCCCCCGGCGACCTTGGCGGCGACCTCCTTGCGGTCGGTCGGCAGACCGGCCTTCTTGAAGAGGTCGGTGTTGTAGCAGAGGGACATCGGGCCGATGTCGGTGCCCGCGCCGATCACCTTGCCGTCGGGCGTGGTGGCCTGCTTCTCCTTCCAGGACACCCACTCGTTGACGTCGATGACCTTGCTCAGGTCGGCGAACTTGTCGGCCTTGGTGTCGACCAGTTCCTTGATGCGGCCGACCTCGATGCCCTGGACGTCCGCCAGGCCGCTGCCCGAGTTCAGCTGCTGGAGCAGCTTGGGGTAGTAGACCTTCTCGTCCGCCGCGGTCGTTTCCTTGACCGTGATGTTCGGGTTCAGCTCGTGGTACTTCTCGAAGAGCCCGGCCTCCTTGTAGCCGAACTGCCCGAAGTCGGCGACGGTCAGCGTGATCTTCCCGCCTGCTTCGCCGCCGGCACTGTCCGAGTCGTCCGAGTCGCTGCCGCAGCCCGTCAGCAGCAGGGCTGCCGCTGTCAGGCCCGTGGTGGTCAGAACCGCGACTCTGCGGCTCCGTCCGGCGACGGTGCGGGTGATACGCATTCCACTACTCCTTGTTCCAGGGTGGGACTGGCTCACTGCGTGGCGTTCCCGCTGGTGGGCGCGGGTGCCGTGGGGTCGGGGGGGAAGACACGGGCAGTGCTGTTCGCCCGGGAAAACCCGGAGCGATGTGGGAGCGCTCCCATGCGTCGATGTCGGAAGGTTGCTGCCTCGGGGGGGTGGGTGTCAAGACTTGAAGACGCTTCCGTTGCGCGAGCGTGTCCTGCAAGTCACGAGACCGTGTCCGGCCGAGGGCTTGCCAAAGCACCCCGCCCCCTCAAGCGGAGCGGGAGATTCCCGAATAACCGCAGGTGGGGGCGGTGTTGGGAGTGGATCTTGGGACCGCCGCCGGGAAGTCGTCGCGATCGCGCCGGATTTCCGCCACGGCCGGTGAACGGCTGTCGTTACCCGTACTCCCCCCGCCGGAAGGTGAACGGGGCCCCGCGTCCCGGGCCCGCCCGGACCCCGTTTCGCGTTCTTTCCCCGAACCCGGGCGCCGGACGGTGGCCGGAACGCCCGGCCGCCGCCTGACCGGATCGTCACCCCATCGGCGCATCCGGAGTCGCCGATTCCCGTAGCGCGAAGCGGACATGCCACCCAGCTCACCCGCTGTTAATTTCTCCCTTATGCACCAGATGATCATGTATGACACCAGGGGCGGGTGAGGCCGGATGGGAGTGGTCCGCGATCATCCCGAACTCGCCCTGTTCCTCTGTCTGTCCCTCGGCTACCTGGTCGGGAAGATCCGCGTCGGCCCTATCACGCTCGGCGGGATCTGCGGCACGCTGATCGTCTCGCTGCTGATCGGCACCCGGCACGTCAGCGTGAACGACGACGTCAAGACGGTCTTCTTCGCGCTGTTCATCTTCTCGCTCGGCTATCTGGCCGGACCCCAGTTCTTCGCCAACCTGAACCGCAAGAGCCTGCGGTTCTTCGCGCTCTGCCTGATCGAGCTGGTCTGCGTGCTGGGCATCGCCTTCGGTCTGGCCAAGGCCTTCGACCTCGACGTGGGCACCGCGTCCGGCATCCTGGCCGGGGCCGCCACCGAGTCCGCCGTGGTCGGTACGGCCACCGAGGCCATCGGCAAGCTCGACGGGCTGACCTCGGCCCAGATCACCCAGTACCAGGGGCACGTGGCCACCGCCTACACGGTCTGCTACCTCTTCGGCCTGGTCACCATCGTGCTCTACACCAGCCAGATCATGCCGATGCTGATGCGCATCAACCTCCGGGACGCCTCGCGCGAACTCTGGGAGAAGATGCGCGGCGGCGTCCGCGGACTGGAGTCCGACGAGCGCGAGGCGCTGCCCGGCACGGTCGGCCGCACCTTCCTCGTCACCCTCGCCGACGGCCGCACCGTCGGGGAGCTGGAGTCCTCACTGGGCGGCACCGTCACCGTCGAGGCCGTCAAACGCGGCAGCGTGCTGATGGACCCCGCCCCGGATCTCGAACTGACCCTGAGCGACCTGGTCCAGCTGGTCGGCCGCCGGGCCGGGATCATCGAGGCCGGCCGGGAGATCGGACCGGAGACCCCGGCGGTCCCGGGCCTCGACACCCCGCTCGCCACCCGCCAGGTCGCGGTCACCGAGAAGGCCACGGCCGGCTCCAGCATCGCCCAGTTGGAGCAGGACCATCCCGAATTCCGACAGGACGGGGTGTACATCACCGATGTCCTGCGCAACGACCAGCATCTGCCCGCCTCGGCCGAGACCACGGTCCAGCGCGGCGACGTCCTCACCCTGGTCGGCGCCCGCTCGGGGCTGAACCGGCTCGTGGCGAAGATCGGCGCGGTGGTCAAGAACGACGCGACGGACTTCATCTACCTGGGTGCGGGCATCGTGGCGGGCTCCCTGCTCGGCCAGGTCGTCGTCCGCATCGGCGACATCCCGATGTCGCTCGGCACCGGCGGCGGCTGTCTGGTCTCCGGGCTGCTCTTCGGCTGGTTCCGCTCCCGCAAGCAGACCTTCGGGGCCTTCCCCCCGCAGGCCGCCAACACCCTCAAGGACCTGGGGCTCGCCGTCTTCATCGCCTGCACCGGGCTGACCGCGGGGCCGCAGGCCTGGCCGCTGCTGAAGGAGTACGGGGCGCTGCTCCCGTTCGCCGGGATCGCCATGGTCCTGGTGCCCGCGACCATCTCCCTGTTCGTCGGGCTCAAACTGCTGCACATCGAGAAACCGCTGCTCATCGGCGCGATCGCCGGCCAGCAGTGCTCGACCCCGGCGATCACCTCCATCACCCAGGTGGCGCAGAGCTCCGTCCCGCTGCTCGGCTACACGATCACCTACGCGCTCTCCAACTTCCTGCTGCCGCTCACCGGTCCCATCCTCGTCGGCGTCCTGGGGAACTGAATGATCGATTTCCTGAACCGCAACATCTTCGAGCCCCACCCCGAACTGCTGGTCTTCCTCGTCCTCGCGCTCGGCTTCCTGCTGGGCAAGGTCCGCTACAGGGCGATCGCGCTGGGCGCGGTCACGGGCTGCCTGGTCGCCGGGCTGGTGCTCGGCGCGCAGTTCGAGGTCCAGATCGACGGCACGGTGAAGAACCTGTTCTTCATCATGTTCCTGTTCGCGCTCGGCTACCGGGTCGGCCCGCAGTTCTTCCGCGGGCTGCGCAAGGACGGGCTGCCGCAGGTCCTCAACGCGGTCGTGGTCTGTGTGACCGGGCTGCTGGTCTCCTGGCTGTTCGCCGTGCTGCTCGGCTACGGCCCCGGGCTCGGCGCCGGTCTGATGAGCGGCGCGCTCACCCAGTCGGCCGCCATCGGTGTCGCCCAGGACGCCATCGGCACCCTGCCCGGACTCTCCTCCTCGCAGGTGAAGTCCGAACAGAACCTGGTCGCCGTCGGCTACGCGGTCACCTACCCGCTGGGCACCATCCTGTGCGCGATGCTCCTGGCCAACGTCCTGCCCCGGCTCTACCGCAGGGACCTGGCGAAGGAGAGCGCGGAGCTGGCCGCCGAACTGGACGCCCCGGACGAGAACCCGGACGAGGGCAGCGGCTACTACGAGACCGTGCTGCGCGCGTACACCGTCGTGCGCCACGACCTCGTCGGCCGCAGCATCTCCGACATCGAGGCCCAGCAGCAGGCGCTCGGCCGCCGGGTCTACATCACCGGAGTCCGGCGCGAGGGGAGCGTCCTGCCGCAGGACCAGTCCCTGGTGCTGCGCGAGGGCGACACGGTCGCGGTCAGCGCCCTGCGCCACGATCTGGTCGACTTCGACGCCCGTACGCATGTGGGTCCGGAGGCCGACGACGTGGCGCTGCTCGGCTACCGCACCGAGACGCTGCACGTGGTGGTGTCCGAGAAGGCCGTGCTGGGGCGGAGCGTGGAGGAGCTGCGCCGCGAGCCCTTCATGGCCGGGGTCTACATCGAGAAGATCTACCGGGCCGGGGCGGAGTTCCCCTTCCGGCTCTCCACCCCGGTGGAGCGCGGGGACACGCTGGTGCTCTCCGGTCCCGAGCGGCTGGTCGGTCCGGCCGGGCGGGAGCTGGGCAAGCCGGTGCCGACGAGCTTCGCGACCGACATGGTCTGGGTGGGGCTCGGCATCTTCCTCGGCGGCTGCATCGGCATTCCGGCGCTGACCGCGGGCGGGGTGCCGATCTCGCTGTCCACCTCGGGCGGCGGGCTGATCATGGGGCTGGTCTTCGGCTGGATCCGGGGCAAGTACCCCACGTACGGGAACGTGCCGCCGGGCGCCCAGTGGTTCATGGACACGCTGGGCCTGTGCGTGTTCGTCGCGGTGGTCGGCATCAACGCCGGTCCCAGCTTCACCAGCGGGCTGTCGTCGGCGGGCTGGGGGCTGCTGCTCCTGGGCGCGGTCGCCACCGTCGTCCCGCTGATCGTCGGCTTCCTGGTCGGGCACTACGTGCAGAGGATCAGGTTCCCCATCCTCATGGGGGTGCTGGCCGGCGGCCAGACCACCACGGCCGCGATCGGGGCCGTCAACGAGACCTCGAAGTCCCAGATCCCCACGCTCGGCTACACCATCCCGTACGCCGTCGGCAATGTGCTGCTGACCGTGTGGGGCGCCGTCATCGTCATCCTCAACCACTGAACCGGGAGCGCAGTCATGCCCAAGGCCACTCTCAGCCGTGCCGAGATCCGCTCGTTCGCCCAGCTCAGCCCGTTCGAGCTGAAGGACAAGTTCATCAGCATCGCCCAGTCGGCGCAGAGCGACAAGCCCGGTCAGAAGGGGAAGACGACGCGGGTCATGCTCAACGCGGGCCGCGGCAACCCGAACTGGGTCGCCACCGGCCCCCGCGAGGCGTACCACGCGCTCGGCTACTTCGCGATCGAGGAGTCGCGCCGGGTCTGGACGGCGGACAACCTGGGCGGGATGCCGGAGGAGGACGGCTGCGCGGAGCGGTTCGCCCGGTTCACCCGGACGCATCCGGAGCTGCCGGGGATCGAGCTGCTGAAGGCGTGCGTCGATCTGGCGGTCAAGCGCTTCGGCTTCGTGCCCGACGCCTTCGTCCATGAGCTGGCGGACTCCTCGATCGGGGACAACTACCCGGTGCCGGGCCGGATCCTGCCGCACGCCGAGCAGATCGTGCGCGGCTATCTGGCGGACGAGATGTTCGACCACCGGCCGCCGGAGGGGCAGACGCTGAGCCTGTTCGCGACCGAGGGCGGCACCGCCGCGATGTGCTACCTCTTCGATTCGCTGCTGAAGAACGGGGTCCTCAAGAAGGGCGACCGGATCGCCCTGATGGTGCCGGTCTTCACCCCGTACCTGGAGATCCCGGAGCTGGACACGTACGGCTTCGACGTGGTGCACGTGGAGGCGAACCTGTTCACCGAGACCGGGGTGCGGCAGTGGCGCTATCCGCCGGAGGAGATCGCCAAGCTGGCGGACCCCTCGGTGCGGATGGTGTGCTGCGTCAACCCGAGCAACCCGCCGTCGCTGGCGCTGGCCCCGCGGGTCGCCGAGCAGATCGTCGGGATCGTGGAGAAGGACAACCCGAACCTGATCGTGGTGACGGACGACGTCTACGGGACCTTCGTGGAGGGCTTCCGCTCGCTGGCCGCCGATCTGCCGCGCAACACGCTGCTGGTGTACTCGTACTCCAAGCACTACGGCGCGACCGGCTGGCGGCTCGGGGTGATCGGGCTGCACGACGACAACGTCATCGACGACGCGCTGGCCGCGCAGGGCCCCGGGGAGAAGGCCCGGCTGGCGAAGCGGTACGGCTCGCTGACCCTGGAGCCGGAGCGGATGCGGTTCATCGACCGGCTGCTGGCGGACTCCCGGCAGGTGGCGCTGAACCACACGGCGGGGCTGTCGCTGCCGCAGCAGGTGATGATGGTGCTCTTCTCGCTCTTCGACATGCTGGACGAGGGGCAGGAGTACAAGGCCCGGATCCGCGCCATCGTGCACCAGCGGCTCGAACTGCTGCTGGAGGGCGCCCATATGAAGATCTCCGAGGACCCCAAGCGGGCGGCGTACTACATCGAGCTGGATCTGCTCGCGGAGGCCGAACGGACCCTGGGCAAGGAGTTCGCCGACTACCTGGAGCAGAACTACGAGCCCGTGGACCCGCTGTTCCGGCTGGCCGAGCAGACCTCCGTGGTGCTGCTCAACGGCGGCGGCTTCGACGGCCCGGAGTGGTCGGTCCGGGTCTCGCTGGCCAATCTCGACGACCTCGACTATCTGAAGATCGGCCACCAGCTGCGGACCATCTTCGACGAGTACGCCCAGGAGTGGCGGGCCTCGGGGGCGGCGGGCGCGGCCTGAGTTCAGGCGGTGCGCAGGCGGTCCAGGGTCCGTTCCAGTTCCGCCTGCGCGGCCCGGCCCGCCGCCTCGGCGTCGCCCGCCACGACCGCCCTGACCAGCGCGTGGTGCTCGGCCTCGCCGTGGTGCGGATCGGCGCGGCGCAGTCCGAGCAGTTCGACGAGATCGATCAGCCCCTGCCGCAGGACGGGGGCGAACTCGCCGAAGAGATCGGTGAGTACGGGATTGTGGGCGGCGGCCACGACCGTGCGGTGCAGGGCGATGTCGGCGTCGACGAACGCGGCGTCGGGGCCGGAGCCGGCCGCCCGCCGGGCGGTGAGCGCGGCGTCCAGGGCGGTCAGGTCCTCGTCGGTGCGGCGGCGGGCGGCGAGCCGGGCGGCCTGGACCTCGATCAGCATCCGGACCTCGTAGACATCGGTGACGGCGGCGCGGCGCAGTCGCAGCGGCCACTCCTCGGCGGCCTCGTCGGCGATGACGAAGACGCCGGAGCCCTGGCGGGCGCGGAGCAGTCCGAGCGCGGAGAGCGTGCGCACGGCCTCGCGCACGGTGGAGCGGCCGACGCCCAGGGTGCGGGCGAGCGTGGTCTCGCCGGGGATCTTCGTGCCGACCGGCCAGTGGCCCTCGGTGATCTGGGCGCGCAGATGGCGCGTCGCCTGGTCGACCAGGGGGCTGGGGTGGAGGGGGCCGAGCGAGGACACGCGTTCACCTGTCAGGTTGTCTGAGGACTTGGTTTCTGGCTAGTGTACCGATCATGACGTACCGCGGTCTCCTTCTTCTCGGCTGCCGCGGCGGGGCCTGAAGCGATCGGCACCCCGCCGCGGGGTGCCGTGCTGTGCCGGTCGCGTCCGGCGATGCGAGAAGAGACCGTGTTCATGCCCGAGTTCCCTCAGCAGTCCACGCCCGAGCCCCCGGCCGGCGCCCCGTCCCCGATGTTCGCCTTCCCCACCCTCTGCACCCCGCGCGGCCCGGTGCCCGAGGACGCCCCGCGCTGGAATCCGCAGCGCTCCAGCTCGATGCCCTCCCATCGCTACCGCCCGGCCTTCGAGCGCGTGGACGTACCCCTGACCGCCCGGAGCTGGCCGTCGGCCCGTACCGAACAGGCCCCGCTCTGGGTCCCGGTCGACCTGCGCGACGGCAACCAGGCCCTGGCCGAGCCGATGGACACCCCGCGCAAGCGCCGGATGTTCGATCTGCTGGTGGCGATGGGCTACAAGGAGATCGAGGTCGGCTACCCGTCCGCGAGCCGCACCGACTTCGACTTCGTCCGCCATCTGGCGACGAGCGGGGCCGTGCCGGACGACGTCACCCCGGTGGTGTTCACCCCGGCCAGGGCGGACCTGATCGAGCGGACCTTCGCCTCGGTCGAGGACCTGGACCGGGCCGTCGTCCACCTCTACGTCCCGACCGCCCCGGTCTGGCGCGATGTCGTCCTGGGGCGCGACCGGGCGGAGCTGCACGGTCTGGTGCTGGACGCGGCGCGGCTGATGGACCGGCTGGCGGCGGCGCGGCCCGGGGCGGACATCCGCTTCGAGTTCTCCCCCGAGGTCTTCGTGCTGACCGAGCCGGACTACGTCCTGGAGCTGTGCGACAGCCTCACCCGGCTGTGGGAGGCCTCGCCGGACCGGCCGGTCATCCACAACCTCCCGGCCACGGTGGAGATCGCGACGCCGAACGTCTACGCGGACCAGATCGAGTACATGCACCGCCATCTGGACCGCCGCGACTCGGTGATCCTCTCCGTGCACCCGCACAACGACCGGGGCACCGGGGTGGCCTGCGCGGAGCTGGCCGTGCTGGCGGGCGCGCAGCGGGTGGAGGGCTGCCTGTTCGGCAACGGCGAGCGCACCGGCAACGTCGACCTGGTCACGCTGGCCCTCAACCTCCACGCGCAGGGCGTGGACCCGATGGTCGACTTCTCGGACATCGACGAGATCCGCCGCACCGTCGAGCACTGCAACCGGCTGGCCGTGCCGCCGCGCCATCCGTACGGCGGCGATCTGGTCCACACCGCGTTCTCCGGCACCCACCAGGACGCGATCAGCAAGGGCTTCGCCCACCGGGAGCGGACCGGCCAGGAGCGGTGGGAGGTGCCCTATCTGCCGATCGACCCGGCGGACGTGGGGCGTACGTACGAGGCGGTCATCCGGGTCAACAGCCAGTCCGGCAAGGGCGGCATCGCCCATCTGCTGCGCGCCGGGCACGGGGTGGACCTGCCGGAGCGGATGCGCGCGGACTTCTCGCGGACGGTGCAGCGGGCGACGGACGACAGCGGCCGGGAGGCGAGCGCCCGGGATCTGTGGGACCTGTTCGCGGCCACGTATCTGGCGCCGGGCGGGGACGAGCGGGTCGTGCTGACCTCGTGGTCGGCGGAGACGACCGGGTCCGGTGAGTGCCGGTTCGTCTGCTCGCTGCGGGTGGACGGGCGCGAGGGCGACTACGAGGGCACCGGCGGCGGCCCGGTCTCGGCGTTCACCCACGCCCTGGAGGCCGCGGGGGTCCCGGTCGCGGTCCTCGACTTCGCGGAGCACGGCGCGGAGGGCGGTGCGGTTCCGGGGACGGTCACGGCGTACGCGGAGTGCCGCTCCGGCGGGACGGTGCGCTGGGGCGCGGGCCGGGCGGACTCGGCGGTGGCGGCCGCGGTGGCCGCGGTCCTCTCGGCGGTGAACCGGATGGACGTCCCGGCCCCGGCCCTCGACCGAGCCAGGGGGAAAGAAGGGTGACGCACCCCGGCCGGGGGAAGGGCGGTTCCCCCGGCCGGGGCGGGAAGGGGGCGCACCCCGGCCGGGCGGTGGGGGGTGGGGGGCCGGCCGGGATGCGCGGGGAAGGATGGCTTCTGGTGGGTGCCGCCCGGAGGAGCTGCTCGCGGGCGCTGCTGCCGGGCGCTACTTGTAGGCGCCGAGTGCCTTGGTGAAGGCCAGCGGTTCCTGGGCGATGGAGCTGCACGAGGCGTCCGCGGCGGGCTTGGGGCCGCCGGCGCACTCCTTGTCCCGGGTGCCGGACCACATGGCGAGCCGGGCGAGGCCCTTCTCCTCGGCGAAGGCGGCCAGCTGCGTGGCGTCCTCGACCGTGAAGACCTCGGTGCTGACGTCGTTCACGCCGATCATCGGGGTGACGGCGACGGTCTTCCAGGCCTCCGCGTCGGAGAGCCCGAGCACGCCCTTGATCTGGGCCTGGGTGGCGGTGGCGGCCTGGACGGCGTAGGCGCCCATGTCGCCGCTGTAGGCGGCGCCGTAGTCCATCGCCATCACGTTGACCGCCCCGACGTCGACGCCGTTCTTCTTCGCGTCGGCGATCAGGTCGACGCCGGGCTGCGTCAGGCCCTCGGGCATCACCGGCAGGGTGAAGGAGACGTCCAGACCGGGGTGGGACTTCTGGAGCTGGGCGATGGCCTGGGCGCGGCGGGTGTTCGCGGCGGTGTCGGGGAGCGCCCCGCCCTCGATGTCGAAGTCGGCCTTGGTGAGCTTGTAGGTGTCGACGACCTTGCCGTACGCGGCGGCGAGGTCGGCGGCCGAGGTGCAGCGCAGGGCCAGTTCGGAGCCGGCCGCTCCGCCGAAGGAGACGCGGACGTCGCCGCCGGCGGCGCGCAGGGCACCGATCTGGGAGGCGACGTGGTCGTCGCCCAGTCCGGTGACCCCGCCCCAGAGCGGGGCGCAGCCGCCGCCGGAGGTGATGAAGGCGAGGGTGAACTCCTTCACGCCCGTCTTGGCCGCGGTGTCGAGCAGGTCGTACGCGGGGTAGAGCGAGGTGTCCACGTAGGGGGCGAACCGTGCGCCGCCCGCCGTGCCGCCGCCCCCGGTCTGCGTGGGGGTGGGGGTGGGTGTCGGGCTCGCGGTCGCGGTGGGCTTCCCGGTCGGGGTGGCGGTGGGGGTCGCGGAGGCCGTCGGGGTGGGGGTGGCGGTCTCGCTGGGGCGGCCGCTGGGCTCGGGGGTGGCGCCGGTGTCGACGGAGCACGCGGTGCCGTCGATGCGGCAGCCGGTGGGGTCGGCGGCCGTGGTGTCGGAGGTGGTGACGAAGCCGACGGTGACGGACCGGCCCGGGGGCAGCTCCTTGTCCCAGCTCGCGGGCTTCACCGTCACGTGCTGTCCGCTGACGGTGTGTTCGCCGTTCCACAGCGAGCTGATCCGGGTGCCGGCGGGCAGGTCGAACTCCAGGGTCCAGCCGGACCGGGCGCTGCCGGTGTCGTTGGTGACGACGTACTGCCCGGTGTATCCGCCGGTCCAGCCGCTGGTCCGGGTGTACGCGGCACCCACGGCGGCGGCCTGGGCCGTGCCGGTGAGGGCGAAGACGGTGCCGCCGATCACGGCCGCGGCGACGACCGCGCCGATCGCCTTCGTCCGGGTGCTCACGGTGCGCCGGTGCGTGCTGGTGCCCATCGCGTTCCTGCCTCGTCATACGGAAGTGGGGGATCCGGAAGCACGCTAGCGGCCCCGATTCCGGCAAAGCTCCCCATTCGGGCGGCTGTTGGCGTTCTTAGGGTGGGCTTAAGGAACGCATCGGCACGGGTTAAGAACGGCGCCCGGACCCGGCACCGGGAGCGCGGCAGGAGGCGCGGGGGCCGGTCGGAGGCGGGGGCCGGTCAGAGACGGGGGCCGGTCAGAGGGCGGGGGGCGGGTCGGAGGCGGGGGGCGGGGCCGGTCGGAAGCGGGGGGGCGGGGCCGGTCGGAAGCAGGGGGGGCGGGGCCGGTCGGAAGCAGGGGCCGGGTCAGAGGCGGGGGCCCGCGCCGGAGCGCGGGCGGGGGCGCCGGCGCAGCACCCCGCGCCGCTGCCGTCCCACCCGGTGGCCGCGCCCGCGCCCCTGCGGGCCCTGCGGGCCGAGCCCGATCCAGATCCGGACCTCCGCGCCGCCCAGCACCGAGCGCCCGATCCGCACATCGCCGCCGGTGGACTCGGCGACCCGGCGCACGATGTCGAGGCCGAGCCCGGTGGAGCCGACCGCGCCCCGCGCTCCCCCGCCGCTGCCGCCGCGCGCCAGTGCCGCCTTCGGGTCGGCGATGCCGCGCCCGGCGTCCGAGACGAGCACGATCACGGCGTCCCCGCTGTGGTGGACGTCGACGGCGAAGGCGGTGCCCTCGGGGGTGTGGCGGAAGACGTTGCCGAGCAGGGCGTCGAGGGCGGCGGCCAGTTCGGGGCGGGCCACCGGGATGCGTACGGTCCGGTCCACCCCGGCCAGCCGCACCTCCCGGCCCTCGTCCTCGGCCAGCGCCGACCAGAACGCCATCCGCTCGCGGATCACCTCGGAGGCGTCGCAGCCCGCGCCCGGACCACCGGACTGCCCCTGGGTCTGGGGGCGTTGTTCGCGGGCGGTCCGGATGATGGTGTCGACCTCCCGCTCCAGCTGCTCGACGGCGGCCCGGGTCTGCTCGGCGGCCGGGCCCTCGCCGAGCGAGGCGGCGTTGAGGCGGAGCACGGTGAGCGGGGTGCGCAGCCGGTGCGAGAGGTCGGCGGCCAGTTCCCGCTCGTTGGCGAGGAGCTGGACGACCTGGTCGGCCATGGAGTTGAACGCGGTCGCGGCGGAGCGCAGTTCGGTGGGCCCCTCCTCCGGGACGCGGGTGCCGAGCCGCCCCTCCCCCAGGTCCTGGGCGGCGTCCGCCAGCCGCCGGGCCGGTTCCACCATGCGCACCCCGAGCCGGTCGGCCACCGCCACGGAGCCGACGACCAGCGCGATGCCGACGGCCGCGAGCATCAGCCAGGCGGTGGTGACCCCGGTGGAGACCTCGTCCTCGGGGACGAAGACCTCGACGACGACGGTGCCGCGCGCGCCCAGCGAGGTCGGCTGGAGCAGCGCGGAGCCGCCGGTCACCTCGGTGATGGCGGCCCGCCCCGACTTCCGTACGGTCTCCAGGTCCGCGCGGGTGGCGCGGCGGGTGCCGATCTCCACGGCGGCGCTCCCGGTCTCGCCGGAGGCGGGGACGTGGACGGCCATCCGGCCCTCGGCGCCCGGCTCGGTGGTGAGGACGGCCTTCTGCAGTTTGTCGCGGTCGGTGGTGATGGAGAGCGTGGGGCCGATCGTGGCGGCCTGCCGTTCGGCGTCGGAGAAGGCCCGGTCGCGGGCCATCTCCTTGACGACCAGGCCGAGCGGGACGGCGAAGGCCACCACGACCATCGCGGTGACGGCCAGGCAGACCTTGACCAGGGCCCATCTCATGCGGGCGGCTCCGGGGCGGCGGGCGGCTGGAGCTTCACGCCGACACCGCGCAGGGTGTGCAGATAGCGGGGCCGGGCCGCCGTCTCGCCCAGCTTCCGGCGCAGCCAGGAGAGGTGGACGTCGATGGTCTGGTCGTCCCCGTAGGACTGCTGCCAGACCTCGGCGAGCAGTTCCTTGCGGGCGACGACGACACCGGGCCGGCCCGCCAGGAAGGCGAGCAGGTCGAACTCGCGCCGGGTCAGGTCGAGTGCGGCGCCGTCGAGTTCGGCGCTGCGGCGCAGCGGGTCGATGGAGAGCCCGCCGACCTGGATGACGCGGGGCGGCGCGGTCCGTCCGCCGGTACCCCGGGAGCGGCGCAGCACGGCGGCCATCCGCGCGGACAGGTGCTCCACGGAGAACGGCTTGGTCAGATAGTCGTCGGCGCCGTCGTTGAGCAGCCGGACGATCTCGCTCTCGTCGTCGCGGGCGGTCGCGATGATGACGGGGACGTCGGTGATGCCGCGCAGCATCTTCAGCGCCTCGGCGCCGTCGAGGTCGGGCAGTCCGAGGTCGAGGATGACCACGTCGAACCGGAAGTGGGCGACCTCGCGCAGCGCTTCGAGCGCGGTGCCGACGCTGCGCACGGTGTGCGAGGCCTCGGTCAGGTGCCGGATGAGGGCGGAACGTACGAACTGGTCGTCCTCGACCACGAGCACACTGGGCATGGGCGGCACCGTACGCCATTCGGGTCCGTTCCGGACACGGTCCGGCCGGGGAGGGGGCGGGGAACGGGCGGGGAGGACACCGCCGGGACCTGTGGTGCAGGATGTGCCCCGATGCAACGAGGACTCGTACACACGCTCGCGTGGTCGCTCGCCACCGGCGCCGCGGTCACGCTGACGTGGTGGGGCGTGCACACCGTGATGGCGGGGACGGCGTACGACCCGCCGCGCGCGGTGCCGATCACGACGGACGACCGGGACGCGGCGACGACGCTGGCGTCCTCCACGCACCGCCCGCGCCCGACGCCCTCGCCCGCGCACACCGCTCCCGGGGCCACACCGACGCCGTCGGCGGCCCCGTCCCGGGCGCCCTCGCACACCCCGGCCGGCTCCCCGAAACCGGCGGCCGCCTCCTCGGGCACGGCGCGCAGTTACGCCACGGACGGCGGCCGGGTCGTCTTCGAGTTCCGCGCGGACGCGGCGACGCTGGTCTCCGCCACCCCGGACCAGGGCTGGTCGGTGCAGGTGTGGACCAACTCCACCTGGATCCGGGTGAACTTCGCCAAGGTCGACGGCACGACGGTGTCGGTCTACTGCACCTGGCACGACCATCCGCCGAAGGTCGACGTGGTGGCCTCCTGACCCCGCGGGGCCGGGCCGCTCAGTCGAAGGCGCCGGGGGGCGGGGCCGGGGAGGCCTTGGCCGCGGCGTCGTGGACGGGGCTCGCGCCGCCGGTGAAGCCGGTCAGCTCCGGGCCGTGGAGCACCCGTCCCGGATGCGGATCGGTCGCCACCCTGCGGGTCAGCTCGGCGGTCCGCGGCGCGGTGTCCGAGGCGAGCAGTACGGCGTTGCCGAAGCGCCGGCCGCGCAGGACGGCCGGGTCGGCGGCGAGGGCGAGTTCGGGGAAGAGGGCGGCCGCGGTGGCGATCTGGCCGCGCAGATGGGCGAGCGGCGGTCCGTCCGCGAGGTTGGCCGCGTAGCTCCCGCCGGGCTTCAGCACGCGGCGGACCTCGGTGAGGAATTCGGTGCTGGTGAGATGGGCGGGGGTGCGGGCGCCGCTGAAGACGTCGGCGATGACGAGGTCGGCCCAGCCGTCCTGGATCCTGCCGAGCCCGGCGCGGGCGTCGGTGGCGCGGACCCGGATCCTGGCCTGCGGGTCCAGCGGCAGTTCCCGGCGGACCAGGGCGACGAGCGCCTCGTCCACCTCGATGACCTGCTGGGTGGAGCGGGGCCGGGTGGCTGCGATGTAGCGGGCCAGGGTGAAGGCCCCGCCGCCCAGGTGCACCACGTGCAGCGGCTGTCCGGCGGGGGCCGCCAGATCCGCGATGTGGCCGATCCGGCGCTGGTAGGAGAAGGAGAGGTACGCCGGGTCGTCGAGGTCCACATGGGACTGCGGGGCGCCGTCGATCGTCAGCGTCCGGGCGCGCGGGCGCTCCCGGTCGGGCACGAGCGCGGCGAGCCCGCCGCCGACCGGTTCGGAGACGGTGCCGGCGGCGCCGGAGCCGCGCGCCGACCGGCGCCCGGTCCCCCGGTCCGCCCGCTGCCTGCGGTCGCCCGTACCGCCGGACGTTCCTCTGCGTGCCACTGCCCCTCGTCCCCGCTCCGTGCCGTTCCCCCCCATTATGGGCGGCACCCCGGGACGGACGCTCAGCGGCAGTTGTCGGCCGCCTCGATGAGCCGGGCGGCCTGGTCGAGCGCGGCCCTGAGCACGGCCGGGTCGGTGACGGGGGTGTTCTCGGCGGGCGGCAGCAGCCAGCCGCTTCCGGCGGCCGGGGGTTCGGCGGGGATGCGCAGCCCCCGGCCGTCGGTCCGGGTGCAGGCGCTGCCCGGCACGTCCCAGCCCTGGGCGGTGCCGGGCGGCACCAGGAAGCCGACCGTGGCGCAGGCGCCGTCGTGGATGACCGGGCCGACGGCCTCCTGGGCCGCGCCGCGGCGCAGGATGTCGACCGCCTCCAGGCCCTGCCGCGCGGGGACCGTGACCAGGTCGCAGGGTTCGGGGACCGGGGGCGCGCCGTCCCCGCCGGCGGGCACCTCGGTGCCACTCGTCGCGGTCGCGGCCGTCGTCGTCGCGGGCGTCCGCGCGCCGGTCGCCGTGCCGGGATGCAACAAGGGACCTCTCCTCTCATCGCCGGACGGAGCCGGACTCCGCCACCGCATGGACCAACGCGCGGACCGCGTCAAGGGCTACGGTGCAGCACCGCCGCAAAGGGTGGCAGTTCATGGCGGATCGTGGCCGAGATACCCGTTTTGTTGGGAAACGCTGCGTGTGTGCCTCGTCACGGCAGGTACGTTCTTGCCCGCCGGGAGACCCGGCAACCGGCTTCCGGCTCGCAGCAGAGAGGGCCCCGCCATGGTGTCGACAGGGGCAGTTCCCAACCTCGCCTTCCGGCGACTGCGCGGACAGCGGTCCGCCGGGGAGTTCGCTGCCGCGGTCCGCAGGTCCGCCCGCGAGATCGGCGAGCAGGTCGCGTGCGACGCCCGTTACATCGGGCGCGTGGAGTCCGGCGAGATCCGCTGCCCCAACTACGCGTACGAACGGGTCTTCCTCCACATGTTCCCCGGGGCGAGCCTCGCGGACCTCGGCTTCTCCCCGCGTGAATCGGTACGCGGCCGGGCGGCCAGGCCCGCGGCGGAATCCCCGCCGTCCCCGACTTCCCCGCTGCTCGTGCTCGGCAGCGACACCGACGAGGAGAGCGACGTGCTGCGTCGCGCATTCATGACGGGCGGCACCACGGTGGCCGCCTCCCTGGGCCTGGGCCTCGGCGGCCCCGCCGTCGCCCTGCCCCTGCAACGCCGGGTCGGCGAGGCGGAGGTGAACGCCGTCGAGAGGGCGGTGCGCCAGATCCGGCTGCTCGACGACCGGCACGGCGGCGACGGCCTCTACCGGCGCGCCTCGCACCCCCTGCGCACCGCCTACGCCCTGCTCGACTCCGGCGTCGCCGCCCGCCGCTCCACCGCGGACCGGCTGCACGCCGGCGCCGGCGAACTGGCGATCTCGGTGGGGTGGCTGGCCCATGACTCGGGCCGCTTCGCGGACGCCCGCTCGCACTACGCGGAGGCGCTGGCCACCGCGCGGGTGGCCGGGGACGCGGCGCTGGAGGCGCACGCCTTCTGCAACACCTCCTTCCTGGCCCGCGACACCGGCCGGCCGCGTGAGGCCGTCCGCGCGGCCGAGGCCGGGCAGCGCGCCGCCCGGCCGCTGGGCTCGCCCCGGCTGGAGGCGCTGCTCTCGCTGCGCGAGGCGGGCGGGCGGGCCGGGCTCGGGGACCGTACCGGCTGCGAACGGGCGCTCGGCCGGGCGCACACCGCGTTCGCCAGGGGCCCGGGGGCCTCGGACCCGGAGTGGATGACGTTCTTCCGCGAGGCGGAGCTGGAGATGCTGGAGGCGCAGTGCTGGTCGGCGCTGGGCGAGTGGGCGCGGGCCGCCCGGCACGCCCGCCGGGCCACCCGGCTCCAGGACCCGCACTTCACCCGGAACCTGGCCCTCTACCGCACGGAACTGACCATGGACCTGGCCCGCGCCGGTCTCACCGAGGAGGCCGCCGCGACCGGGCACCGGGTGCTGGACCTGCTCGACCAGGTCCAGTCCTCGCGGATCCGCACGATGCTGGCGAACGCGGCGTCGGTGCTGCGGCCCCGGGTCCGCGGCTCGGTGGACGTCAAGGACTTCCTCGACCGCCACGCGACGGCACGGGCCTCCGTGTAGCGGGGCGTCGCGCCCTACCGCTCCAGGTGCCCGGTGTCGTTCCAGCGCTCGATCGCCGGGGCGTCGTACGCCCAGCCCAGGACGGAGAGCGAGGTCGGGTCCAGCCGGATGCGGGCCGCGAAGGAGGCGTGCTCGCCCAGCCAGCGCGCGCCCAGCACCCGCAGGATGTGGCCGTGGCCGAAGACCAGGACGTCGCGGTCGGCCGAGCGCGCCCACTCCACGACCTCGTCGGCACGGGCCGAGACCTCGTCCAGCGTCTCCCCGTCCGGCACTCCGTCGCGCCAGATGAACCAGTCGGGCCGGATCGCCTTGATCTCGGCCGGCGTCATCCCCTCGTAGGCGCCGTAGTCCCACTCCAGCAGCGCGTCCCACGGTTCGGCCCGCCCGCCGAAGCCCGCGAGGGCGCAGGTCTCCGAGGCCCGTACGAGCGGGCTGGTGCGGACCTCCAGACCGGGCAGATCCGCCCACGGTCCGCTGTGAAGTCGCTCACCGAGCAGCTTGGCCCCCTCGCGCCCCGAGTCGAGCAGCGGAATGTCCGTCCTGCCGGTGTGATTGCCGCGGACGGACCATTCCGTCCGACCGTGCCGGGCCAGCAGGATGCGCGGTGCCATGTGACGGTTCTCCCTGGAAAACTGAGACCTGAGGTGCGGAGATCTGAGATCTTGGACTTCGACGGGGACGGATCCGTCCGGGATGGAACGGGCGGAGCGGGGGAACGGAACGTCCGGATTTCCATCATCGCGCACCTGTGCGCGAGGCAACCCGCAGGGCCGTCACGACGTCCCTGTGACCACAGACAGAATGAGCAGCTGTGGGGTGCCCGCCGGCACCCCCGGGGGAATCGCGGCCGACGTGCACCGTACGGTTGAACGCCCGTCGTCGGCCGCATGAACACATGATGGAGAGCTTCCGGATGCCGCTTGCCACCACCGCGCCCGAGCAGCGCCCCAGGCCCCGCTGGTGGACCGAGCTTCCGCTCCTGGCCCTGGTGTACGCGTGCTACTCGGGCGGCCGGCTCCTGGTCCGCGGCGACGTGTCCACGGCCGTCGACCACGGCCTGCGGATCCTGGACCTGGAGAAGGCCCTCTACCTCAACGCCGAGCATCCGCTCAACCGGCTCTTCACCGCCCACGCCTCCATAGGCATACCGGCGGACTTCGCCTATGCCTCCCTGCACTACGTGGTCACCCCGGCCGTGCTCATCTGGCTGTTCCGGCGCCACTCCGACGTCTACCGCCGGGCCCGCACCTGGCTCATGACCTCCACGATGCTCGGTCTGATCGGCTTCACGCTGATGCCGACCTGCCCGCCGCGGCTGCTGGACGCCACGCACGGCTTCGTCGACACGATGGCCCAGTACAGCTCGTACGGCTGGTGGGGCACCGAGGCCAGCGCCCCGCGCGGCATGGGGGGCATGACCAACCAGTACGCGGCGATGCCGAGTCTGCACGTGGGCTGGGCGCTGTGGTGCGGCATCCTGCTCTGGCGCCACGCCAAGCACCCGCTGCTGCGGGCCGCGGGGATCGCCTACCCGCTGATCACCGTGTTCGTCGTGATGGGCACCGCCAACCACTACTTCCTCGACGCCGTCGCCGGTGCCGCCGTGATGGGGGTCGGGGCGCTGCTGGCCCGGCCCGTCATGCGTCTGGCCGACCGGGTCAAGGCGGCGGTGGGAGCGCGCTTCGCCCGGGTGTCCGCGCCGGTGGGCGCCCCGGATGTCAGTGCCGGATGCAAGACTTCCGCGGGTGAGCGAATTCCCGGCCAGCGGACCTCCTCCGCAGACCCCGCCGACACCGCAGCAACCGGCCCGGCTGCCCCGGCCGATGTCACCGCCGGAGCCGGACGGGCCACCGGCGGCGACCCTGCGGCGGCGGCTCGCTGAGCTGAGGGGACCGGCGGTCGCGCCGCGTCCGCTGGACGCCCGCGCGCTGGCCGCCCTGGCCGCCAATCCCGGCTGCAGACGGCGCGCCCTGCTGGACGGGGCGGGGGTCGACAAGGGCGCCCTCGCCACCGCCCTCGGCTCCCCGGCCCCCTTCGGCCAGTCCCAGTTCGCCTTCATGCGGGGCAACGCCTTCGAGGCCCGCGTCAAGGCCGACGGGGGTACGGAGCTGATGCGGCTGCTGCACGACCGCTTCGGGGTGCCCGGCGAGCCGCCCCGGGACGTGGCGGTGCCCGATCTGGCGGCGGCCGGGCCCGAGGGGCGCGCGGCCCGCACCGCGCTGGCCCTGCGCGAGGCGACCGGCTCCGGCGGCTGGACGCTGCTCGACCACCCGATGCTGGCCCTGGAGGTGGCGGGCTCCCCCGCCTATCTGGAGCCGGACGCGGTGGTGGTCCACCCCGACGGCACCTGGACGGTCGTCGAGATCAAGTCCTTCCCCATGATCGACGGCTCCGCCGACGCCGCGAAGGTCGGCGCCGCCGCCCGCCAGTCCGCCGTCTACGTCCTGGCGCTGGAGCGGGTCGCGGACGCGACCGACGGGGCGTCGGTGGACCACCGGGTGCTGCTGGTCTGTCCCAAGGACTTCTCCAATCTGCCCACCGCCTCCGTCGTCGACGTCCGCAAGCAGCGCGCGGTCACCCGCCGCCAGCTGACCCGGCTCACCCGGATCGAGGAGATCGCCGACGCCCTCCCCGAGGGCACCACCTTCGACCCCGCGTCCTCGCCCCAGGAGCTGTGCACCGCCGTCGACGCGGTCGCGGCGGCCTATGCGCCGGAGTGCCTGGCCGCCTGCGAGCTGGCCTTCCACTGCCGGTCCCGGGCCCGGGACGCGGGAGCGGTCGAGGCGCTGGGGCGCGGGATCCGCGGTGAGCTGGGCGGACTGACCACGGTCGGCGGGGTGCTGGCCGCCGCCGCGGGCAAGGAGGGCGATCCGGCGGACCCGACGGTCGCCGCGCTGCGCCGGGCGGCGGCGCTGCGCGCCGAGGCGCTGGAGGGCGGTGCGGCATGTCGCTGATCACCACCCTGGCCCGGCTGGAGGCCGTGGAGAGCGGGCGCGCACAGCCGACGGCCACGGTCCGCCACCGGCATCTGGTGGAGCGGCCGCTGGTGCTGGTGCCGCTGACCACGGCGGGCGAGGCGGGCGCGCCGCTGGGCGCGCTGGTGGGCACGGACCGGGACGCGCCCCGGCTGCTGACGGTGGCCCAGCCGCGCGACCGGGATCTGCGCTTCTCCTTCCTGGCCGAGCTGGCCGAGGCGGTCCTGCCGGCCGTCGAGGCGTACGCGGACGAGGTCGAGCCCGTCGAGCGGAACGAGACGGATCCCGCGACGGGCAAGCGGACGAAGGTCGAGGCGGAGCTGTGCCTGGACGCGGCGCAGCTGATCGTGCCGAGCCGGGCGGGCATCGAGTTCGTCCGGCTGCTGGGCCGCTCGATGCGGTTCCGGCGCACCGCCGAGGACGATCCGGACACCCCGTATCCGGCGCCCGTCCGGGTGCCGCTGCTGGGCCGCTGGCTGACGCACTACGGGGAGCGGGCCCGGGTGCCGGGCTCCTCGCTGCTGCTGGCCGCCACGGACCTGCTGAACCGGCACTGGGCGAGCGGCCAGTCCTCGCTGGAGGACCAGCATCTGGGCGCCCTGCTGGCCTGGATCGATCCGCCGGCGGGCGAGTCGGGGGCCGAGGCCGCGTTCCGCGCCGAGCTGGCCAGGGACGCCGGGGGCCAGTTGCTCTGCCCGCCGGCCGGTCCGGCCACCGATCCGGACTTCGACAACCGGCTGCTGGCCCCGGCGATCGAGCGGTTCGACCGGACGCGCACGGCGCTGGCCTCGGCCGAGGACGGTCTGGCGGCCGATGCCCGGCTGGCGGAGCTGACGGCGGCCGAGCGGGAGATCCGGGGGCTGCTGGCCGGGGTGATGCGGCCGACCTGGGACGCGGTGTGGCACGCCCTGGACCTGCTGCGGGAGCTGCCGGAGGGGGCCGGGGCGGAGGACCGCTGGACGCGTGACCGCTGGTCGTTCACCAGCCACCGCGACCGGGTGCGGGCCGGTGAGCCGCCGCAGCCGCGCCGGGACGACGCGGTCACGGCCGCCCGCAAGCTGGCCGCGCGCGAGACGGCGCAGGCCCAGCTGGAGGCCCAGGAGGCGCTGGACGATCCGCTGGTGCTGGCCGGCCGGCGGCTGGCGGGCGAGGCGTTCCTCGGCGAGGTGGCCGCGGTGGAGATGGCGTACAGCGAGTCCAAGCGGCCCTCGCCGCGCCCGCTGGTGACCGTGCGCACCGACGAGCGGCCGCAGCTGGGCGAGCGCGTGAAGGTCTACCGCACGCTGGACGGCAAGCCGCAGACGGCGGAGTTCGCGGGATACGGCCCGGCGGACGGCGAGGACGGCGCGCCCGCGCTGGTGCTGCGGATCCTGGACCGGATGGGCCGGGGCAGGGAGCCGGCGCCGGGGTCCGTCCCCGGGCCGGGTGAGCGCATCGCCTGGACCCTGTTCGAGCACGACCAGCGCGGCGGGCCGCAGCTGCCGGACGCGGAGGAGACGCCGTGGACCCACGGCGGCCCGCCGGGCGGCGACACCGCCGAGCGCCCCGACCCCGTGACCCCGGAGGACCTGCTGTGACGGCCGTATTCGACCCGGGCGCGGCGGCGGACCTGGCCACCGCCCGGATCCTGGAGGACACGCTGCACGGGACCGCCCGGGGCATCGTGGTGGACTCCCCGCCGGGGGCCGGCAAGTCGACGCTGGTGGTGCGGGCCGCGCGGGAGCTGGCCGCGGCCGGCCGGCCGCTGATGGTGGTGGCGCAGACCAACGCGCAGGTCGACGACCTGGTGGTGCGGCTGGCGGAGAAGGACCCGGGGCTGCCGGTGGGCCGGCTGCACAGCAATGACTCCGACCCGTACGACAAGGTGCTGGACGGCCTGGACAACGTACGCAAGTCGGCGAAGGCGGCGGATCTGGCGGGGCTCGACGTCGTCATCTCGACGGCGGCGAAGTGGGCCCATGTGAAGAACGTGGAGCCGTGGGGGCACGCGATCGTCGACGAGGCGTACCAGATGCGTTCGGACGCGCTGCTGGCCGTGGCCGGGCTCTTCGAGCGGGCGCTGTTCGTCGGTGATCCGGGCCAGCTGGACCCGTTCTCGATCGTGGGCGCGGACCAGTGGGCGGGGCTGAGCTACGACCCCTCGGCCAGTGCGGTGAGCACGCTGCTCGCGCACAATCCGGAGCTTCCGCAGCACCGGCTCCCGGTGTCCTGGCGGCTGCCGGCCTCGGCCGCGCCGCTGGTGTCGGACGCCTTCTACCCGTACACCCCGTTCCGCAGCGGTACGGACCACGGGGACCGGCGGCTGTCGTTCGGGGTGGCGTCGGACGGGTCGGCGGCGGACCGGGTGCTGGACGAGGCGGCGGAGTCGGGCTGGGGGCTGCTGGAGCTGCCGGCCCGGCACACCCCGCGCACCGATCCGGAGGCGGTCCGGGCGGTGGCCGGGGTGGTGCGCCGGCTGCTCGACCGGGGCGGGGCCGCGGTCAGCGAGCGCTCCGAGGTGCCCGCGCCGGTGACGGCGGACCGGGTGGCGGTCGGCACGGCCCACCGGGACCAGGCGGCGGCGGTGCGCGCGGCCCTCGCCGAGTTGGGGGTGTCCGGCGTCGCGGTGGACACGGCCAACCGGCTCCAGGGCCGCGAGTTCGATGTGACGGTGGTCCTCCATCCGCTGTCCGGGCGCCCGGACGCCACCGCTTTCCATCTGGAGACGGGCCGGCTGTGCGTGCTGGCGTCCCGGCACCGGCACGCGTGCATCGTGGTGTGCCGGGAGGGCGTGGCGGAGCTGCTGGACGAGCATCCGTCCACGGAGCCGGTGCAGCTGGGGGTCACGGTCAAGTTCCCGGACGGCTGGGAGGCGAATCACGCGGTGCTGGCGCATCTCGCGGAACACCGGGTGGTCTGGCGACCGTGACCACCGCACCGGCCACCTGCCCGCCCGGCGCCGATCCCGTCGCCGCCCCACCGCCGGACGGAGTCCGGCACGCCGCCAGAGGCGGCCGACGGCTGCAGCCCCGGACGGCTGGGAGGCGAATCACGCAGTGCTGGCGCACCTGGCGGAACACCGGGTGGTCTGGCGACCGTGACCACCGCACCGGCCCCCTGCCCGTCCCGCGCCGATCCCGTCGCCGCCCCACCGCCGGACGGAGTCCGGCACGCCGCCGGAGGCGGCCGACGGCTGCAGCCCCGGACGGCTGGGAGGCGAATCACGCGGTGCTGGCCCATCTCGCGGAACACCGCGTGGTCTGGCGACCGTGACCACCGCACCGGCCCCCTGCCCGTCCGGCGGAACACCGGGGGCGGGCGGGGTGTTGAGTGCGGGGGCGCGGGCGGCCGTGAGCACGCCGGGCGCCCTTGCGCCCGCCCGGACAATGGAGGGTGGCCGCCCGGCCACCGGAGGAGGACGACACCCATGGCACAACCCGAGCGGAACGAGCAGCAGAGGCTGCGCCCCGCACCGCTGCTCTTCGAGCCGTCGGCGGCGGTCGCCGATCCGGAGCACTTCTTCGACCTGGAGTCGATGGAGGACCCGAAGGAGCTGCTCGGCCGGGCCACCGAGCTGACGCTGGCCTTCCGCGCGGCGACGGACCGGGCCGTGGAGTTCCAGGCGATCGCGGCGGCCCAGCTGGCCGATCCGCGCCGTTTCGACCGGCTGTCGACGGCGGACATCGCGCGGCGGGCGGAGTGGACCGAGGACTACGCGGTGAAGATGGTGGAGTTCGGCCGCAGCCTGCTGAACGAACGCCGGCCCTGACGCGGGGGCGCGGGGGGCTCCGGACCGGTCCGCCGACCGGCCGTTCCGATGACTCCGGGTAGTCCCGTCGACCCGCCTGGCATATGCCAGCCGCGCAAGATACCCCCTGGCACCCCGCCCTGTCCCGATTTCCGGCAACTCTCGGAATCCGCTTGATCACTCCGGGTAGACCTGTGCACATGACCGCATGGCTGCCTGACGAAACGACCCTGCATCACGGCGACGGCCCCCGCACCCCCGCCGGGGGCGGCGGCGAGGACATCTTCGCCCTCCTGCGCGAGCAGGCCGGGAACCGGACCGCCCAGGTGACCGCGGCCGGTGCCGCCTGGCTGGCCGGGGCCACCGCGTATCCGCGCAGCACCCTGGCCCAGTGGGAGTCGCACCCCTCGGCCCCCGGCGTCCTGCCGTGCGGCTCCGCCTTCGACGTGGTGAACGTGCCGACGCTCTTCGGGCGGCGGATGCTGGAGCATCTGTGGGCGGACGGTCCGGGCTCGGGTCCGGTCGCCTCGCACCGGGGCCGGATGCTGCTCTTCGCCAGCCCCGGCACGGCCCAGCGGCTGCCCTCGCTGCTCGACTGGGAGGAGTGGGGCGGCGGCCCGTCCGGGCCCTCCGGGCGGACGGCGGCGGCCCCCGGGGACACCGCCCCGCGGGTGCCTCCGCTGCTCTGCCACGGCGCCGGGGACGCGGTGACGGTCCCGCCCCTGACCTGCGGTCCCGGGTACACCGGACCCCGCTGGCTGGTCGCCCCGGACACCCGCAGCCCTTGGCTCCCGGGGCCGGACGCGCTGCTCTGGGCCTGTGTCCGGGTGGCCCGCGCGGTGCCCGCTCCGCCCCCTCGTATTTCGATTTTTCCTCCCGCCGATCAGGGTGCTAAGGTCTACGACGTCAGCAGGCGCCGCTAGCTCAGTTGGTTAGAGCAGCTGACTCTTAATCAGCGGGTCCGGGGTTCGAGTCCCTGGCGGCGCACCGACGGAAGAAGCCCCTCGCGGAAGCGGGGGGCTTCTTCGTTGTCCGGACCTCCTCCGCGGCCTCAGGTGCCGGTGGTGATCCGTACGGTCCACGCGCCCGACGGCGTCCGGTCGGCCACCTCGACCGTGGCGTGCCCGCCGGGCACCGAGTAGGTCTCGCCGACCCGGAGCGGGGCGTCGGCGAGCGGCGGGTAGACGGAGCGGTCCCAGCAGGCGTCGGTGCCGGGGTGGGTGTCGAGGACGTCGACGGGGCCGCCGCCCGAGGGGGTCTCGTTCCGGATCCGGTAGAGGAGCACGCCTTCGGAGCAGGTGGTGCCGTCGTTGCCGGTGGCGCTGCGGGCCTCGATGCCGACGGCGCTGCCCTCGCCGGTCCGGATGACGGCGAGCCGGGTGCCCATGGAGGCGCCGCGGACGGGCACGGAGGACATCGGTTCCAGGGTGAGCACCCGGCTGCTCTGGACGCAGACCACCTGCCGGTCGTCGAGCCAGCCCAGCTTCCACTTGTGCCAGCCGAAGAGGTCGGGGGCGAGGCCGAACTGGCTGCCCATGACGTCCCAGTCGCCGACGTAGGTGTCCCAGTCGCCCTTGCCGTCCGCGGGGCGGTGGTAGAGGTCGGGCAGGTCGAAGACGTGGCCGGTCTCGTGGGCGAGGACGTTGTGGTCCGGCGGGTGGTGTTCGAAAACGGTGACCACGCGCCGGATGTCCTTGCCGTCGGCGCGCAGCGGCCGGTCGAAGTTGACGACCTTGGTGGCGTCGGAGTCGACGCCGGGGGCGTCCGGGTCCGCGACGAGGTAGACGATGTCGTACCGGGAGAAGTCGACCCGCGGGTCGGCGGCGTCGATCGCGTCGCGGAGGTAGGCGCTGCGCCGGTCGTCGGCCCAGTCGCGCTGTATGCCGTACGCGGACGAAGGCCGGGGCATCCGGATCCACCGGCGCTCGGGGTGCGGGCGCAGGGTGAACTTCCCGTACGAGGCGCGCTGGAAGAAGCGGGTGGTGGCCGGGAAGTAGTCGGCGGCCAGTTCGGCGGGGGTGGTGAGGGGGCGGGAGTCGGGGAACGAGAGGAAGACCATCACCGCGTCGAGGGCGCGGTCGGGGCGCGGGTAGGCGCCGTTCCAGTCGTCCAGGCCGAGGGAGTGGTGGGCGTCGGTGCGGGGCAGGGCGCAGGGTTCGGCGGTGCCGGTGGCGGCGGAGGCGGGGCCGGCCACGAGCGAGGTGGCGGCGACCGCGAGGAGGGAGATCAGTCCGGCGGCGAGCGCGCGCGGGGTGGGTCTCTCCACCCTTCGGGGCCCGTACTGACGCGGCACATCTACCTCCGGTGCGGGTGCGGACTCCAGCGGCCTGGTCACCACCTTGGGGCGGTTCGAGAGGTACGTCCTGTTGGGCTGCCCCACTCGGGTCAGCCACCGGAGCACCCACCATGCTCACGTACAGTCACAATCGATCACCGGAGCAACGCGGAAGAACAGAGCCGCGCAGAAAGAGTCAGTCGCGGACAAAGCGGATGGGTGCCGTCCTGGGCCGTGCGCGGGGGAAGCGGCCCCGGACCGTCGGGGCGCTGGAACGGCCGAGGCACCAGCCTCTATGCTTCACCTCGCTTTCCCGCGCGGTCCGCGCCCCTGACAACGGCGTTCCACGCGGCGGGCCGGTCCGGCCGGAGGCGTCCGGGACAGAACTGCACGGCGGGAGCGAACGGTGAGCGGAACCTCCGAGGGGCCCAGGCCCCCGGCAGGCACGACCCCCTCGTCCCCACCCCATACGGTCACGGAACGTGACGAGGCGTGGCGGTGTGCCGGTCCGGCCGCCGAGGCGCACGACTACCGGGCGGCCTTCCGGGCCGCGACGCTCCCGATGGCCGTGGTGGACCACGAGGGACTGATCGTCACCGCCAACGAGGCGCTGGGCGCGCTGGCCGGGACCGGTGCGGCGGCCCTGACCGCGCAGTCGGCCTCGGACCTGGTCGACCTCGGCGCGGACGGCCGCACCTGGCACGCGTACCGCGAGGTGCTGCACGGCCGCCGCTCCCGCTTCCGCTGCACCCGCCGCCTCAAGCACCCCGACGGACGTTCCCTGTGGGCGGAGATCACCGTCGTGCCGATGGCCGCTCCCCCGGACCGGGCGGACGCGGCGGCGGGCCCCGGCCAGGTCCTGATGTCCGTGGCCGACGTCAGCGACCGTCGCGAACTGCGCAAACGATTGCGCCACCTCCAGATGCACGACCCGGTGACCCGGCTGCCCAACCGGACGCTGTTCTTCGAACGGCTCTCGGCGGTCCTGGGGCCGGGTCCGTACCGGGACGACACCGGCCGGATCGGGCTCTGCTACCTCGATCTGGACGGCTTCAAGGCGGTCAACGACACCCTGGGCCACCGCACCGGCGACCGGCTGCTGGCCGCCGTGGCCGCCCGGCTCACCGACTGCGCCGCCCGGGGCGGGGAGCACGCGCTCGGTCCGCATCTGGTGGCCCGGCTGGGCGGCGACGAGTTCGCCGTCCTGGTCGAGGAGTCGACCGGCACCCGGCAGTTGACCGAACTGGCGCGCACCCTGCTCGGCGCCCTCCAGCAGCCCTTCGACCTGGCCGGCCAGCGGCTCGCGGTCTCCGCCTCGATCGGTGTGGTGGA
This sequence comes from Streptomyces sp. NPDC024555, assembly GCF_055559335.1. Taxonomy (NCBI): domain Bacteria; kingdom Bacillati; phylum Actinomycetota; class Actinomycetes; order Kitasatosporales; family Streptomycetaceae; genus Streptomyces; species Streptomyces sp. NPDC024555. Next base: position 281,027 of record NZ_JBVHKV010000004.1, read on the forward strand.
GCGTCCGGTGACGGGCACCTCGGCCACCGGGCTGATGCAGGCCGCCGACACCACGCTCTACTGGGCGAAGGCCGACGGCAAGGCGCGCTGGACCCTGTTCGACCCCGAGCGCAACGCCCACCGCATGACCCGCCAGGCGCTCTCCTCCACGCTCCGCCCCGCCGTGGAGCGCGGGGAGTTCACCGTGGAGTACCAGCCGCTGGTCGGGATGGCCGACGGGGTGGTGCGCGGGGTGGAGGCGCTGGTGCGCTGGAACCACCCGCAGTTCGGTCTGCTCGCGCCGAATCGGTTCGTCGCGATCGCCGAGGAGGACGGTTCGATCGTGCAGCTGGGGCGGTGGGTGCTGCGCGCGGCCTGCCGGCAGGCCAGGGCCTGGCAGCTCGCCCACCCGGACGAGCCGCCGCTCTTCATCAGCGTCAATGTCGCCGTACGCCAGGTCTGGGACTCCGACCTGGTCACCGATGTGGCGGAGATCCTCGCCGAGACCGGTCTGGACCCCTCGCTGCTCCAGCTGGAGCTGACCGAGTCGGCGGTGATGGGCTCGGCGGGCCGGCCGCTGCGGGCCCTCCAGTCCCTCAGCGACATGGGCGTGCGGATCGCCATCGACGACTTCGGCACCGGCTACTCCAACCTCGCCTATCTGAGCCGGCTGCCGGTCTCCGCGCTGAAGCTGGACGGCGCCTTCGTGCGGGGCTTCCGCTACGAGGACGGCACGCATCCCACCCCCGCCGACGAGACGATCGTGGAGGCGATGGTGCAGCTGGCCCACCGCCTCGGCCTCACCGTCACCGCGGAGTGCGTGGAGACGGCGGGCCAGGCGGAGCGGCTGCGCCGGATCGGCTGCGACACCGGTCAGGGCTGGCTGTACTCCCGCGCGGTCGCCCCGGAGCGCATCACGGAACTGATCGGCGCGCGGGCCGTGACCCGGGCCCCGGGCAGCCCGTGAGCGGCCCCGGCCCCGGGGCGTCCGCGGACTCCGGCGCTCAGGCCCCGGGCATCCCGTAGGCGTCCGCGATCAGGCCGTAGCTGCGGAGCCGGGCCTCGCCGCCGTGCGCGTTGGCGGTGATCATCAGCTCGTCGGCGCCGGTCCGCTTGACCAGGTCGTCGAGGCCGGTGCGGACCTCGTCCGGGGTGCCGTGGACGATGTTGACGAGCCAGCTGTCGACGAACTCGCGCTCCATCGGGGAGAAGGCGTACGCCTCCGCCTCCTCGGGCGTCGGGACCAGGCCGGGCCGCCCTGAGCGCAGCCGGAGCATCGACAGGGCGCCGGTCAGCACCTCGCGGCGGGCCTCCGCCTCGTCCTCGGCGGCCAGCGCGGCGACCCCGATCAGGGCGTACGGCTCGTCCAGGACCGCCGAGGGCTTGAAGGACTCGCGGTACAGCTCCAGGGCGGGCACGGTGTTCTGCGCCGAGAAGTGGTGGGCGAAGGCGAAGGGCAGCCCGAGCAGTCCGGCCAGCCGGGCGCTGAAGCCGGAGGAGCCGAGCAGCCAGAGCGGCGGGCGGGACGGCGACTGGACGCCGCCGTCACCGGTGGCCTGGACCGGGCCGGGGACGGCGTGGATCCGGGCGTAGGGGTGGCCGTCGGGGAAGTCGTCGTCGAGGAACCGGGTCAGCTCCATGAGCTGCTGCGGGAAGTCGTCCGCGCCCTCGTTCAGCCGGTCGGTGCGGCGCAGGGCGGCGGCCGTGGCGCCGTCGGTGCCGGGCGCGCGGCCCAGGCCGAGGTCGATGCGGCCGGGGGCCATGGCCTCCAGCGTGCCGAACTGCTCGGCGATGACGAGCGGGGCGTGGTTGGGCAGCATGACGCCGCCGGAGCCGAGCCGGATGCGCTCGGTGCGGGCGGCGGTGTGGGCGAGGATCACGGCCGGCGAGGAGGAGGCGACCCCGGGCATGGAGTGGTGCTCGGCGACCCAGTAGCGGTGGTAGCCGCGGGACTCGGCGAGCCGGGCGATCTCCACGCCGGTGCGCAGGGCCTGGCTCGCGGTGCGGCCCTTCCCGACCGTCACCAGGTCCAGTACGGACAGGGGTACGGGCGCCGTCCCCCGCGCCTCGCCACGGATCTCGTCGCCTCGGGTCTCGTCCACGTCCTGGCCTCTCCGGTGGTGCTCGCGTCGTTGCTTCCGGTCCGGAGAACGCCAACAGGAGGATGACTCCGTTTATTCCTGGCCCCTTATTCCTGGCCCCGGCCGCGCCGTTCCGGGTCAGGGCCGCCGGGTGTGCGCGTACGCCCGCCGCCGGGTGGGGGTCACGGGCGCCGGGGCGGCCTCGCGGCCCGCGAACAGGGCGCCGAGCCGGGGCGCCCAGGCGGGGCGGTCGGCCAGCCGCAGGGCCTCCCGGGCCGCGACCTGGTTGGCCGTGAGGACCGGTTTGCCCAGGGCCTCCTCCAGCGCGGGGAGCGAGCCGACGGTGTGCAGGGCGGTGTCCGGCAGCAGGACCGCTTCGGCCTCCGGCCGGTCCGCCGCCGCGGCCAGCTCCGCCACCCGCTCCGGGCCCCACTCCGCGACCTCGGCGGCGGACGCCGCGCCCGCCGCGTGCGTGGCGACCACCTCCACACCCGCCTCGCCGAGGAACGCGGTGAAGCCCGCGGCGATCTCCTCGGGGTAGGTGGCGGCGACCGCGACCCGGGCGACGCCCAGTTTCCGTACGGCGTGGACGAAGCCGATCGAGGTGCTGGAGGCGGGGACGCCCGCCGCGCGGGCGACGGCCATCACCTGGTCGTGGGCGCCCTGCCGCCCGTACAGGAAGCTGCCCGCGTCGCACGCCCAGACGACGGACTGCACCCCGGAGCGCTGGAGCTCCTCGATCCCGGGGAGGAGCAGCCCGGTGGCGCCCAGGGCGCGCAGGGCGTCCTCGCGGTAGGCGTCGTCGGGGCACCCGGTGCGGTGGACGACGAGTCTGATGGTGCTGTCGAGGAGGATCTCCAGGCGCGGGAAGTCGTCCTGCGCACCCTGGCCCGGGTAGAGGAATCCGACGGTCGTCATGTCCACCCTTCCTGTCCGGTGCGGCACGGTCCGGACGAGACGGGGCGGACCGCGGCATTCCGGCCGCGTTCCCCGCCTCGGTTCCAGTATTCCTCGCATCCGGTGCGGGGACGCGCCGGATGAGGTCGCGGCCGGTTGACGGGCCGGGGGGCTGCTGCGAGCGTGGAAGGACCGTCCGTCTCGGCCGACGCGGAGGAACCGCCCGATGCCGGAGCAGCCCGTTCTGCTCGTCCTGGACGCCGATCCGCCGCCCCGGCTCGGCGCGCTGACGGGCCGGGTGCGCGTCCGGCGCACCGACGGCGCCGGGCTGGCCGCGGCGCTGCCGGACGCCGATGCGCTGCTGGTCTGGGACACCGGCTCCGACGCGGTGCGCACGGCCTGGCCCGGGTCCGGGCGGCGTCCGGCCTGGGTGCATGTGGCGGGCCCCGACGTGGACCGGGTGGTCTGCCCGGAGCTGGCGGCGGGCGGGACGGTGCTGACCCGGGCGCGGGGCGTCTTCGAGCGGCCGGTCGCGGAGTACGTGGCCGGGCTGCTGCTGGCCTTCGCCCAGGACTTCCCCGGTTCGCGGGAGAGTCGGCGGGGCCGTACGCCGGTGCTGCTGGCCGGTTCGCGCGCGGTGGTCGTCGGGGCCGGTCCGGTCGGGCGCGAGACGGCCCGGCTGCTGATGGCGCTCGGGGTGGAGGTGGCGCTGGTGGGGCGCACGGCGCGGCGGACCATCCACGGCATGGACGATCTGGACCGGCTGGCCGCGGCCGCGGACGGGGTGGTCGCCGCCCTGCCGCCGACGCCGCTCACCCGGGGCCTGTTCGACCGGCGGTTCTTCGGGCTGATGCAGCCCTCGGCCGTGTTCGTCAACGTCGGCAGCGCGGCCTCGGTGGCCGAGGACGAGCTGGCCGCCGCGGTGCGCGACCGGTGGATCGCGGGGGCGGCGCTCGACGGGCCGGCCGGCGCTCCGGCGGAGGTGCCGGGGCTGCTCGTGACGCCCCGCCGGGCCGGGGCGGTGGCGGGCCGGTCCGACCGGCTGGCCGAGCAGTTCGTCGCGCTGTACGAACAGTGGGCGGCCGGCGAGGAGTTGCCGCATCCGGTGGACCCGGTGCTCGGCTACACACCGGGTCCGTGACCCCGGCACCGGACACCCGGAATTCGGACACGGGAAGGTCACCCTCCGGCCACCGTTCGATTACATGACCGGGTTTCCTGCATAGACGTACGGGATCGGGCAGGCGCCAACCCTGTCCGGACTGTGCGACCCCTTCAGGAGATTGCGAACATGGCTGACTTCCCGAACCTGTCCCGCCGGGGCTTTCTCAACCGATCGGCCGCCGTGGGAGGTCTGCTCGTCGTCCCCGGGCTGCTCACCGCGTGCAGCAAGACCGACTCCGGCTCGGCGGACGGGAAGGGGGCGCTCGACAAGCTCCGCGACCAGGGCTACGTCCGGGTCGCGTACGCCAACGAGGCGCCGTACGGCTACATGGAGGGCAAGGAGCTGAAGGGCGAGGCGCCCGCGCTGCACCGGGAGATCTTCAAGGCCCTCGGGGTCGACGAGCTGAAGCCGACGCTCTCCGACTGGGACGGCCTGATCCCCGGCCTCCAGGCCGGGAAGTACGACGTGGTCAGCGCCGGTATGGCGATCACGCCGGAGCGCTGCGCCAACGCCCTGTTCTCCGAGCCGGAGTTCATCTCCCCCACCGCGATGATGGTGAAGAAGGGCAACCCGGAGAAGATCACCGATCTGGCCTCGGCGAAGGCCGCCGGGATCACCGTCGGCGTCATGGCCGGTGCGGTCGAGGGCTCGTACGCCGAGGGCGCCGGCATATCCAAGGGGAAGATCAAGACCCTCCAGAAGCCGCAGGACGGGGCCGACGCGGTGAAGGGCGGCCGGGTCGACGCCTTCCTGCTGACCGGCATCTCGCTGCGCTGGCTGGCGAAGACCAACCCGGAGACCGAGGTCACCGAGGCCTTCCTGCCGGAGCTGGACGGGGTCAAGCAGTACAGCCCCGGCGGCGCCGTCTTCCGCAAGGGCAACGAGGAGCTGCGGGACGCCTTCAACCGCGAGCTGAAGAAGATCGTCTCGGACAAGTCCCGCTATGTGCAGCTGCTCCAGGACTACGGCTTCGGAGCCACCGAACTCCCGCCGGCCACCCTGAAGACGGCCGACCTCTGCAAGGGCTGACAGGGACGGAACCCACCGCATGAGTGATTTCTTCTCCGCCCTCGCCGACGATCTGCCCCAGCTCCGCTCGGGCCTGTGGGTGACCCTGGAGGCCACCGTCCTGGGCGCCCTGACGGCCCTGGTGCTCGCCTTCGCGCTCGGCCTGATGTCGGTCAGCGGGCTGATCGCGGTGCGCGGCGTGTCCCGGGTGGTCGTGGAGTTCTTCCGCGGCACCTCGCTGTACGTCCAGCTGTTCTGGCTCTACTACGCGATGCCGCTGCTGACGGGGTACGAGCTGACGCCGCTGCTCTGCGGGGTCGTCGCGTTCGGGCTCAACTACGGTGCCTACGGCGCCGAGGTGGTGCGCGGCGCGATCAACTCCGTACCGCGTGCGCAGTACGAGGCGGCGGTGGCGCTCAACATGACGCCGCTGCACCGGATGCGCAAGGTGATCCTGCCCCAGGCGTGGGTGCAGATGATCCCGTCCTTCACCAATCTGCTGATCCAGCTGCTGAAGTGCACACCGCTGCTCTGGCTGATCTCGGCGGCCGATCTGATGACCGCGATCGAGCAGCTGCGCAGCCGCACCGGTGAGACGCTCGCCGCCTACGGGACGCTGCTCGTCTGCTACTTCGTGCTGGCGTACGCGCTGACGCTGCTGATGAACCTGCTGGAGCGGTCGGCCAAGCGGCGGCTCGGCCTGGACACCGGCGGGGGCGGCCTGCTGAAGTCCCGCAGCGCCGTGACCGCCCCGGCCTCCGGAGGTGCCCGGTGAACGAGGGATTCGACTGGGGCGCGGCGCGGGACGCGCTGCCGCTGCTCCTCGACGGTTTCGAGGTCACCCTGCTGGCCACCGTCCTCGGGACGCTGGTCGCCGCGGTGCTCGGGCTGGCGATCGCGGTCGCCGGGCGGGCGCCGACCCGCTTCGTGACGGTGCCGGTGAAGGCGGTGACGGAGTTCGTCCGCTCCACCCCGCTGCTGGTGCAGCTGGTCGGCGCGGCGGCGCTGTTCACCTCGGTGGAGCCGCTGACGGTCGGCATCGTGGTGCTGGGCATCCACTACGCCGCGTACACCTCGGAGGTGTACCGGGCGGGGATCGACGCGGTGCCAAAGGGGCAGTGGGAGGCCTGCCGCGCCCTGTCGCTGCCGGCCCGGCGGACCTGGCAGGCGGTGATCCTGCCGCAGGCGGTGCGCAAGGTGCTGCCCGCGCTCGGGAACTACGCGATCTCGATGTTCAAGGAGACCCCGTTCCTCGCCGTGATCACGGTGCAGGAGATGGTCTTCGAGGCCCGGAAGTACGGCGGCGACCACTTCGCCTACACCGAGGTGTTCACCCTCGCCGGCCTGATCTTCCTGGTCGCGAGCTACCCCACCTCGCTGCTGATGAGAAAACTGGAGAAGCGCCTTGGCCACTGAGCCCCTCCCCCTGCAGAAGACGGCGGCCACGGCCCCCGAGGACGCCGTCGCGGCCCAGCCGCTGATCCGCTTCGACAAGGTCGTCAAGCGGTACGGCGACCATGTGGTGCTCGACGAGCTGGACTTCACGGTCGAGCGCGGCGAGCACGTCACCCTGATCGGGCCCAGCGGCTCGGGCAAGACCACGATCCTGCGGCTGCTGATGACGCTGGAGAAGGTCAGCGGCGGGGTGATCCGGATCGGCGGCGAACCGCTCTCGCACATGCGGGCCCCGGACGGCTCGCTGAAGCCCGCGTCCGAGAAGCATCTGCGCGAGGCGCGGAAGAAGATCGGCATGGTCTTCCAGCAGTTCAACCTGTTCCCCAACATGAAGGTGCTCCAGAACATCACGGAGGCGCCGGTCAGCGTGCTGGGCATGGACCGGGACCGGGCGGAGGCCCGTGCCCGGGAGCTGCTGGAGCTGGTGGGGCTGTCGGGGAAGACCGACGCGCACCCCTCGCAGCTCTCCGGCGGTCAGCAGCAGCGGGTGGCGATCGCCCGCGCGCTGGCGATGGAGCCGGAGATCCTGCTGCTGGACGAGGTGACCTCCGCGCTCGACCCGGAGCTGGTGGCCGGGGTGCTGGAGCTGCTGGGCGACATCGCGCGGAACACCGACATCACGATGGTCTGCGTGACGCACGAGATGAACTTCGCACGCGATGTCTCCAAAAAGGTACTGATGTTCGACGCCGGGCGTGTCGTGGAGGCGGGTCCGCCGGAGAAAATCTTCACCGACCCGTCGCACGAACGCACGCGCGAATTCCTCAACGCGGTGCTGTGACCTCGGCATCCACCGCTCGCCGATGACTCTGGCATATGCCAGACGGGTGCGCCCCAGCCAGTGGCGCCGGGGCGCACCGATCAGTCGCCAACACCCGCCCCCGAGCGGCCCCTTGGCGGCTATCGTGGAGCCAGAGCTTGCGGTCACAACCTGGTAGGGGGACACCGTGGCGTTGAAGCCCGAACCGACCGCACCGTTCCACTCGGTGCAGTACGCCCTGCGCGTCCTCGAAACGGTCTCCAAGCACGGCAACGGGGTCACGGACACCCAGATCTCCCGCGAGACCGGTCTGCCGACCGGCCATCTCGCCTCCCTGCTCCTGACCCTGCGCCGCGAGGGCTACGTCGAGCAGATCACCGACGGCGCCTACGTCATCGGCGCCTCGCTCCTCCTCCTGGGCTCCGGCGCCGCCCGCCGCCAGGCCCTGGAGGCCAGACTCCAGCAGACCCTCGCCCAGCTGCGCGACTCGGTGGGCGCCGCCGTCTACATCAGCCGCTACGTGGACGGCGAGATCCGCGTCACGCAGTACGCCGACGGCCCGCGCACCCCCGCGGTCAACGAGTGGGTCGACTTCCGCTCCACGGGCCACGCCTCGGCGATCGGCAAGTGCCTGCTGACCCAGCTGGACCAGAACGGGCGGCGCGACCACCTCTCCCGCCACAAAATAGCCCGCCTGACCTCCCGGACCATCACCAGCGAGAAGGTCCTCTTCTCCAAGCTCGACGCCCAGCCGGCCACGGTCCCGGTCCTCGACCTCCAGGAGTACGCGGTGGGCACGGTCTGCGCCGCCGTACCGCTGACGGCCGGATCGTCCGCCGGCTGCCTCGCACTCTCCCTCCCGGTCGAACACGCCCACCGGCTGCGCGCGGCGGCCGAGACCCTGAACCGCCGCGCGGCCCCGGTCCTGCTCTCGCTGGCCCTGTAGCCCCCTTCCCCGGGGCCGACGGGCACGTGTCATCAGCACCCCTCGGGACCAGGTATTATTTTCGAGTCAGCAGGCGCCGCTAGCTCAGTTGGTTAGAGCAGCTGACTCTTAATCAGCGGGTCCGGGGTTCGAGTCCCTGGCGGCGCACAGACAACAGGTGAGGCCCTGTACTACGACGCGTAGTACAGGGCCTCACTCGTAGGAGCCCGACGCCGCCGCCTTCCGATTCAGGAGACAGAACCCCGAGCGGGGCAGTGCCAGTCGGCCGAGTCGATCGTGTTCTCCTCCGCGTCGTTGAGGTGAAAGCAGTTGCCGTTGACCCACACCCTCACCGATTCGGGTTGATGATCCACCTGAAAGGGTTCGTCCCCACGCAGAGTCCCGGACCAGCGACCATCCGCCGCCGGTGAGTGGGTCACAACGACCCACGTCTGTTTCGGAAGCATCTGGTACGTCTCCGCCCAGGGCTCCACGATCAGCTCCAGCCCGGCCTCACCGCCACTACTGATCCGCAGCCGCGCTGTCCCCACACTGCCCAATCCCAGCACCCCTCCCTGGCTCCACGGACGATCCGGCACGCAGCCTCAGATCCTACGAACCCACACGACTCGCATCCGCTGCGGCTTGAACGGGCCAGCGGCACGACCCGCCCGCTACAGCGGCAGATCCACGATCATCACCGCGTACACCGGGGAGTCGGGGAACGGCTGGTCCTCGCCCACCTTGCGGTAGCCCCAGGTCTCGTACAGGGCTTGGACCCTCGGATGCGTCACGTCCACCAGCAGCGCCGCCAGGCCATCGTCCCGGGCCTCCATGAGCGCGCGGTGCAGCCGTTCGGCAACGCCCGTCTTCCGCCACCGCTCGCGCACCATCAGCTCGGAGAAGTGGAAGGTGCGCGGGTTCTCCGGCGCGGGGTTCAGGTGCTCCCGCCACCATTCCCGGCCCTCCGCTCCCCGGGCGCCGTACGCAAAACCCACCACCTCGTCGCCGTCATGGGCGATCACGCACGAGAAGCCGGGGTTGCCGCCCCAGTGATCCACGAACCAGGGGAACTTCTGCCGGAACTCGTCGTCCGCCATCCGGTCGGCGTGCACATCCGCGTGCACGTCGATCAGCGTCTGCCGGATCTCCGGCAGATCGTCGTGGCCGTACTGGCGCAGCTCCAGGGCACCGGTCATCGAACCTGGCTCCATTCAGATCGGTATCGGTCTTCCCACTCTCGCGCAGTTGTGGAGTGCGGCGCCAGAGTGATCAAGTCACGGAGAAAGTCCCCGAGGTAGGACCGCATCCGGCCCGGCAAGGCGTTGCCCTGCATCAGCGCGAACACTCTCTCCGTCGTGGCGCACGCCTGGTCCACGTCCCGCTGGTGGAGCTGCGCCAGAGCGAGTTGCAGCGTGGCCAGCGCGCGGTTGCGCCGGTACTGCTCCGGAAGCGCGGCGAGGGCGCGATGGGAAGCCGCTTCCGCGTCCGCCACGTCCCCGAGCCCGTCCCTGACGATGGCGGTGATGGCGAGCAGTTCCGCCGGTCCGTAGAAGGCCACCCAGGACGGCCGGAGCTCAGCCGGGTCCGCCTTCGCGAGGGCGTCTTCCGCGTGCCCCAGGGATCGCAGCGCTCCCCGCCGGTCCCCGGTGCTGGAGTGCCCAATGGCCGTGCGGGCATGGGCGAGGGAGGCGAACAAGGGGTCTCGGCGGGTGACGGCGGTCGCCTGGGCGGCCTGGCCCGCGTCCACAGCGTGCGCGTACTCGCCACGATGCAGAGCGAGCATGGCGTGCGAGTTCCATACGCGCAGTTCCGCCACCGGGTCCTTCGCCATGCCGGCCAGGTACAGCGCACGGTTCAGGTGGCCCAGCGCGCGGCCACTGCGGCGGGCGTCCACCGCCGACCAGGCGGCGGAGGCGGTGTAGTTCGCGGCCACGCTGAAGAGGCGCTGCCGAATACGCTGGGAAGCGGCCCGCTTCTGGAGGTCCAGTGCCTCGGCGGCGCCCGCGAGGGCGGACCGCTCCAGTGCCTCGTGCCCGCCTCTGGAGGCGTCCAGGGCCGTCAGGGTGTCCAGGCCGCTGCGCAACCGGATCACATCCGTGGTGCCGACCGAGTACGGCCGGGCGGCGACCAGGGGTACTGCCGCGGCCGTCCCCCCGACAGCGGTGAGGAAGTTCCTTCGGCGCACGGGGTCCTCCGTCCTCGTAGGGCTGCGTCTGCCCGCCGGGGATCTGAAGCCCAGGTCCTCGGCGGTACAGCCGAATACTGCCTCCAGCGCTTCGCGCTGCCGAGGGTGAGGCCATCGGGTCTTTCCGGTCAGCCAGTGGCGCACGGTCCGGTCGCTGACGGTGCCTTCCCTGCCGAGTGACCGGAGATAGTCGTTCACGGCATCCGCCAACTCAGCCTGGGTCAGGTTCGCTTCCGTGAGCGCGTCTGCTAAGCGCCGGTTCGCTTCCACGGGTTCACGGTAGCGACGGGGAGGAACTCCGGTGCTGGAGCGAGCCCGAAATTTCCGGTTGCCGCCGCTGTACACGGGCACGGATTTTCCTCGCAGCCTGTCACAGTCCGTCATTCACTGGACGACAGGCCGTCACCGGGCAAAAGTGGCGGCCGGTCGAAGTGGTACGCCCCCGCACCCCCGCCGGGGGCGTACCGCGCCTCCCACTCACCGACGAGGGGCCCAGATGACCGTGACCACCACTCCCAGGCCGACAGGCCACCCCGGCTACAGCGAGACACTGCCGCGCGAGCCCCGGAGCGCCGCGACCGCCCGTCGGCTGGTGCGTGCCGCATGCGCCGCATGGTGTCTGGACGACCTGGCCGAAGAAGGCGCGCTGATCGTCTCCGAGCTGGTGTCCAACGCCGTCCGGCACGCCCGGCGCGAAACCATCCGCGTGGCCGTGGAGCACACCGCCCGGAGCACCGTTCGCGTGTCCGTCGCGGATCTCTCCCGAGTCCGGCCGGTGCGGCGCGAGGAGGACGGCGACGGAGAGGGCGGGCGCGGCCTGCGTCTCGTGGCGGCGCTGGCCGCCGACTGGGGCACCGACGAACGGCGCTGGGGCAAGGTCGTGTGGGCCCGCCTCACCACAAAGGGGCACGGGTGACCGGCGAGGAGTCCTCCGGACGCAGTGCGGCGCGCGCCCATCTGTCGCAGCTGATCGAGATGTTCGGCAGGGATGGATGTCTGCGGATCAGCACGCTCACGGGCAACCCCGTCGAGGGAGAGCCCGAGGACACAGAGGAGGACTGACGGCCTCGCGCATGTACGAGCGTTTTACACAACCGTACTAGACAGCTGTTTTAAACAGCCGTATATTCCCTGTCATGACGAAGCCTTCGAGCACCACCGCCAGCCAGGGCGTCCGCGCCGGCCGTCGGGAGTGGACCGCGTTCGTGGTTCTGCTCCTCCCCCTCCTGCTCGTCTCGATGGACGTCTCCGTCCTCTTCTTCGCGGTCCCGTCGATCGACCGGGACCTCGCGCCGAGCGCCACCCAGCAGCTCTGGATCTTCGATGTGTACGCGTTCGCGCTGGCGGGGCTGCTGATCACGATGGGGTCGCTGGGGGACCGGATCGGGCGGCGGAAGCTGCTGATGATCGGGGCGGCGGCGTTCAGCACCGCGTCGGTGGGGGCGGCGTACGCGAGCAGCCCGGAGATGCTGATCGCGGCGCGGGCGCTGCTCGGGATCGGTGGGGCGACGCTGATGCCGTCGACGATGGGGCTGGTGCGGAACATGTTCCGTGACGAGCGGCAGCGGGGGCAGGCGATCGGGATCTGGTCGGGGGCGATGGCGGGCGGGGTCGCGCTCGGATCGGTGCTCAGCGGGGTGATGCTGGAGCACTTCTGGTGGGGGTCGGTCTTCCTGATCAACGTGCCGGCGATGGTGCTGCTGCTGGTCCTGGCGCCGGTGCTGGTGCCGGAGTTCAAGGACCCGGCGCCGGGGCGGTTCGACTTCCTGAGCGTGCCGCTGTCGATGGGGGCCGTGCTGCCGGTGGTCTACGGGATCAAGGAGACCGCCGCCGACGGGATCGAAGCGCGCAATCTGCTGATCGTGGCCGCGGGGCTGCTCGTCGGCTGGGTCTTCGTCCGCCGTCAGCGGGCCCGCTCGGACGCGATGATCAGCCGCGAGCTGTTCCGCGACCGCAACTTCTCCACCGGCATCGGGCTCAACGCGCTGGCCGCCTTCGCCATGATGGGCTCGTCCTTCTTCACCACCCAGTACCTCCAGTCGGTCCTGGGCATGAGCACGCTGGAGGCCGCGCTGTGGTCGCTGGCCCCGTCACTCGCGGTGGGAGCCGCCGCCCCGGCCGCCACCGCGATCGCCCAGCGGACCGACCGGGCCCGGGTGATCTGCGCGGGCTTCGTCATCGCGGCCGCCGGCTTCGGGATCCTCGCCCTGGCGGGCACCGACTCGCTCGCCGTGCTGCTGATCGCCGCCGCCGTGATGAGCTGCGGGATCGTCACCGTGATGGCGCTGGTCTCGGATCTGGCCATGTCGACCAGCCCGGAGGAGAAGGCCGGTTCGGCGGCCTCGCTGCTGGAGACCGGGCAGGAGTTCGGCGGGGCGATGGGCATGGCGCTGCTGGGCGCGGTCGCCACCGCCGTCTACACCGCGGACATGCCGTCCTCGGCGCCCGAGGCGGCCCGCAAGACCCTGCCGGGCGCGCTGTCCACGGGTGACGGTTCGCTGATCGCGATCGGCCGGGAGGCCTTCGTGCACAGCATGCAGTACGCGGCGGTGGCCGGCGGGCTGCTCCTGCTGCTCGGCGCGGTGCTCGCGGCGACCCGGCTGCGGCGGGCCGCCGCACCGCAGCCCGGTGCCGCGCAGTCCGATGCCGCGCAGTCCGATGCCGCGCAGCCCGGTGCCGCCCTGCCCGCCGCCGTCTCACAGCCCTCCGCCGTGTGACGCCAGCAGACGGTGGCGGCCGTGCTCCTCGTACGCCCGTACCAGCCCGGCGAGGTCCTCCTCGCCGAACGGCCGGTACGGGCCGTCGCCGTTCCACCACAGCCGGCCGCCGGACCAGAAGCCCTCGCGGCGCAGCCCCACCCGGTGCACCTTGTTCGTCGCGGTGACCGGCATCGCGTCCACGACGCGCACGAAGCGGGGCGCCATCTTCGTCCCGAGGTCGGGCTGGGCGCGCAGGAAGGCGGCGAAGGCCCCGGGGTCGAACTCCGCGCCCTCGCGCAGCGCCAGCGCCGCCATCACCTGGTCCCCCGCGACCGGGTCGGGCACGGCGTAGACGGCCACGGCGGCCGCGTCCGCCCAGCGGGCCAGGATGTTCTCGATCATCGCGGCGGCCAGGTTCTCGCTGTCGACGCGCAGCCGGTCCTCGGTGCGGCCGGCGAAGTAGAGGAAGCCGTCCGCGTCGCGGAAGAAGAGGTCCCCGGTCCAGTACCAGCCGCCGCGCACCCGGGCCGCGTCCGCCTCCGGATTGCGCCAGTAGCCCTCGAAGGGCGTGCGGCCCCGGTTGACGAGTTCGCCGATGGCGGCGTCCCCGTTGAGCAGCCGGCCCTCGGCGTCGAGGACCGCGGCGACCCGCTCGCGGCCCGTCTCGGGGTCGACCACCGCGAGGTCGTCGCGGTCGGCGGCCCGGCCGATCGCCCCCGGCGGGGTGTCCGGGGTCCGCTGGATCGCCGCCCCGCCCTCGGAGGAGCCGTACCCCTCGACCAGCCGCACCCCGAACCGCTCCCGGAAACGGGCCGCGTCCACCGCGCCCGCCTCCGTGCCGAAGCCGAGGCGCAGCGTGTGGTCGCGGTCGTCGGGGCGCTCGGGGGTGGCCAGCAGATACTGCACGGCGCGGCCGACGTAGGTGAAGTAGGTGGCGCCGTGCGCGCGGACGTCCGGGAGGAAGCCGGAGGCGGAGAAGCGGCGGCGCAGGGCGACGGCGGCCCCGGCGGTCAGGGCGGGCGCCCAGTCGGCGATGACGGCGTTGCCGTGGAACATCGGCATGCAGAGGTAGTGGACGTCCTCGCGGCGGACCCCGAAGTGGTCGACGAGCGACTGCCCGGCCGCGGCCAGCCGGCCCTGGGTGCAGAGGGCGGCCTTGGGCGCGCCGGTGGAGCCGGAGGTGAAGTAGAGGAGCATCCGGGTGTCCGGTGCGGGGGTCCGCAGGACGGTGTCGCCGGGACGTGCGCCCGCGTACGGGGCGAGCAGTCCGGCGTACGCCTCGGTGTCGGTGACCAGCACCCGTACGCCGGGCAGCGGCAGCCCGTCGAGCAGCGGCAGATGGGCGCGCTCGGTGATCAGCACCCGGCAGTCGGTGTGCGTGATGTCGCGGGCGAGTTCGGCGCCGCGCCGGGTGGGGTTGATGCCGGCGACGGCGGCCCCGGCCAGGGCCGCCGCGCTCAGCCACAGCGGAAATTCGGGGGTGTTGTCGAGCAGCACCCCGAGGTGCGGTTCGCCGCCCGGAGGCAGCAGATCCGCCAGGAGCGCGGCCCGTGCGGCAGCGCCCGAGGCGACCTGGTGCTGGGTGAGGACGAGGTCCTCATATCTCAGACCGGGCCGGTGGTCGCCCCATTGGCGCTGTACGAGCTCCGCGACGGTGCCTGCGCTCCCCATGGCGCCGCACGGTAACTGACCAAGCGTCAGAACTGAACATCCGAGCACGCGTAGAACGCGTTGGCCGTGTCCGCGACGTTCCAGACGCTCAGGATGATGTGCTTCCCGGTCTTCTGGGTGGGGATCGTGCCCTGCTGGGTCAGGGTCGCCGGGGGCTGCTTGCCGCCGTACGGCACCGTCATGAAGGGCTGCGGCTCCAGATCGGCCCGGGTCAGCTTCTTGGTCGGGTCCCAGCCGTCCTTGGTGATGTAGTACCGGAAGTCCGACGTGGCGTGCCGGGCGGTGAACTGCCAGCGGAAGCTGAAGCCCTGGCCGGCGGTGACCTTGGTGGCGGGCCAGTTGCCGCCGCGCGGGTCGTCGAGCTGGGCGAACTCGCCGTGTCCGGCGGAGCAGATGGAGCCGTCGGCCGGGCCCGCGGCCGGGAAGCCCTTGGGGCCCTCGACGCTCTGGGGCTCCCACTGGATGTTGCCGCAGCCGGTCACGGTGCCGTTGGCACAGAGCTTCTGACGGCTGATCGGGTTGTCGGTGTAGCCGTGGCTGTTGGCGCTGCCGGTGGCGAACATCGAGGCCCCGGCCACCGCCAGGCCGACCAGGGCCACACTTGCCTTCTTACGCATTGCTGTCGCTCCTCGGACATGTGGGGGAAGTTCCATGAGCAGGCTGCGCGCGCGGTGGTGCGATCATGCGGTCGTGCGGTCTAGACCAGAGCCCACCCTAGGGACGGGACATGAACATGTCCAGACCAATGAGGGTGGGCTTCCGGTTTCCTCCGGGGATACGGAACGATCCCTTCAGGCGCTGTCGCCTCCCCCGCGTCCGGTGTAGAACGCCACCGTCAAGTCCTTGACCAGGGACTTGCGTTCGTAGTCGTCGAGCTCCACGAGGCCCCGGGCGGTCAGCCGGTTCACGGTGTCGTCCACCGCGTCCACCACCGAGGTCAGCACGCTGTCGCGGTGCTGGGCGTCGATCGCCGCGATCCGGCGCCGCTGCATGGCCGCCGCGATCTCGGGGGCGTACTCGATCCCGGTCGGCTGGGCCGAGTACACCTCGATGCCGACCGGTTCGCAGTCCGCCTTGAGCATCAGCGTCAGCGCGTCCCCGACCGCCTCGGCGTTGCGCAGGGTGTGCGCGTCCTCGTGGAAGGCGTCGGCCGGAAGCTGGGACAGCACCCGGGCCATGGCCGACTCGACCTGCTCGCGCAGATACTCCTCGTGGTCCTCGATGCCGAGCACCGCCCGCGCGGTGTCCTTGACCCGCCACACGACGAGGACGACGACGCGCAGCGCCGTTCCGTTGGCGTCGACCGCGGGAAGCGGCTCGCTGCGCCAGTGCCGCAGCCGGACGTCCACCCGGCGGCGCAGCAGCAGCGGGCTGATCCACATCAGCCCGGTCCGCCGCACGGTCCCCCGGTACTGGCCGAAGAGCGTGAGCACCCAGGCCGAGCCGACCCGGCCCCGGCTCAGCCCGCCGAGAGCGAAGAGCACGATGAAGCCGAGCACCGCGAGCGCCGCCCAGGATCCGCCGCCCAGTCCGTCGTACGGGCGCGGCCCCACCCCGGCCAGGGCGAGCAGCCGGGCCGGCAGGGCTCCGGTCCACCACAGGACCGCCCCGGCCGCGGCCGTTCCCACCAGGCCGGTGAGCAGCGCGGCCCAGCCGGGCAGCGCCGGTCCGGGCCGTTCGAGGAGCCGGGGGTCGGCGACCGGCGCGGGCCGGGTCGAGGGCCGCACCTGCGGGGTCCTCGGCACCGGGGGCCGCCGGACCCCGGCCGGCCGCTCCCCGTCGGGGACCGCCCCGAGGACGGCGACGGGCAGCGCCGCCGCGCCCGCCGGGGCCCCGGGCTCGTCGCGGAAGAGCAGGTGCACGGGGATGGCGGCGGTCCGCTCCCCCGCGATGACCGCCTGATGCCGTCCGGTGTCGGTCCGCGCATCGCCCCGGTGCTCCAGGGCGGCGCCCCGCGCCTCGCCCGCACCCGCCTCCGCGGGCACCGGACCGGCAGCACCGGCGAGAACGAGCACCCCGGCCCCGTCCTCCGCCTCCCGGACGGGAACGGACGCGGTGTCGGCAGCGGACACCGTGTCGACGGCGGGCGCGGTCTCGACGACGGACGCTCCGGAACGCGCGGCACCAACGGACACGGCCTCGGCAGCGTGCGCGGTCTCGGCGGCGTGCGGTCCGGGACGCGCGGCAGCGGGCACGGCCTCGGCGGCGGGCCCCGGCACCAGGTCCCGCGCACCGCCGGCCGGCCCACCGCCCCCCGAGGCCGGAACGGACACCGAGGCCGAGGTCGCCCCGAACCCGGCCCCCTCCCGCGCGCTCTCCCCAGGCACCAGGTCGAGCACGAGATCGACGACGGAGTCGGGGCCCGGGTCCGTGCGCACGTCCGCGGCCGGTTCCGTACGCGCCTCCCCGAACAGACCCGCGGCCCGTTCCGTACGCGGCTCCCGGCGCAGGTCCCCGGGTGAACCCGCGTACGGTCCCATGTCCGGTCCCGCAAACGGTTCCGCCCCCGGGTCCGGGCCGCCGTCCGTCTCGGGGGCCGGGTCCGGGGCGGGGGCGCGGGCGGTGTCCGGGGTGGTCGTGGAGGGCGCCGGGCGGTCGTCCCCCCGAAGGGCGGCGTCCGCGGCGGCGGCCCAGGCGTCCGTGACGCTGCCCGCGCCGCCGGGGCCCACCCACTCCCGCACCGGGACCGTCCCGTACCTCTCCTCGCCGTACTCCGGCTCCGTACGGTCCGGGCCCTCCCGGTCCTCCGGGGTCCCGGAGCCGTCCGACACGGTGAATCGCATTCCCGTCTCCTTCATCTGCGTCGCGTCACGCGAAGAGTCGCCGCCAGGTCTCGGGCCCCGGATAGCCGTCGGCCTGGGCGCCGCGCCAGCCCTGGGCCTTCTGGAAGGCCTCGACATTGCGCCGGTCCGCCTCGGTCCACCGGGGCCCGGGACCGGACCGGTAGTACTTGCCGTATCCCTTCTTCACCAACTGCCGGCCGAGCCGCTCGACATGGCTGTTGGACTGACCCGGCCGGAAAGAACCCCTTCCGGGGAAGGCCGGGGCCCCGGCCGTGCCGCCGCGCCCGGTGGTGGTGCCGGCCGCGGGGATGTCGCGGCCGGTCCCGTTCACCAGCAGCCGCCAGGTGTCGGGGCCGGGGATGCCGTCGGCCTCCTTGCCGCTCCAGCCCTGGGCCCGCTGGAAGGCCTGGGTCGCCTGCCGGTCGGCGCTGCCCCAGGCGGGACCGGGGCCGACCTTGTAGAAGCGCTTGCCGCCGCGCGCGACGAGCATCCGGCCCAGCTCGGTGACGTGGGCGTTGCGCTCGCCGGTGCCGAAGGCCCCCGCGCCCGGGAACGAGGTCGCGGCCGAACCGCTGCCGCTCGTGCCGGTCGTCAGGCCCTTGTAGCGGTAGGCGACGTAGCTGGACGAGTGGGACCAGTACGCCATGGGCGTCGTCTGCTTGCGGGCGCGCGGCTTGGTCTGCTCGTACGCCGTGTAGTGGGTGTGCGCGGAGTCGGTCCAGCCACCGAAGATCGTGACGTGGGAGCCCTTCGCCGGGTCGGCCGGATTGTGGAAGAGCAGGATGTCCCCGGGCTGCAGCTCCTCGCGGGAGATGCGGGTGCCGTACGCGGCGAGACTGCCGGTCCACTCGTTGCCCGGGAGGTTCCAGGCCATCGAGACATAGCCGGAGCAGTCCTGGCGGTAGCCGTCCGACCAGTACGCGGACATGCTGTACGGGACCTGGGCGGTGATCCACTTCTTCGCCCGGTCGATGATCTCGGCCCGGGTGGCCGGGCGCAGGGCGGGGGTGCCGGTCGTGGTGGACGGCGGGCCCGAGGCGCCCGTGCCGCGCACCGGGCCCGGCACGCCCTGCGGGCTCTCCGGCACCGCGTCGAGCGCGTCGTCCGCCGGATCGGCCAGGGTCTCCGGATCGCCCAGGACCTCCGGCCCGGCCGCCACCGCCGGGTCCGGCCCCGGGGCCGCCCCGGTGTCCGCGAACGGGACCGGATCGGTGTCCGGAAGCGGGGCCCGGTCCATCCCCGGGAGCGGGTCGGTCACCGGGACCGGGGCGGCCGCCGCGGCGGCGGTCTCCGCCAGGCCCGCGCCGAGCACCACTCCGGCGGTGGTGACCAGCACCATCGCACGGCGCGCGCCGTGCGCGGCCGGATGTCCTCCGTAGCGGGTCGGCAGCCCCGCCGCGGCGGTGCGCCGACGGGCGGCGCACCCCGGGCAGGTGCAGTCGACGGCGGGTACGTACTCCTCGAAGGCCGGCACAGTCATGCGATTCCCTCCGCACTCGTCAAGATCTTTGGGCGCATCTGCACGGGCGTCAGTGTCTCAACTCTCCTGACATAACGCATTTTGACGGACAGAAGTGAAAAAACGACCATCCGACAGGCCGTGGCGATGGGGAAATGGTCGGGAGCACTCCTGGAGATCGGGTAGAGTTCTCCAGGTCAGCAGGCGCCGCTAGCTCAGTTGGTTAGAGCAGCTGACTCTTAATCAGCGGGTCCGGGGTTCGAGTCCCTGGCGGCGCACGCAGCGTCAAGGCCCCTTCACTTCACGTGAGGGGGCCTTGTTCGTTTTCCGCGCGCACCCCGCTCGCAGTTGACGGACGGTCATCGTTCAATTACCCAGTGACACCATATGCTCGTCTTACACCCCGGCGATAGTCCCCGACAAGGGGGACCCAAATCGTGCATACGAGCGGTTACCGTTCTCTTTCACCCTTGCGATCGAGGGCGGTGTCGGCCAACCTGTCTGAGGGCCGCCGGTGCCAATCACACCGGGGGCCCATCTAGTTGGGGGCATATGAGGGGGAGGTTCCGGTTGTGCGCGGGGTGGGGCGGGGGCCTCGTCCGTCAAGCGCGCCGCACCGGCATCATGCAACCGGACGGGCGTCATTCCATGTCCCAGGAAGGGTGACCCGCCACTGAACTGAGCCGTCCGACGCGTTCCAGGGGGGACACGCGACGGACGCAACGACCGAACCGACCACGCAGCCCCGCCTGCGTGCAGGGGGATGACCCATGACGTCGACGCCGCCAGGCGCCCGGCAGGACCACGATCCGACCCGGACCACGCAGCTCCGGATACCCTCACAGCTGCGGAACGGGGGCCAGAGACGGCGCCAGAGAAAGCCGCTGCCCCGCTACGACTACGAGCACTACAGCCGGCTCGCCGGGCCACTGACCCAGCCCGACCCCACGACTCCGTACCGGGTGAAGTACCGCTCGCTCCTGTCCCAGGAACCCCACCGGATACGCGCGGCCCTGCTGCTGGGCGCCGCACCGCTGGTCTCGCTCGGCCTCTTCGTCTGGCTGATGCAGCCCGAGCACTGGACCCAGCGCGATCCGAACCTGAAGAACGACACCCTGCTCGTCCTGGACGTCGTGATGCTCGTCTCGATCGGTCTGATCGAGCTGTTCCGCACGATGAACGTCCTCTCCAACGCCCACGCCACGCTGGTGGCGCGGGACCCGGTCCCGGTCGTGCCGGAGAACGGCACCCGGGTGGCCTTCCTCACCTCCTTCGTCCCGGGCAAGGAGCCCCTGGAGATGGTGACGAAGACCCTGGAGGCCGCGGTGCGCATCCGCCACCGCGGACTCATGCACGTCTGGCTGCTCGACGAGGGCGACGACCCCGCCGTCAAGGAGGTCTGCGCCCGCCTGGGCGTCCACCACTTCTCCCGCAAGGGCGTGGCGCACTGGAACCAGGCCAAGGGCCCGCACCGGGCGAAGACCAAGCACGGCAACTACAACGCCTGGCTCGACGCCCACGGTGACGCGTACGACTTCTTCGCCTCCGTCGACACCGACCACGTACCGCTGCCCAACTACCTGGAGCGGATGCTCGGCTACTTCCGCGACCCGGACGTCGGCTTCGTCATCGGTCCGCAGGTCTACGGCAACTACGACACCTTCGTCACCAAGGCCGCCGAATCGCAGCAGTTCCTCTTCCACGCGCTGATCCAGCGCGCCGGCAACCGCTACGGCGCCCCCATGTTCGTCGGCACCAGCAACGCGGTGCGCATCTCGGCCCTCAAGCAGATCGGCGGTCTCTACGACTCGATCACCGAGGACATGGCGACCGGCTTCGAGATGCACCGCGCCCGCAATCCGCACACCGGCCGCAAATGGCGCTCCGTGTACACCCCGGACGTGCTGGCCGTGGGCGAGGGCCCGACCGCCTGGACGGACTTCTTCACCCAGCAGCTGCGCTGGTCGCGCGGGACGTACGAGACGATCCTCAAGCAGTACTGGAAGGGCTTCGCCTCGCTGCCGGCGGGCAAGCTCTTCAACTACACGATGATGATCATCTTCTACCCGATGTCCGCGCTGAACTGGATCCTCGCGGCCCTCAGTTGCGCGCTGTTCCTGGGCATGGGCGCCTCGGGCGTGCAGATCGACCCGGTCGTCTGGATGATGCTGTACGGCAACGCCTCGGCGCTCCAGATCGGGCTGTACGTCTGGAACCGCCGGCACAACGTCTCGCCGCACGAGCCCGAGGGCTCCGGCGGTCTCGCGGGCATGATGATGTCCGCGCTCTCCGCGCCGGTCTACGCGCGCTCCCTGATGGACGCCGTGCTGCGCCGCAAGAGCTCCTTCGTGGTGACGCCCAAGGGCGACTCCTCCAGCCCGGACACGCTCTTCGGCACCTTCCGCATCCATCTCTTCTTCATCGCGGTCTTCGCCGGCTCCATCGTGGCCTCGCTGGTCCTCGGCCACAGCCACCCGGCGATGCTCACCTGGGCCGCGCTCGCCCTGCTGATCACCGCCGCGCCGATCTTCGGCTGGCGGTACACGATCCGCGCCGAGAAGAAGAGGCGCCGGGCCGGACCTCCGCCGCCGAGCGGCCCGCCGGCCCCCGCCCCGCAGGACGAGCCGCGGTGGGCGGACAACGAACAGACCATGCAGATCGCCCTTGGGGGACGTAAACGATGAAGTACCGTCCGAGCCGCCGTACCCGCCGCATGGCGATCAGTACGGCGGTGGTTCTCGCGCTCGCGGGAGCGAACGGGCCGTGGCTGTACCGCTTCAGCACCGAGCGCTACCACGATTACAAGATCAACCAGGCGAGCTACAAGGAAGCCAACGGGCACTGGGACTTCCTGGACATCCCCTCCGAGTTCCGGATCAACACCATCCACGCCGCCCTGCTGCACACCGGCAAGGTGCTGCTCGTCGCCGGCTCCGGCAACAACCAGAAGAACTTCGACGCGAAGAGCTTCCGGTCCGTGCTGTGGGACCCGAAGGCCAACACCTTCAAGAACATCCCGACGCCCAAGGACATGTTCTGCGCCGGCCACACCCAGTTGCCGGACGGCAAGCTCCTCATCGCCGGCGGCACCCGCCGCTACGAGAAGCTGAAGGGCGACGTCACCAAGGCCGGCGGCCTGATGATCGTGCACAACGAGGACCCCGACAAGCCGGTCACGCTCCCCGCGGGCACCCGCTTCACGGGCAAGGACAACGGCAAGTCCTTCGTCACCAAGGACCCGGTGCTGGTCGAGAAGGCCACCAAGGTCTTCGACAAGAACACCGGCGCCTTCCTGCGCAACGACCCCGGGCTCGGCCGGATCTACGTCGAGGCCGAGAAGTCCGGCTCGGCGTACGAGACCGGCACCGAGGACAACTACCGGATATCCGGCCTCTCCGGGTCCGACACCCGCAACGTGTACGGGATAGCCCAGAAGCTGGCCCTGGACAAGAAGGACTTCCAGGGCATCCGGGAGGCCTTCGAATTCGATCCGGTGGCGGAGAAGTACATCACCGTCGACCCGATGAACGAGGCCCGCTGGTATCCGACGCTCACCACGCTGGAGGACGGCAAGGTCCTCGCCCTCTCCGGACTCGACGAGATCGGGCAGATCGTCCCCGGCAAGGACGAGATCTACGACCCCGAGACCAAGAAGTGGACGTACACCGGCATCGTCCGGAAGTTCCCCACCTACCCCGCGGTCTTCCTGCTCGACGACGGCAAGCTCTTCTACTCCGGCTCGAACGCGGGCTACGGCCCCGCGGACGTCGGCCGCGACCCGGGCGTCTGGGACCTGGCGACCAACCGGTTCACCAAGATCCCCGGCCTCAGCGACCCGGACAGGATGGAGACCTCCGCGACCGTCCGGCTGCCTCCGGCGCAGGACGAGAAGTTCATGGTGATCGGCGGGGGCGGAGTCGGCGAGTCCGACAGGTCCAGCGAGAAGTCCCGGCTGGTCGACCTCAAGGACGCCGACCCGAAGTTCAAGGACGGCGCCTCCCTCGACGAGGGCACCCGCTACCCGAGCGCGTCCCTGCTCCCCGACGACTCCCTGCTGGTCACCGGCGGCTCCAACGACTACCGGGGCCGCGGCGGCTCCGACGTCCTCCAGGCCCGGCTCTACGACGCGAAGACGGACACGTACGAGCGGGTCGCGGACCCGGCGGTGGGGCGCAACTACCACTCCGGCTCGGTGCTGCTGCCCGACGGCCGGGTCATGATCTTCGGATCGGACTCGCTCTACTCGGACAAGGCCAACACCCGGCCGGGCGTCTTCGAGCAGCGCATCGAGATCTACACCCCGCCGTACCTGTACCGCGACGGGCGCCCCGAGCTGACCGCCGGGCCCAAGCGGATCGAGCGCGGGGCCACGGCGGTGTTCACCACCAACCAGGCGGACTCCATCACCTCCGCGAAGCTGATGCGGCCGAGCGCGGTCACCCATGTCACCGACACCGACCAGCGCTCGGTGGCACTGGACCTGAAGAAGACCGACGGCGGGATCTCGGTGACCGTGCCGAAGAACCGCGCGCTGGTGCCCTCCGGCTGGTACATGCTCTTCGTCACCGACGACAAGGGCACCCCGTCCGAGGCCACCTGGGTGGAGATCCCGTAGGGCGTGTCCGTACGGCCACCGGTCCGTTCCGGTGGCCGTACGGCCTGCTCAGCCCTTCGTGCCCCGGGCCAGCCCCAGCGCGTACTCCGGCCACCAGTCGCCGGCCTTCGGTCCGCCCTTGCAGTCGCCGTCGGACTCCCCCGGGCGCTTGATCCACAGATACGCGTCCACCAGCGGGTCGTCCGTGCGGGTCGTCGGCGTCCGGCCCAGGGCGCGGCCCGGCGGATTGCACCAGTTCTCCTCGGGGGCGCCGCCGGTGTAGGGGCCGTTGCCGTTGCGGCTGGTGTCGATGACGAACGGCTTGCCGCCGACCTTGGCCGAGAGCTGCTTGCCGAACTCGGTGCTGACCTCGGTGGTCTGGAAGTTGGACACATTGACCGCGAAGCCGTCCGCCTGGTCGATCCCGGCCTGCCGCAGCGGCTGGAACAGCGCGTCCGGGGTGTGCCAGCCGGCGTTGCCCGCGTCCACGTAGACCGTGGTGCCGGACTGGCGCTTCAGCCGCCGCACCGCACCCTTGAGCAGGTCGTAGCGCTCCTCGTGGAACTCCCGCGGGGTGCAGCCGTCGACCAGGTGCAGCACGGCGTCCGGCTCCAGGACCACGGTGGCGCCGCGGTCGCCGATACCGCGGGCGACGGCCTCCACCCAGGCCCGGTACGCGTCGCCGTCGGCGGCGCCGCCCTTGGAGAACTGGCCGCAGTCGCGGTGCGGGATGTTGTAGAGGACCAGCAGCGCCCGCCGGCCGGCCTGCTCCGCGGCCTCCGTGTAGCCCTTGGCCTCGGCCTCCGGGCTGTCCGGGCCGATCCACTCGCCGACCGGCTGCGCGGCGATGCGGCGGACGAGCGCGGCGTTCTCCTTCGCGCCGTCCTCGGTGTAGCGGGCGACCTGCCGGGCGGCGTTCCCGTCGGGGTTGACCCAGAACGGGTCGCTCTCCTTGGGCTGCTGGCCGATGGCCGCCGGGTTCTTCCCGTCCTTCGAGGAGTCCCCGTCGCCGGACGAGCATCCCGCGAGCAGCAGCGCGGCGCCCGCGGCGGCCGCGCACATCCCCCGCATGCCGAACCGGCCGTTGTGACTGCCGTACATCCACTCCCCCTCGTGCGCGACGGCGGTGCCCGGTCGCATCGCGTCCATCCTGGCACAGGGGCCGGGGGCGGCCCGGACGCTCACGACGTCCCCGGCGAACCGTTACGGCGGGTTCACCCCGCTCCGTCCGGAGTATCCGGGTGCGCAGGGTGACCAGTTATCGACGTTCCGTCAGAAACCGTCTGGGCGTGGGCAGTCGGCGCGCCTACAGTGGACGGTGCCGGCAGGGCGCCGTCCGGGCCGCCACCGCCGGCCTCCCGTGTCCGGGCCGGGTCACTCCCGCGGCCCGCGCCCCGCGGTCGAGGACCGGCCCGGCCGGCCCCCGGGTTCCCGGGCGGCCGGCTGGGCCGGGCGGCGTCGTTCCCGCGTACGGATCAGCCGGTGGCGGCCGCCACCTCGGTGCGGGCCCGCTCCGGCGCCTTCTCCGCCGCCTTCTCGCCGGTCAGATAGGCGGAGACGACGACATTGGCGGTGTACGCCTGGGCCTCGCGGTCGTAGGTGCCGCCGCAGGTGATCAGCCGCAGCTCCGCCCGGCCGTCCTTCCGGGGGCCGTACGCCTTCTGGGCGTCGAAGCGCTGACGAGTGAAGACCTGGACGTCGTCGATGGTGAACTCGGCGACGGTGCCGTCGGTCCGGGTGACCTCGATCCGGGCGCCGGGGCGGGCCGCGCTGAGCCCGTAGAAGACCGCCGGCTTGGTCTCGGTGTCGACGTGGCCGACGAAAAGCGCCGGGCCCTTGGCGCCCGGTTCGGTGCCGTCGCCGTACCAGCCGACCGTCTGGGGCGTGGCGAAGGACGGCGGGTCGATGGCGCCGTCGGCGTCCAGGCCGCGGGCGACGACGGGGGCC
The DNA here is from genome assembly GCF_055559335.1 of Streptomyces sp. NPDC024555. Taxonomy (NCBI): domain Bacteria; kingdom Bacillati; phylum Actinomycetota; class Actinomycetes; order Kitasatosporales; family Streptomycetaceae; genus Streptomyces; species Streptomyces sp. NPDC024555. Next base: position 306,638 of record NZ_JBVHKV010000004.1, read on the forward strand.
CGGATGCCGATCGAGGGGATGGCGACGCTCCGGGGGGCGGCGCCGTCGATCGGGTCGTGGGCCGGGGGCAGCGGTACGCCGAGCGGGCGCCCGACCGCGGCGACGTCGCCGGTGGTCGGGGCGGACGTGGCGCCGCTCCCGTCGGTGATCCCGCGGCCCCAGAGCCACAGGCCCAGCAGGAGCACGGCCCAGGCGACTCCGGTGAGCAGCCTGCCGTGCCCCGCCGAGTGGTCCGAGGCGGACATGTCAGTCGCTGGCCGGGCGGCGGCGCCGGACGCTGCGGAAGGCGACGGCGACGGCCGCGACGGCGGCCAGGGCGAGGCCGGTCACCGCGTGCGCGGTTCCGGGTCCGTCCTGCTGGGCGGCCTTGTCGGCGAGCACGGCGGTGCCTCCGCCGCCGGCCCGTACGGGGGCGACGGGCATGGGCCTGCCCCGGTGCACGACGGTCAGCGCTCCGCTGACCTCGGTGTGCGCGGAGTCCTTGCAGACGACCCGGACGTCGTAGTCGCCCGGTTCGGCGTCCGAGCGGATGCGGGCCTCGGCGAAGAGCGTGCCCCGGTCGGCGGCGGGCGAGAAGCGCGCCTCGGTGACGAAGGCGTCGGAGCTGCCCTTCGCCTCCATGCCCTTGCAGCCCTCGACCCTCAGATCGACCTCCGCGCCGGGGGTGGCGGAGGCGGGGGTGATCGTGAGGGTGGCCCGGGACCGGCCGTCGCCGTGGCCGGCCGGGGAGTCGGCCAGTGCGGCGGACGCGGGCACCAGGGTCGCCGCGGCCACCGCGGCGGCACAGAACGTGAGCGGTATGGAACGCATCGTGAACCTCCTCATCGAAGGTTCACGCCTGGCGCGGCTTTCCGCATCCGCAGGCCCGGGGCGCTGGGCCGGTGGAGTGCGGGGCGGTCCCGTCCCCGGCCGGGTCAGCCGGCGTCGACGAGGCCGACCAGATCGGCGATGGAGTCGACGACGGTGGACGGGCGGAACGGGTACTTGTCGATGTCCGCCACCGTGGTGAGCCCGGTGAGCACCAGGAAGGTCTGCATGCCCGCCTCCAGACCGGCCAGCACATCGGTGTCCATCCGGTCGCCGATCATGGCGCTGGACTCGGAGTGGGCGCCGATCGCGTTGAGCCCGGTGCGCATCATCAGCGGGTTGGGCTTGCCGGCGAAGTAGGGGGCCTTGCCGGTCGCCTTGGTGATGAGGGCGGCGACGGAGCCGGTCGCGGGCAGCGGGCCCTCGGCGGAGGGGCCGGTCTCGTCGGGGTTGGTGCAGATGAACCGGGCCCCGGCGTTGATCAGCCGGATCGCCTTGGTGAGCGCCTCGAAGGAGTACGTCCGGGTCTCGCCGAGGACCACGTAGTCGGGGTCGTGGTCGGTGAGGACGTAGCCGATGTCGTGCAGCGCGGTGGTGAGTCCGGCCTCGCCGATGACGTAGGCGGTGCCGCCGGGGCGCTGGTCGTCCAGGAACTGGGCGGTGGCCAGGGCGGAGGTCCAGATGTTCTCGACGGGCACGTCGAGACCCATGCGGTTGAGCCGTGCGTGCAGGTCCCGGGCGGTGTAGATCGAGTTGTTGGTGAGGACCAGGAAGGGCAGGCCCGAGTCCCGCAACCGCTTGATGAAGGCGTCGGCACCGGGGATCGGGGTCCCCTCGTGGATGAGGACACCGTCCATGTCGGTGAGCCAGGACGAGATCGGCTTGCGCTCTGCCATGTGGGACTCCAGTCGCCGTACGTCGATGCGGGGACGCCGGCGGCACCGCGTTGTGCAGCGCCGACGTCCCCGATCTTAGGCGGTCGGTCCGGATGGGCCGTACGGGCCGTACGGGCGCGGGGTCAGCTGCCGGTGGCCGTCTTCCAGGCGTCCACGTAGGTGTCGAGGTTCGTCCCGATGTCGGCCCAGTCGGGCTGGAAGACCTCGACGCCGCTCATCAGCTTCGTGAGTTCTGCCGCGTTGGCGTCGCTCGCCGTGATGTCTCCGCGGGCGGCGAATCCGCCGCCGACGGCGCTGACGTCCTTCTGGGCCTGCTCGGCGAGCATGAAGTCCAGGAGCTTCTTGCCGTTGGCGGTGTGCGGGGCCTTGTTCACCAGCCCGGCGGCGTAGGGCAGGGCGAAGGTGGTGGGCCGGCCGCCGGACTTCGCGGGGAACCAGATGCCGAGGTTCGGCATGTCCTTGGACTGGGCGTAGTTCATCTGGACGTCGCCGTTGGCGGCGAGGAGTTCGCCCTTGTCGACCTTGGGGGCGAGCTTGCCGGTGGAGGCGGACGGGCCGACGTTGTTGGCCTGGAGCTTCTTCAGGTACGCCATGGCCGGCTCCTGGCCGCCGAAGTCGTGCATGGCCTTGATGAGCACGGCCGTTCCGTCGCCGGCGACGCCCGGGGTGGAGTACTGGATCTTCTCCTTGTACCGGCCGTCGAGCAGTTCCTCCCAGGTGGCGGGCGGGGTGGTCAGTTCCTTGCGGTTGTAGACGAAGCCGAAGTAGTTGTTCACGACGGAGGTCCACTTCCCGTCGGCGGCCTTGTCGGCGGCGGCGACCCGGTCGGAGCCGGCCGGGGCGTACGCCTGGAGCAGGCCCTTGGCGTCGGCCTGCTGGATGAACGGCGGGAGGGTCACCAGCACATCGGCCTGGGTGTTGGTCTTCTCGCGGACGGCGCGCTGCACCATCTCGCCGGAGCCGCCCTCCACGTACTCGACCTTGATGCCGGTCTGCTTCTCGAAGTCCTTGAAAACCTTGTCGTACCAGCCGTCGCCGTTCTCGCCCTTGAGGCCGTCGGCGCTGTAGACGGTGACGACCTTCTCGTCGGAGGCGGCGGAGGAGCCGCCGCAGGCGGAGAGGGTGGTGGCGAGGGCGAGCGCGCCGGTGACGGCGGCGAGGGGCCGGAGGTGGTGGGTGCGCATGGCAGTCGTGTCTCCTGGGGGAACGGGGATCTGCGGAGGGGGAAAGAGGGGGGTCAGCGGTAGGAGGCCCGGGTGCGGACGCGGGAGACCGCGAACAGCACGAGGAGCGTCGCCGCCATCAGGACCACCGCGACGGCCGCCCCGGTGAAGAGCGAGCCGCGGTCGGTGGCCGCGAAGATCTGCACCGGGAGGGGGGTCCAGTCCGGCGGGTAGAGCATCATCGTGGCGCTGAGTTCGCCCATGGACAGGGCGAAGCAGAGCCCGGCCGCCGCCGTGAGGGACGGCAGCAGGAGCGGCAGCCTGACCCGCCACAGCACGTACGCGGGACGGGCGCCGAGACTGGCCGCCGCCTGCGCGTACATCGGGTCGAGCCGTACGTTCGCCGCCGAGACCGATGTGTACGCGAACGCCATGACCAGGACGGTGTGCGCGAGGATCACGATCCAGCGCGTCCCGTTGAGCAGCACCGGCGGCCTGCTGAACGCGACGAGGACGGCCAGGCCCACGACGACGGACGGCACGGCGACCGGCAGCATGAACAGCCCGTCGAGGAACCGCTTGCCGCGCCGGCCGAGCGAGGCGGCGGCGAGCGCCGCCCAGGTGCCGACGACGAGCGCGGTGACGCTCGCGGCGGCGGCGGTGACCAGGCTGGTGGTGAGGGCCCGGAGGGACGCGCCCGAGGTGGCCGCCTCGTAGTGGCCGAGCGTGGGGCCGGAGGGCAGCACCCCGGACCAGTGGGTGGCGAGGGACGCGGCGAGGATCACCAGCAGCGGCAGGGCGAAGAGGGGGACGAAGAGCAGCAGGAACAGGGCCCGCACGGCCCACGTCCCGGCCCGGCTATGCACCAGCACGTCGGCTCACCGCCCGGTAGAGGGTGTAGAGGCCCACGGAGAGAACGATGTTGACGACGGCGACGACGCAGGCTCCCGGGTAGTCGGATTCGAGGATCGCCTTGCCGTAGACGAGCATCGGCAGGGTGGTCACGCCCTTGGCCCCGGTGAACAGCACGATGCCGAACTCGTTGAGGCACATCACGAGGACGAGGCTGCCGCCCGCGAGGAGCGCGGGAAGGGCCTCGGGCAGGATCACCCGGCGGATGATCCGGGCGGGCCCGGCACCCAGCGAGGACGCCACCTCCAGTTGTGCGGTGTCCAGTTGGGAGAAGGCTGCGAGCAGCGGGCGCATCACGAACGGGGTGAAGTAGGTGATCTCGGCGAGGAGGACGCCCCAGGGCGTGGTGAGGAAGTGGAAGGGGCCCTCGGCCGCCCCGGTGACGCCGGTCCAGGCGCCGTTGGCCATCCCGGTGTTGCCGTAGACGAACAGCAGGGCGAGCGTGATGAGGAAGGAGGGGAAGGAGAGGAAGACGTCGACGAACCGGGCGACGGCCCGGCCGCCGGGGAACGGAACGAAGGCGATGACCAGGGCGAGGACGAAGCCGAGGACGAGGCAGCCCGCCGTCGCGCCGGCCGCCAGCCACACCGTGGTGGTGAGCGCCGAGCGGAACGAGGCGGAGGCCAGGACCTCGTTGTACGGGGCGAGCGAGGTGCCGCCCTCGTCGGGGCCGAAGGACTGCCGGACGACGAGGAACAGCGGGTAGAGGAAGACGAGCGCGAGCACGGCCACGGGCGGCACGGCCCAGGCGGCGGCGCCCGGCCGGCGGGTCCGGCGCGGGGTGGTGGCCGCCCGGCCGGGGAGTCCGGTGACGAGGGCGACGGGTTCCGGGCGGCGGGCCGGGGCCGTTCCGGTCCTAGTCATGACCGGCCCCCGCTCCGGCGGGCAGCAGCACCGCGTCCTCGGCGGCGAAGTGCACGGTCGCGCGGTCGCCGAGCGCGGGGGTCTCGCGCAGTTCGCGCAGGTCCGCCGTGATCCGGTGGCCGTCGACGTCGAGGTGGAGCCGGTGGGTGGAGCCGCGCCACTGGACCTCGGTGAGGGTGCCGGTCAGCGCGTTGGGGCCGTCCCCGAGGCCGATCAGGTGCGGGCGGACGCAGAGGGTGGCGGTGACCCCGCCGGCCACCTGACCGGTGGGGACGGCGAGGGGGTGTCCGGCGAAGTCGACGGTGTCGGGGGCCTCGGAGACGGTCACCGGCAGCAGGTTGGCGTTGCCGACGAAGGAGGCGGTGAACTCGGTGCGCGGGCGCCGGTACAGCTCCTGCGGGGTGCCGCAGTCGCGGAGCCCGGCCCGGTCCATGACGGCGATCCGGTCCGCGAGGGTCAGTGCCTCGATCTGGTCGTGGGTGACGTACAGGATGGAGACGTCGGGCAGTTCGCGGTGGAGCCGGGCCAGTTCCGCGAGCATGCCGGAGCGCAGCTGGGCGTCGAGCGCGGAGAGCGGTTCGTCGAGCAGCAGGACCCCGGGGCGGACGGCGAGGGCGCGGGCGATGGCGACGCGCTGCTGCTGGCCGCCGGAGAGTTCGCGCGGGTAGCGCCGGGCGTAGTCGCCCATGCCGACGAGGGCCAGTGCCTCGGCGACGCGGCCGGGGATCTCCGCGCGGGGGGTCTTCCGTGCCTTCAGGCCGAAGGCGACGTTCTCCTGGACGCGCATGTGCGGGAAGAGGGCGTACTGCTGGACGACCATGCCGATGCCGCGCTTGTGCGGCGGCAGGGCGGTGACGTCGCGGTCGCCGAGGAAGACCCGTCCGGCGGCCGGCCGGACGAATCCGGCGACGGCGCGCAGGGCGGTCGTCTTGCCGGAGCCGGAGGGTCCGAGCAGGGCCATGACCTCACCGGGTTCGACGGTGAGGTCGAGCCCGTCGAGGGCCACGGTGCCGCCGTAGGCGACGGTGACCCGGTCGAAGCGGATGCCGCCGCGGACGGCTTCGGCCCCGGCGGTCATGCCTCGGCCCGTGCGACGAGGTCGGGCAGTTCGGCGACGGAGCCGAGGACGTGGGTGGCCCCGCCGGCGGTGAGCCGGTCCGTGTCGTGGGCGCCGGTGAGGACGCCCGCGACGATCCCGGCCCCGGCGCGCACCCCGCTGAGCATGTCGTACGTGGTGTCGCCCGCGACGACGGTGCGGCGGACGTCGTCGACGGCGCCGGTGCGCAGCAGCGCGCCGAGGACCATGTCCGGGTAGGGGCGGCCGCGGCCGCCCGCGTCGGCGGGGCAGAGGGTGAGCGGGACGAGGTCGCGCCAGCCGAGCGCGTCGAGGATGGCGTCCTGGGTGGTGCGGGCGAAACCGGTGGTCAGGACGACGGTGCGGCCCTCGTCGGTGAGCCGGCCGATGGCCTCGCGGGCGCCGGGGACGGGGGTGATCCCGCCCGCGTCGACGAGCGCGCCGTACGCCTCCTCGAAGGCGGCGTTGGCCCGCTGGGCCAGGGTCTCGTCGCCGAAGAGATGGCGGAAGACGGTGATCTTGGACTCGCCCATGGTGGCGCGGACGTGGTCGAGCATGGCCGCGTGGCCGGCGGAGCCCGGCTCGACGCCGAGGCGGTCCGCGGCGGCGGCGAAGGCCTGTTCGACGAGACCGCCGTCGGCGACGGTGGTGCCGGCCATGTCGAGGACGATGAGATTCAGCATGCGGTGGTCCGGTGTGTTGTCGGGGGTGGCGGTGGGTGCGGGGGTCGCAGCGGTCTCGGTGGTCACGGTGGTCACCAGCCCAGTTCGTCGGCGGTCGTCTCGGCGATGGCGGGCGAGCAGGTCATGCCCCGGCCGCCCGGCCCGGTGACCAGCCAGACGCCGTCGCTCACCTGCTGGCGGTGGACGACGCGGGCGGTGTCGGTGCACTGGGCGTAGACCCCGGCCCAGCGGTGCCGGATCCTCGGCAGCGGGCGGCCGAGGAAGGACTCGACGACCGCGGCGAGGTGCTCGTAGGGCTCCTCGACGGTGTCGAAGGAGAAGGGGTGCTCGTACGCGTGGGTGTCGCCGATGGTCAGTCCGCCGTCGGCGCGCTGGACCATGAGGAGCTGCATCCGGTGGGCGGCGGCGGTGGGGGTCTGGGCCTGGCCGGCGTTGAGGGCGTCGAGGGCCGGGCCCCGGTAGGCGGGGTAGTAGCGGAAGCTGTCGGCGTCGGCGACGGAGGTGGTGAGCGGTTCGCCGAGCGGATCGGTCTGCATCATCTGGAGGCGGACGCGGCGCACGGGCAGGCCGGGGCCGGCGAGTTCGCGGACGAGGCCGCCGAGCCAGGCGCCGGTGGCGAGGATCACGGCGTCGCCGCGGTGGGTGTCGCCGTGGTCGTCGCGGACGGCGGCGGGGCCGGTGACCTCGCGCACCTCGCGTCCGCCGAGGTAGGTGTAGCGGCCGGAGGCCAGCAGGTCCGCCTTGAGGGCGAGCTGGGCGGTGCGCGGTTCGACGGCGGCGTCGCGCTCGCACCACAGGGCGGCGGTGAACGCGCCGCGCAGGGCGGGGTTCAGGGCGCGGGCCTCGGCGGGGGTGAGCAGCTTGTAGCCGCGGGCGGCCGCGTCGGGCCGGGCGACGGCCGCCTCGGCGACGGCGAGTTCCCGGTCGGTGCGGACCGGGGTGAGCGATCCGCAGGGCCGGAAGCCGAGTCCCGGGACGCGGGTCCCGATCCCCTCCCACAGCTCGCGGGCGCGCAGGGCGGTGTCCAGTTCCTCGCCGCCCGCCCGGCCGCTGACCCATATCTGTCCGAAGTTGCGGAGCGATGCCCCGCGCGCCTCGCTCTCGCGCTCGATCTGTACGACCTCGTGGCCGCGGCTGACTGCGTGCCAGGCGTGCATGGTTCCCACCACGCCGGCTCCTACGACGATGACTCTCACACCGGCCACGCTGCTGGGGACGGATGACCCGCACGGATCGGAGCGGCAACGGGACGGTGAACTGGGCCCCAAGCTTGGACTAGACCCGTTATCTTCTCGTGACCTGCCAAGGCTTTCGTACGGCTCCGAGGCGCGGCCCGGTCCGGTCCGGCCCTGTCCGGTCAGCCGCCTCCGCCGAGACGGGCGGTGAAGGAGAAGCGGTCGCCGCGGAACAGGGTCCGCACCCGCTCCAGCGGCCGGCCGCCCGTGTCCCGGGAGATCCGGTGGAGGAGCAGCATGGGCAGGGCGGGCGGGGTGCCGATGAGCAGGGCCTCGCGCGGGGTGGCGAGCACGGTCTCGATCTTCTCGTCGGCGTCCCCGAAGGAGATGCCGAGCCGGTCGCGGAGGTGGGCGTAGAAGGAGGAGTCGGGGTCGAAGGTCTCCGCGAGGTCCGGCACCCGGGCGACGCTGACGTAGGTGCTCTCCAGCCCCACCCGGTCGTCGTCGGCGAGCAGCACCCGCTCCAGGTGCCAGACCGGCTCCCCGGGCTCCGCCCCGACCTCGGGGGCGAGCGCCTCGGTGCAGGGGAAGCGGTCCAGGCCGATGAGCCGGCGGCCGGGGGTGCGGCCCTGGCGGCGGACGCCCTCGGTGTAGCTGGCCAGCGAGAGCGGCTGCTCCAACTTGGGTCCGGCGACGACGGTGCCCCGGCCCTGCCGGGCCAGCCGCCCTTCCAGGAGCAGTTCGCGCAGGGCCTGGCGCACGGTCTCGCGGGAGACCTCGTAGCGCACGGCGAGGTCGCGTTCCGGCGGCAGCATGCCTCCTTCCCCCAGTTCGTCGATGAGGCCGGAGACATGGGCCTTGACCGCGTAGTACTTCGGGATGCGGCCGTGCTCGGGGATGCCGGAACGGATCGGTGCGCCAGGTGTCTGGCCGTGCGGGTAGTCCACGGGCCGATCGTGGCAGACGGACATGAACACCGAGGGGCGTGGCGGCGCGCGGCGGCCGGAACCCGCCGGTGCCGGTCAGCGGCCGGTGCGGCGGGCCCGCCGGGCGCCCAGGACGACGGCGCCGCCGCCGATCAGGAAGCCCGCGACGGTGAGGGCGGGCACGGGGACGGGGACCTGGATGCCGGTGCGGGCGAGTTCGGGGACGCCCGCCGGATCGAGGCCGGGGGCGACGGGGCGCCGTCCGGTGGTGGCGGGGTCGTCCGTGCCGGGGTCGTCGGCGTCGTCGCGGGCCGGGGCCCCGTCGTCGTCGACCACGGTGAAGGGGTAGTCCTCGGACTCGCCGACCCACTCCCCGTCACCGCCGCCGCCCGCGGGGTCGCCGCCGGAGCGGCGCTGGACGATCGCGGCGTTCGCGGTGATCCGCCCGGGGCTGGTGTCGGAGGTGAAGGCCAGCCGGACCTGGACGGTGACGGTGCGGCCGGGCGGCACGGTGAAGCCGGGGAAGGAGTCGCCGTCGCCGCCGAAGACCCCGATGTGCTCGTCGCGGTCGGTGGTCTCCCAGCGGACCCGGTGCTCCACGCCGGGGCGGGTGCGCTCGGAGAACTCCAGCTGGATCTGGTCGGCGGTCAGGGTGCGCTCCTCGTCGGTGAGGACGAGGACGGGGTGGATGGCGTGGCAGGGCCGGGTGGTGGTGTTGGTCAGGTCCAGGAACCAGGTGCCGTAGCCGCCGCCGGAGGCGTAGGTGTCCGGGCCGCCGTGGATGCGGGTGTCGATCGGGAAGTCCGCCGCGTTCTCGTCCCCGCACTCCGGCTGCTGGTCGGCCAGGGAGGCCCGGGGCGCCGTGGCGTTCCGGTCGGCGGTGCCCCGGGCCTGCGCGGCGGACGCGTGCGCGGCCCCGCCGAGCACCACGCTCGCCGCGGCCAGCCCGAGCGCGAGCCCGTGCCGGGTGCGCCCGGTGGCCTGGGGCAGCGCGGGCGCGGAGGTCCCGGGGGGAGGGTTCGGGGAGGGCGGTGTGGGGGGCATGGCGGGCAGCCTTCGCTGGGAGTGGGTCGGCTCGCCCCGGGCCCGGAGTTCACCGGCAGGAACACGGCGACGCTGCCACAGCGCCCGCGTCCCGCCCCGTCCGACATGCCGCCGGGTCCCCCGGCCGGCGGCGGCGGACCGCCCGTTCGGACCGGCCCGGGGCCGCTCCCCCGGGCCGGTGGCCGGGCCGGGCCCCGCGCGGAGGGTCGGCTTCCCCCCAGAGGGGCTGCTCCCGCCAGGAGGGGCTGCTCCCGCCGGAGGGGCTACTCCCCCTCCGTACGCCCGTAGTCCCCCGCCACCCTCCCGAACAGCGGTGCCAGGACGAGTTGGGCGGCTCCCTCGGCGACCGGGCGGTCGCCCCCGGTGGTGGTGGCGACCGGGACCGGGACGCCGAGGGCCCCGTCGCGGCGGGCCCGTTCGTCGAGCACGGCGCGGACGCCCCGGACGTACGCCTCGGGGTCGGCGGCGACCAGCCGGCCGCCCAGCACCACGCGTCCGATGTCGAGGAGTCCGACGAGGTTGGCGGCGCCGGTGCCGAGGACCCGGGCGGCCTCCGTCACGTCCCCCCGGGCGACCGCCGCCAGGCAGAGGGCCTCGATGCAGCCGCGTCCGCCGCAGCCGCACGGGGGTCCGTCCAGTTGCACGGTCTGGTGCCCGAACTCCCCCGCCCCGGTCCGCGCGCCCCGGTGGACCTCTCCGCCGATGACCAGTCCGGCGCCGAGGCCGGTGCCCAGGTGGAGGTAGGCGAAGTCGGCCGGTTCCGGTATCTGGAGGGCGAGGCCGAGGGCGGCGGCGTTGGTGTCCTTGTCGATGACGACGGGCAGGGCGGTGCGTGCGGCGAGGGCGTCGCGGAGCGGATAGCCGTCCCACTGCGGGAAGCCGGTGACGCGGTGCAGGACGCCGCCGCGGTGGTCAAGGGGCCCCGGCACGGCGGCGCCGAGACCGAGCACGGGACGGGTGCCGTCGCCCCGGACCGCGTCGACCGCGCCGGCGGCGGCCGTGACGACCTCGCCGGGCGGGGCGCCGAGGTCGAGCGGGGCCGTACGGCTCGCGACCACGGTGCCCGCGAGGTCGGCCAGCACGGCGGTGAGTCCGTCGCGGTCCAGGTGCAGCCCCACCGCGTGCCCGGCCTCGGGCACCAGGCGCAGCACGGTGCGCGGCTTGCCGCCGGTGGAGGCGCGGCGGCCGGCCTCGGCGGCCAGGCCCTCGGCGCGCAGCCGGGCGGTGATCTTGCTGACGGCCTGCGGGGTGAGGCCGGTGCGCGCGGCCAGGCCGAGCCTGCTGATGCCGCGCTCGCCCGCCGTACGCAGCAGATCGAGCACGAGCGCCGTGTTGTGGCTGCGCAGCGCCGGGAGGTTCGCTCCGCTGTTGCTCCTGTTCACCGCCCCATTGTCTCCCGCGCTTGCACTTAGGCAACAGCGTTGCCAAAGTGGGGTGCATGACTGCCCACACGACTCCCGGGACCTCCGGCGCGCCCCGGCCCCCCTTGCGCGTCGGACTCGTCGGCTACGGCCTGGCGGGTTCCGTCTTCCACGCCCCGCTGATCGCCGCGACCGACGGCCTCGTCCTGGACACGGTCGTCACGTCGAACGAGGAGCGCCGGGAGCAGGCCCGCGCCGAGTTCCCCGGGGTGCGGTTCGCCGCCTCGCCGGACGAGCTGTGGCAGCGGGCGGACGCGCTCGACCTGGTCGTGATCGCCTCGCCGAACAAGACGCACGTCCCGCTGGCCACGGCCGCGCTGGAGGCCGGGCTGCCGGTGGTCGTGGACAAGCCGGTGGCGGGCACCGCGGCCGAGGCGCGTGCGCTGGCGGCGCTGGCCGAGGAGCGCGGGCTGCTGCTGTCGGTGTTCCAGAACCGCCGCTGGGACAACGACTTCCTGACCCTGCGCGCCCTGGTCGAGGAGGGCCGGCTGGGCGAGGTGCGGCGCTTCGAGTCCCGCTTCGAGCGCTGGCGCCCGCAGCCGAAGGGCGGCTGGCGCGAGTCGGGCGACCCGGCGGAGATCGGCGGGCTGCTCTACGACCTGGGCAGCCACGTCGTCGACCAGGCGCTCGTCCTGTTCGGGCCGGTGGTGCGGGTGTACGCGGAGGCCGATGTGCGGCGGCCCGGCGCGGCGGCCGACGACGACACCTTCCTCGCGCTCACCCACGCGGGCGGGGTCCGCTCGCATCTGTACGTCAGCGCCACGACGCCGCAGCTCGGTCCGCGCTTCCGGGTGCTCGGCTCGGACGCCGGGTACGTGAAGTACGGCCTCGATCCGCAGGAGGCCGCCCTGCGCGAGGGGGCCCGCCCGGGGGCCGGCGGCCCGTGGGGTGTGGAGGACGAGGAGCTGTGGGGCCGGCTGGGCGCGGGCGAGTCCCCGCTCACGGGCGGCGGCGACCCGGTCGCCACGCTGCCGGGCGACTATCCGGCGTACTACGCGGCCGTCGCCCGCGCCCTGCGCGAGGGCGGCGCGCCTCCCGTGACCGGATGGCAGGCCGCCGCGACCCTGGACGTCCTGGAGGCCGCGCGCCGCTCGGCCCGCGAGGGCGTCACGGTCACCCTGCCCGCGGCCCCCGCCGCCGGCTCCGGGGAGCTGCCCGTATGAGCCACACCGCTCCGACCATCTCCGAGCTGATCGCCCAGGAGCGCCGGCTGACGCTGCCGCGCTTCGGGTACGACGACGCGTACGCGCTCGGCGGCCTGCTCGTCGCGCTCGCCCGGGAGCGGCACGCGCCGGTCGCGATCGACATCCGGCGCGGGGCGCAGCAGCTGTTCCACGCCGCGCTGCCCGGGTCGAGCGCGGACAACGACGCGTGGATCGACCGCAAGCGCCGGGTCGTCGAGCGGTACGGCGAGAGTTCGTACCTGGTAGGGACGCGGTTCCGGGCCAAGGGGACGACGTTCGACGAGGCCTCGCGGCTGGACCCGGACCTCTACGCCGCGCACGGCGGCTCGTTCCCCCTCGCGGTCGAGGGCGCGGGGGTCATCGGCTCGGTGACGGTCTCGGGGCTGCCGCAGGCGGAGGACCACGCGCTGGTGGTCGAGGCGCTGGAGCAGTTCGCGACGCGGATCGGCCGCTGACGGATCGCGGGGGTGGCTTCCGACGTCCCCACGGAAGCCACCCCTCCGATCTTTACGCGTCCTTCAGCTCCTGGCGCTGCCGTCCGAGTCCGGCGATCTCCAGCTCCACGACGTCACCGGCCCGCAGATACGGCTTGGGGTCGGGCCGGCCCATGGCCACCCCGGCCGGGGTGCCGGTGTTGATGACGTCGCCCGGGTAGAGCGTCATGAAGTGGCTGAGGTAGCGCACGACCTCGCCGACCGGGAAGATCTGGTCGGCCGTCGTGCCGTTCTGCTTCAGCTCGCCGTTGACCCAGAGCCGCAGCTCCAGGGCCTGCGGGTCGGGCACCTCGTCGGCGGTCACCAGCCACGGCCCGAGCGGGTTGAACGTCTCGCAGTTCTTGCCCTTGTCCCAGGTGCCGCCGCGCTCGATCTGGAAGGCGCGCTCGGAGACGTCGTGCGCCACCGCGTACCCGGCGACATGGGCCAGGCCCTCCTCCGCGGAGTCCAGATAGCGGGCGGTGCGCCCGATGACGACGGCGAGCTCGACCTCCCAGTCGGTCTTCTCGCTGCCGCGCGGCACGAGGACGGTGTCCTCGGGTCCGACGACGGTGTCCGGCGCCTTGAAGAAGAGGATCGGCTCCTGCGGGATCTGCGCGCCGGTCTCCGTGGCGTGGTCGTGGTAGTTCAGCCCGATGCACACGATCTTGCCGATCCGGCCGAGCGGCGGGCCCACCCGCAGCCCCTCGGCGTCGAGCGCGGGCAGCCCGCCGGGCGCGTCCGCGGCGGCCCGCACCCGGGCCAGCGCGTCCGCGTCGCCGAGCAGCGCGCCGTCGATGTCGGGGACGACTCCCGACAGGTCACGCAGGGTTCCGTCGCCGTCCAGCAGCGCCGGTCGTTCCGCGCCGGCCGTACCCACACGAAGCAGCTTCAACGGTCTTACTCCCCTTGGTCGAGTCGGGCCCGTCGGATGGGTGGCGGCCATCGCAGGCTTGTCCGATCCTCCAAGACATCCGATCACTCCGCAAGACCCTGTTCACACACTGGACCGGCGGGCCGTGGCGGGCGTCAGGCGGTGGTGGCGACGGCGGGCTCCGCGGCGGACTGGTCGCGGTAGAGGAAGGCCCGCTCGACGGCAGTCCAGGTGGTGCTGGTGACCACGTACAGCGCGGCGGCCAGCGGGACGAAGGCGACGGTGAAGAGGGTGAAGAAGGACATCAGCGGCATGACCTTGGTCATCGCGCCCATGCCGGGGACGGGCTGTCCGTCGGGACCGGTGGCGGGGGTGACGGGGTTGGCCGCCATCTGCCGCTTGGTGCGCCCGTAGTTGAACGTGGCGACGGCGGCGACGACCACGAAGAGTCCGACGTAGACGAGGCCCTGGGTGCCGAACAGCCCGCCGTCCGCGACCGCGTCGCGCCAGCGCTCGCCGAGCGGGGCGCCGAAGAGCTGGTGGCCGAGGAGTTCGTTGGCGTCGCCGCCGATCCGGGAGCTGGAGAAGAGGTGGTAGAGCAGGAAGAAGGCGGGCATCTGGAGGAGGCTCGGCAGGCAGCCGGAGAGCGGCGAGACCTTCTCCTCGCGGTGCAGTTCCATGAGCGCCTTCTGCATCCGCTCGGGGTTCTTGGCGTGCTTCTTGCGCAGGGCGGCGATCTGCGGCTGGAGCCGGCGCTGCGCCTTCTGGCCGCGGGCGGCGGCGCGGGACAGGGGGTGCACGGCGAGGCGGACGAGCGCGGTGAACAGGACGATCGCGGCGGCCGTGGAGGCGTTCTGGAACAGCGGGTGGAGCAGATCGGCGAGCGCGCCGACCAGGCTCGCGAAGGCGGACATGAAAGCGGACATGGGTGAGCCCTCCGGGGGTCTCGTCGTGCCGGGAAGAGAACTGCTGGCGTCGGCATGACGGGTCCGCGCGGGGCCTCCGCGTACGGCACGGGGCGCTGTGCGCCCACCGAACAGGGGAGGGGGAGAGGGAAGAGCGGTCGTGGTCCCTACGCGGCCGTCAGGAGGGCACGGCCGGGGGCTCGGGGTCGTCGGCGCCCCTTGGCGTCGGGATCGCGCTGCGGCAGGAACGCGGTGCGTTTCTCGCGGTCGCGGATGGCGGTGCGGACCCGGGTGCGGGGCACGGGGGCGGCACAGCGGGCGCTGATGACCGAGCAGGCGACGAGCGCGGTGCCGGCGGCCGCGGTGGCGGCGAGGGCCACGGCGGCGGAGAGGCTGCCGCCCTCGGCGAGCAGGACCTCGGTGAGGAAGAAGAGCAGGATTCCGGCGGGGCGCAGCACCCGGGCGAGGGCTCCGCGCAGGCGGTTGCGGTCGCGGTGGCGTGTCTCCACGGCCCTCCCCCTTCCGCTCTGCTGCCGCCGCGCGCGGGGCGCGGCGCTTCTCACCCGTTCACCCGTTATACACGATCGGCCTCGATGGGCCGCAGGAGCCGGCGGGGGGTGAGAAAGACGCGGTCGACCGGGTTGTCGGTCTCCGTGTCGAGCCCTTCGCCGGGCCGCATCTCGGTCTCCTCGGGCGGTACGGGCACGGAGCAGGCCGGGCAGACGCCGTACGCGTCGACCTCCGTGCCGCACTCCGCGTGGACGAACAGGCGCATCGGCAGGGTGCCGGCGAGGTGGTCGAGGCCCCAGCTGCTGAGGGCGCGGACGACGGGCCAGAGGGCCTTGCCGCTCTCGGTGAGGACGTACTCCTCGCGCGGCGGCGCCTGCTGGTAGAGGCGCTTCTCCAGGACCCCGGCCTCGGTGAGGGTCTGGAGGCGGGTGGCGAGGACGGCGCGCGGGATGCCGAGGTGGACGAGGAAGTCGTTGTAGCGGCGCACGCCGTAGAGGGCGTCGCGGACCACCAGGAGGGTCCAGCGCTCGCCGACCACCTCCAGCGCGCGGGCCATGGAGCACTGCTGGTTCACGTAGTCCTTGCCGAGGGCCATGGGCCCACTGTACCCACCATGGGTTCGGTGACCGAACTTTGCATGGCCCCGGGTTCGCCACCGAGCTTCACGTGGTCGCGGGTTCGGTGACCGAACTTTACCGAGACATGGATTCGGTGAACGAACCGACCGTGCTAGCGTCAGCAACGCCCAGCGAGTTCAATCACCGAACTCATCGATGCACCGGGCGGTGCCGGATGCCCTCCGCACCCCCGGCGACCCCGGGAGCGATGCCGTGCCCCAGCCCGTACGCCCCAGACCCCGCACCGCCGCCCCGGCGGCCGTCCCGCCGCCCGCGCCCCCGGCCCGCCGCCCCGGCGCGACGCTCGCGATCACCTCGGCGGCCACCGCCGTGGCGCTGATGAACTACACCGCCCCCATGGCCACCCTGCCCGGGGTCTCCGCCGCCCTGGCCACCCCGCCCTCCGGCCAGGCCTGGCTGCTGAACGGGGCGCCGCTCGGCCTCGCCGTGGTCCTGCTCGTCGCGGGCAGCCTCGCCGACGACTACGGGCGGCGCCGGCTCTTCCTCGCCGGCACGCTCGCCCTCGGCCTCACCTCGGGGCTCGGCGTCCTGGCCCACGACACCCTCACCTTCACCCTGGCCCGGGTCGCGCAGGGAGCGGCGAGCGCCGCGATCCTGGCCACGAGCCTGGGGCTGCTCGTCGGCGCGTTCCCGGCCGGGCACGAGCGGATCAGGGCGACGGGGGTCTGGGGCGCGTTCGTCAGCGCCGGGATCGCGCTCGGCCCGCTGCTGGCCGGGTGGCTGGGGCCGGTCGACTGGCGGCTGCCGTACGCCGTACTGGGCCTGGCCGCCCTGGCGGCGGCGGCCGTCGCCGCCCGGGTCCTCGACGAATCCCGCTCCCCGCGCGGCGGCCGGCCCGATCTGGCGGGCGCGGCGGTGCTGGGCACGTCGATGACGGCGCTGCTGACCGCGCTGACGCTCGGCCGCGACGGCTGGGCGCGCCCGTCCGTGGTCCTGCCGCTGCTGGCCTCGTTCGCGCTGGTTCCGGTCTTCCTCGCGGTGGAGCGGCGGGCGGCGGCCCCGCTGATCGACCCGGCCCTGCTGCGCGGCCGTCCGTTCCTGGCCTCGGCGGCCGGCGGACTGTTCACGGGGCTCTCGGTGATCGGCCTGTTCAGCTATCTGCCGACGCTGCTCCAGCGGTCCCTGGGGGTGTCGTCGCTCGGCTCGGCGTGGCTGCTGCTGATCTGGTCGGGCTCGGCGTTCGCCGTGGCGCTCCAGGCCCGCCGGCTGACGGGCCGGGTGGCCGCCCGCCGCCAGGCCGCCGCCGGATTCGTGCTGCACGCGGCCGGGGCCCTGGCCCTGCTGGGCACCCTGGACCCGGGCGGGCGCCTGGGCGCGGAGGAGTGGCTGCGGCTGCTCCCGGCCCTGGTGGTCTCCGGAGCGGGCAGCGGCCTGCTGAACGCCGCGCTCCCCCGGCTGGCCATCGAGTCGGTGCCGCAGGAGCGGGCGGCGATGGGTTCGGGCGCGAACAACACCGCCCGCTACATCGGTTCCTCGGCGGGCGTCGCGGTGACCATCGCCGTCGCCACGACCGGCTGGGGCACGGACGGCGCGCTGCTGCTGTCGGTGGGGCTGGCCGTGGTGGCGACGGTGGCCCTGCGGCTGCTGCGCGAACGGGGATGAGGGCGGGGCCCGTACGGACCCCGTGCCTCACCTCACCCCGCCGTGCCGGCCGCCGCCGGCCCGGCCACCGGTTCCAGCTCGTCGCGGGCCAGCACCTCGTCGTCGGGGCGGTCGTCCCGGTCGTGCGGACCGGCGTAGGTGACGGCGAGGGCCACGGCCAGATTCGCCCCGAGCGCGACGATGCCGGCGTTCACACCCCACACCGGATCGTTCTCCGTGAACACGAACCCGCAGACCACCCCGACCCCCACGACCAGCCCGCTCAGCGCCCCGGCCAGGGTCAGCCGCCGCCACATCAGCCCCAGCAGCACCATCGGGAGCAGCTGCGCCATCCCCTCGTACGAGATCAGCGAGAGCCGGACGAGGGTGTTGGGGGCGGTGTACGTGAGGAGCAGGGCGAGACCGCCCGCGATCACGACGACCAGTTGGGCGGCGCCCTTCTGGCGGCGCTCCCACCGGGGCACGAGCGAGAGGACGCTGCGCCCCCACATCGTGCCGATGACCAGCATGAACACGGCCATGGGCACGATGGAGGAGAGCGCGGCGGCCACCCCGATGACCCCGACGGACCAGGCGGGCAGGGAGTCCACGACGAGCTTGAACAGGGCGAGGTTGGACTCCGCGCCGACGAGCCCCGGCACGACGAACAGCGCCGCCATGCCGAGCAGCATCGGGACGAAGAGCAGGACGTTGTAAGCGGGGAGCCACATGGCGTTGCGGCGCAGGACGTCGGCGTTCCTCGCCCCGAGGTAGCCCGCGACGGTGGTCGGGAAGATCACGACGGTGAGGGAGTTGAGGAACGACGTGGTGATGAACCAGGCCTGTCCGAGGCCGCTGTCCCCGTGCCCCGGGAAGGTCAGCCACTCGCTCTTCTCGGTGACGAGCCGGTCCAGGAAGGGTCCGTACCCGTCGAAGTAGTGCACGGGCACATAGATCGCGAGGAAGCCGAGCGTGACGATGACCAGCAGGTCCTTGAGCACGGAGACCCAGGCGCTGCCCCGCAGCCCGCTGACGACGACGAAGCCGGTGGTGACGGCGAAGGCGATGAAGTAGGCCCAGTTCAGGCTGATCGCGCCGTAGGAGATCGTCGAGACGACGACGCCCATGCCGGTGATCTGGAGCTGGATGTACGGCAGCAGGAACACGGTCGCGAGCACGGCGGTGAGCGCGCCCAGCCAGGGCCGCCCGAAGCGGTGCGCCACCATGTCGGTGATCCCGACGAGGCCGTGCCTGTGCGCGTACGCCCAGAGCATCGGCCCGACGACGTAGCCGACGGCGTACCCGCAGGACATGTACGCGACGACGTACAGAACGGGCGCCCCGTAGTTGTAGCCCCAGCCCGCGGCGCCGAGGTAACTGAAGCTGGTGTAGCCCTCACCGGCCATGAGCACCCAGATGAACACGGTCCCCAGGCTCCGCCCGCCCACCGACCACTCGGCGAGCCCGCCCCCGCCCCCGCGCCGGCCCCGCACGGCGAGCAGGCCGAGCGCCACGGTGGCGACCATGAAGACCCCGAAGACGGAGGTCGCGACGGCGGCGTTCACCGGCGGTCCCCCCGCCGGGTCAGCCACACGGCGACGGGGGTGAGGAGCGTCGCCCCGAGCAGCCAGAAGAACAGGAACGGCAGCCCGAGCACGACGGGCTCGACCCGGTTCACGAAGGGCAGCGCCCCCAGGTAGAGGACATAGGGGACCAGCAACCACAGCAACTGCGGACGTCGTCTGAGCACGTCGCGGAAGCTTACGGCCTCGTCCTCGTCCGGCGCCGTCAGCGCTCCCGCGCCCCCGTCAGCTTCCCCCACACCACCAGCCGGTACCGCGAGGTGAACTCCGGCGTGCAGGTGGTGAGCGTCACGTACGAGCCGGCGGTGCGGTAGCCCGTGTACGGCTTGATGTTGCTGCGCGGCACGGCCGCGATGACCCCGCCGTCGCCGGGCTGGGTGCGGGCGAGGGTCTTGTCGACGGTGTACGTGTACACGGCGTCGCGGGTCTCGACGGTGATCCGGTCGCCGACGCGGAGCCGGTTGATGTAACGGAAGGGCTCGCCATGGGTGTTGCGGTGTCCGGCAAGCGCGAAGTTCCCGGCGGCCCCCGGCTGCGCGGTGCGCGGGTAGTGGCCGACGTACCCCTTGTCCAGGACGCCGTGCTTGCTGATGCCCTGCGCGACGGGGGCGGTCAGCCCGATGCGCGGAATGCGGATGACGGCGTACGCCTGGGAGGCGCGGGGCGGGGACGCGGCGGTCCGGCGCGCCCGGCCGCCGCCGTCCCCGGCCCCGTCGCCGGCGTCGTCCGTTACGGCGGGGTCGTCGTCGGCGGGCTCGGCCGGGTCCGGGCCGGCGGGCGGCTCCCCGTCGTCCCAGTCCCGTTGGAGGGCGTCCACGGTGTGCGCGGCCTCGGCACGGGCCTGCCGGTTGGTCCACCACAGCTGATGCGCGACGAGGAGCAGCAGGACGACGCCGAGGGTCATGACGAGTTCGGCCCCCGTCCACAGCCCGCGCGCGGCCAGCCGCCGCCCGCGAGGGTCCCGCTGCACGACGACGGGAATCCGCCCGCGCCGACGTTGCCGTTCCGGCACCCGTTGCCGATCCCGATCCCGGCCTCGTTGCCGGTCCCGATCTCGGTCTCGTTGCCGGTCCCGGCCCCGGAGCCGCTCCCGTTCCCGTTCCCGTTCCCGCACCAACTCCCGCATCCGCATCAGCCCGCGCACGGCCGCACGATAGGCCCGGCCCCGGCAAGTCACCAGACCCACGACGCAGCCGGCCCCCCTCCCGCGCAGGGGAGGAGGACGACACCCCCGCCCTTCTCCTCCCCCCACGCCCCCACGCCCCCGTCCGCGCCGCGGCGCCGATCCCCCAGCGGGAACAAGCCTCCGCCTCACGGAGATACGGCAGTACGGTGTGGGACATGCGCCCCGACACGCCTGCCGACCACACCACCGAAGCCGAGCGCCTGCTGCGCACCGCGGCGCAGTATCCCGAGGACCACGAACCTCTGCTGCTCCAGGCCGCCGCCCATCTGGAACTCGCCGGGGAGCGCGTCCGGGCGACCGCACTCTACGACACCCTGCTCGACCACCCCGGCACGGAGCACCCGTATCTGGTGAAGGCGCTCAACGCGGCCAACCTGTGGGAGTACGGCCACGAGGCGGAGGCCAGGGCCATCATCGACGGGATCCGGACGGCGGCACCCCGGGAGGCCGCGCCGTGGGAGATCGCGGCGGAGACCCTGGAGGCGCACGACGAGCTGGAAGCCGCCCACGACTTCTTCTCCGCCGCGCTGACGCTGCTCATCGCCCCCGGCGAGGAGGTCCCGTACGCCACGCAGTCGCTGCTCACGGGCCGCCACCGCGTCCGCAGGCTGATGGGCGCCGCCCATGACGCCTGGGACGAGCTGGCGGACGCCCTCCACACGGCCGCCGTCCCCCTGGACGAACTCCACGACCCCAAGCGGCTCTGGGCCCTCGGCTCCTCGGACCCGGCCGAACTGCGCGCCGAGATCACCCGCCTCCGCGCCGAACTCGGCACCTACCGCACGGCGTTGTCCCGCCCGTTCCCCGTGGCCGTACTCCACTGGCCGGAGCCGGAACTGCGCGAACTCCTGGCCGCGTACCCGGGCCTGGCCACGGAGTACCCCTCCCACGCCGACCACCTCGCCCGCCTCGAAGCGGCCCTCCGCGACCTCCACGCCACCGGCACCCCGAACCTCGGCATCGTCACCGGCACCGTCCCCTCCTACGAGGCCTTCGCCGCCTCCGAGGCCGCCTCCCCCGCCGACCCCGACCTCCTCCCCCAGTACGCCACCACCCTCGCCGCCCGCGGCCGCGCCCTCCCCTGGCCCCCGCCCCGCTCCGCCCCGTGCTGGTGCGGCGCGGACCGGACGTACCGGGAGTGCCACGGGGCGGGATGACGGGGCGGGACGGGGGCGGCGGGACGGGGCGGGACGGGGGCGGCGGGACGGGGCGGGGCGGAGGCGGCGGGACCGCGCATCCCTCACCAGCGGATATCCGGCACCACCGGACATCCGGCACCACCGGATATCCGGTACCGCCGGAACCGCCCCGCGCGTACCCTCCCGCCCATGCCCGAGCCCCAGCCCTTGCCCAAGCCCGCCCCGCCCGCCGCCCCGCGCGCCCGTCTGGAACGCCTGCGTCCGGACCACGCCCCGGCCCTCCTCGCCTTCGAACGCGAGAACCGCGCCTTCTTCGCGGCCTCGGTGCCCGACCGGGGCGACGACTACTTCGCGGAGTTCGGGGCCCGCCTCGACTCCCTGCTGGCCGAACAGTCCGCCGGCGTCTGCCACTTCCACGTCCTCGTCTCGGCGGACACCGACGAGATCCTGGGCCGCTTCAACATCGTCGACGTCACCGACGGCACGGCGGACCTCGGCTTCCGCCTCGCCGAGAAGGCCACGGGCCAGGGCCTGGCCACCACCGCCGTCCACGACCTCCTCACCCTCTGCACCACCACCTACGCCCTCACCTCCCTCCACGCCGCGGCCGCCGTCACCAACACCGCCTCCCGCGCCGTCCTGACCCGCACGGGCTTCGTCCCGACGGGCGAGGAAGTGATGCTGAGCGGGAAGCGGGGGCTGGTGTTCGTGCGGGATCTGGCTGCCTGACGAGGGCTGGACCAGGCAGCGCGGTGATCACGCAAGGGGTGACCACCGTGACGCACTGCGAGAAGTGCGGCCGTCCCCTCACGCTGGAGCTCGGCAAGTACATCGAGCGCGGCCGGGTGCGGTGGAGCATCACCGGCCAGTGCACCGGCTGCCCCCACGCATGGTGCGAGCAGGGCGTGGCCGGACCCACCGCCACCAGAATCCGCGACGCCCTCCTGACCGAGCACGGCCCGGTGCGTCTCCGCCTGACGAACCCCGAACCGAACCTCGTAGCCGTCCTGCGGACCCTGCGCGACGCGCTCCACCTCCCCCTGCCCGAGGCAAGGGCCCGAGCAACGACCCTCCGTGAGGCGGGCCTCGTCGGCACACGGGTGGAGATGGAGTTCCTGGCCGAGGCACTGCGCCGACGATCGATCGCCACCAGGGTGGAAGCCTCACCCGTCACCCCTGGCTGACCCGGTTCCGGCCCGCCCTACGGGTGCACCCCGCGTACGTCCCCTCGGCTACTCCCCAGCCGGACGCAGCACCCCGAAGTCACCCCGCCCGATCCGCATGTCGAAGGCCCGGTGCGTGAGCCGCCAACCCGACTCCGTCCGTACCCACCTGTCCTCGTACTCCCCCATGCACTCGAAAAACGAGCCCCGCATACTCCCGGCCCCTTCGTGATGGACCCGGGCGAGACTGAAGCTCCGGGCACGGGGGCCCTCGACGACCACCCGCGTATTGCCGAGCAGGTGCTGCGTCGGCCCGCACCCCCCGAGGTGCCCCTTCACCACGTCCACGATCGCCTCGACGCCCTGCCTCCCGTACCCCGTCGCATCCGCGGTGAACGTCTCCCGAACCGTGTCTCAGTCCCGCCCGTCCAACGCCGCCTGCAACCGATGCAACCGATCGAGCACCGCCCCACGTGCCCGTACCTCGTCCTCCACCGCCTCCTCTCTCCTCTCCCTCTCCTCCAACTCCCGCACCCTGCGCTCCAGCCGAACCATCCGCTCCTCAAGCCCACTCACCACGTCCCCTCCCCTTCCGGCCGTAGGTCCTCTCCCGTGTCCCTTGTGTAGCGGGGACGCGGAGCCGTCGTCTGCGCCGGTCCCGGCCAGCGGGCGGGCAGGCGCGACTTGCCGGGGACGACACGTGCGGGAGCCCGAATTGACCGGACTCCGTCCCGTTGCCCCCAAGACACGGCCCGTTGCACTGTGAGACCCGATTGCATCGGGAGGGCACGTGGACGACCCGCAGTGGGAACAACGGCGCGTCTCAACCAGCGGCAGAACGCTGCGATGGCCGAGGGCCTTACTGGTCTTCGCACTCATCAACCTGACCTGGGAAATCATCAAGGCCAATCTGAACGAGGAACCCCTCAAGTCCTGGCCTTGGCGTCTCACCGTGCTGGACGCCTCAACATGCGCGGCCGTAGTGGCCCTGCTGGCCGGCATCATCGTGACGCGAACCCAGCTTTCCCAAACCATGCAGCCCGTACTGAGCTGGTCTGGATTCAAAGGCCACAGCAACAAGGTCAGCCATTCACAGCGGACCGTCACCCTGGCCAACGCCGGCGGAGGACGGGCCGTCATCCGTTCCGTCGCCTACCGCATTCAAGCGTCCCCGGCATACGCGGACAGCGCCGCCATTCCCTCAGGCTGGGTGTCCTGGGACAACGCCATCACGGCCATGGACTCACTGGGACTCATCTGGGAGGACGACTACTTCATCCATCACCTCGGCCCAGGTGGGGCCGTTCCGATGACCAGCACCGTCCGTGACGGTGTAGAACTGCTGGCCCTCAACCCCAGATCGTTCGAAAGACTCACCGCCTTTGACATACGCGTCCAAGTACGGGATGCCCTGGGCGACGTCTACGAACGAGATCTTCAGTGTGTAAGGCCTTCAGCAGCGGACCGAATCAGGCGCCGTTGACAGAGAGGGCAGGCCCATGTGGCTGTGTCAGTGGTCCTTGATACAACTGCTGACGTACGCAGCGTGATGAGGGGGACTCGACCATGGCCAGTCATGCAGCAGCGGAATCGGCACCAGTTGCGGGACTGTACGAGACGCTGATCACGCGCCGCCTTGAAGAGCGCGTGAAGCAGTTGAACACCGCGGGGTGGCGCGCCATCGACGCAACCGTAGGCGCCGAGTCTGCACCGCACGTGCTGTCCCGCCACATCGCGACCGTCGTGCGCCACATACTGCAAGGCCTGAAGCCTGCGGAGCAGGTCATCGCCGCGAACCACATCCTTGCCTCTCTCAGCACCCTAGAAGGCGCAGCCGAGTGGGTCGACCTGGTCGTCGACGGCCCGCGGCAGCTGCTCGCCGTCGCCAAGCAGGAGGCACCGGGCGTCTACGCAGTACGGCCGGGCACTCCGCTCTCCGACACGGCCCTCATCACCAACGCGCCCGAGGACCCCAGCCTGGGCTTCGAACTGCGCGCCGAGCTGGCTACGGCGGACCGTGTGGACCTGCTCTGCGCGTTCGTGAAGTGGCACGGGCTGCGTGTACTTGAACAGTCTCTGGTCGCCGCCCGGGAGCGCAACGTTCCGATCAGGGTTCTGACCACGACGTACATCGGTGCCACGGAGCGCCGCGCACTCGATCGGCTGGTGCGCGAGTTCGGTGCCGAGGTGAAGGTCAACTACGAGCTCCGCTCGACGCGGCTCCATGCCAAGGCGTGGCTTTTCCGTCGGGAGAGCGGTTTCGACACCGCGTACGTCGGCAGCTCCAACCTTTCCAAGGCGGCCCTCCTGGACGGCCTGGAGTGGAACGTGCGGCTGTCGTCCGTGGCCACGCCCGCGGTGCTGCGCAAATTCGAGGCGACCTTCGATTCGTACTGGGGCGATCGCTCCTTCGAACCGTACGACCCCGATGCCGACGCACAGCGATTGGACGAAGCCCTCGCCCACGCCGGCGGCCCCCAGGGCGGCCAGGGCCGCAACGTCATCACGCTCTCCGGTCTGGAAGTCCGGCCCTACCCGCACCAGCGCGACATGCTGGAG
Organism: Streptomyces sp. NPDC024555; assembly: GCF_055559335.1. Lineage (NCBI taxonomy): Bacteria > Bacillati > Actinomycetota > Actinomycetes > Kitasatosporales > Streptomycetaceae > Streptomyces > Streptomyces sp. NPDC024555. Next base: position 331,399 of record NZ_JBVHKV010000004.1, read on the forward strand.
CGCCTTGAAGTCGAACGCACCGTGCACGGCAGAAATCACAACCTTCTGGTGGCCGCCACGGGCACGGGGAAGACCGTGATGGCTGCGCTGGACTACAAGCACCTGCGGCAGAAGTACGGCCGAGACCTCCGACTCCTCTTCGTGGCCCACCGCAAGGAGATTCTGGAGCAGTCGCTGCGCGTCTATCAGAACGTGCTGGTCGACGCGAACTTCGGTGAGCTCTGCCTCGGAGGTGAGGTGCCCGAGGACTGGAACCACGTGTTCGCGAGTGTTCAGTCACTCAACGCTCGCACTCTGGAAGACCTGGCTCCCGATCACTTCGATGTGATCGTGATCGACGAGTTCCATCACGGCACATCACCGACGTACCGTCGGATCGTCGACCACTTCACGCCTAAGGAACTGCTCGGCCTCACCGCCACCCCCGAGAGGATGGACGGCCGCAATATCCAGGACGAGTTCTTCGGTGGCCGCATCGCTGCCGAGATGCGGCTCTGGGAGGCACTGGAGAACGAGCTACTGAGCCCGTTCCACTACTTCGGCATCACGGATAACACCGACATGACCGCCGTTACGTGGCGGCGGGGAGCCTACGACGCGACAGCGCTGAGCAATCTCTTCACGGGGAACGAGGCTCGGGCGAGGCTCGTCGTCAAGGCCGTACGGGACAAGGTCACCGACCCCGGATCGATGAAGGCGCTGGGGTTCTGCGTGTCCGTGGCGCACGCCCGCTTCATGGCCGAGTACTTCCGGCGGGCTGGATTGAACGCCGTCGCGCTGTCCGGCGAGACTCCGCGCCATGAGCGACAGGAAGCGCTCGATCAGCTCAAGCTGGGCAAAATCCAGGTCATCTTCTCCGTCGACCTGTTCAACGAGGGTCTCGACATCCCCGATGTCGACACGCTGCTTCTCCTGCGGCCGACCTCCAGTGCCACAGTGTTCCTTCAGCAGCTGGGACGCGGCCTGCGCCGCACCGAGGACAAGGCTGTTCTGACCGTCCTGGACTTCATCGGTCAGCACCGCAAGGAGTTCCGATTCGAGGACCAGTTCCGCGCCCTGACCAATCTGACGCGGAATCGCCTCCTCGACGCCGTTGAGGACGAGTTCCCCCAGCTTCCCTCCGGCTGCCAGATCATCCTTGAGACGAAGGCCAAGGACCTGATCCTCGCCAACATCCGCAATCAGCTCAGCGTCAACGTCACCCAACTCGCCCGCGAGGTGGCGACCTACGCACAACCCCGGCTCGCCGACTACCTCCGCGAGAGCGGTCGAGAGATCAAGGAGCTCTACCGCGGCAACGGCAACTCCTGGACGGGGCTCCTCCGCCGCGCCAAGCTCCTCGACCCGACGGGCCCCGAGGGGGAAGACGCACTCCTCAGGCGCGTCTCCGCGTTCCTGACCGTCGATGACCCGGCGCGCGTATCGATGTACACCAAGCTCCTGGAGGATGACGCCCCCGCGTACGAGGAACTGACCTCCATGGAGCAGGCCTACGCACGCATGTTGTTCTTCAGCCTGTGGCCCTTGGGCGGTGACTTCGCCGGCTACCAGCACGGGTTCGACACCCTGCGCGGCCACGAGGCCTTCCGTAGCGAACTCCGCCAAGTACTGGCCCACGCCCTCAGCCTCACCGACCACCTCCCCATTCCGCTGTCCGGCGCACACGCAGGACTCCCTCTGTCCGTCCATGCCTCGTACAGCCGCGAGGAAATCCTCCCCGCCCTGGGCGAGTCGGTGGTCGGTGGCTTCATGCCCGGCCACTTCCGCGAAGGGGTGAGGTGGTGCCCGGGCAGTCAGATCGATGCCCTCTTCATCACCCTGGAGAAGGATGAGAGGGATTTCTCGCCCGAAACCCGGTACAAGGACTACGCACTGAGCGAGTTCGACTTCCACTGGGAATCACAGAACCGCACCTCGGACACGTCCGGCACGGGCATGCGCTACCAGACTCACAAGAAGCTCGGCACGCATGTTCTCCTCTTCGTCCGGCGCTACAAGAAGACCGACATCGCGGGTCCACAGCCGTGGATGCTGCTGGGCTTCGCCGAATACGTGAAGCATGAGGGAAGCAAGCCCATGGGGATCACGTGGAAGCTCCAGGAGGAGATGCCCGCCGACGTACTGGCCTACTCGGCGATCACTGCCGGGTAGTCACGGCCTCCTGATCCGGCGGCCGTGACTCGCAACTCCTGGTCAGCCCCGGTGGTGTCCACAAGGCGCGATTGAGCGGGGGCGAGTCAGGAGCCATGGGCTTCTGCTGGCTTCGGCACCTCCACACCTCGGCTCCACAGCTCGTCCGCGTGCTCCGCGAAGCGGTCGAACATTCCGCCGTCGCCCTGGCGCCGGAGGTGGAGGAGCGGCGAGTCGTGTCCGACGAGTCGGGCGAGATGAGGGGTGACGAGCGCCTGTTGGTCGAAGCGGAACACGGACAGCGACACGTGGTTGACGGCGTCCTCGCTGTTGCTGAAGCGCACCTCCGCATGACCGGCGGTTCGCAGGTGTTCCAGATGCTCCAAAGAGATCCGGATGCGTGTGGAGACGGTCAGTGCGACATCCTCCACCAGCTCGCGCTGCCGGGTCACCTCGCCATCAGGGTCTCCCAGAAGAACCCGGACACGGCATCCGGCCTCGGCCTTCCGGTGGAGGGTCTGCACGAAGGCGGGCTGCTCAAGCCAGAAGAAGTAGTTCGTGTACCCGGCCAGAAAGATCTGTTCCGTCGCTCCGTCGACCAGAGCACCCCACACGGTCGACGGACACGCAGAACGGTAAGGGTAGGCCTGTACGAGCTCCCGGTCGTGGCCCGACTTCACCCGATCCTGCACTGCCTTCGGCCAGATCATCTGTTCATCCACCTTCAGCGCCTGACAAGCATCAGCACGGTTCCTTGCGTGCGGGACCAACTCGCCGTCGGCAAGCCACCGTTCCACCGTCTTCGGCGCCACGCCGATCCGGGCAGCAAGCTTGCGCGGCGACAACCGGGCCTCCGACATAGCCGATCGTAGTGCGGCGTTCAAGACTTCCCCCAGCGACGTTTGGGCCTTTTCTGGACCGTAGCCCCGAGAGGGCCAACTGTCCCCGCGTTTGGTGGAGATACGTCCTGAAGGGGTGGCGATCCTCGCCCCATGAGCGATCCACATCACGAACCGAACCGCCGCCCCTCCGGCTCCCCCTCTTTCGACCCGCTTCCACCACCGGAACCCGTAACAGGCTGCGACACCTGCTCCAGCCTGGCCGAGCAGCGCCGCACGGCCCGATCCTCGGGGGACTACTCGCGCGCTACCGACGCCTCCGTGAACATCCGCCGACACCCACACCACGCCCCTGGAGCTCCCTGATGATCTCTATGGACGCTCCTCAATGGCACGAGAACTACGCTGTCGCCGTGACCGCAAGCGAGGGGCTGAAGGCGGCTCTTGCCGCCCTGGGCATCCCGGAGCGCGGCTACCGCGGCATCCGCCCGGCGATGACCTCGGCGGGAAGGCCGTACGTGTACCTCGGCATCCTGCACGCACGAACGGTTGAAGCGGTCATTTCGGCGTTGCCGCCCGCACTCGCTGACAGAGCGGCCGGTGCCGAACCGTGGGCGGTGACGGAGACGGAGTCATTGACCGGACCGTCTTCGATGACCGGAACGCCATAAGAAACACAGGTCACTTGAAGGGAGTCGAGAGTGTCAGGCTGATCTGCACAGTGCGAGCGGCACCCGTCACTCACAGCTCCTTCTCGATGGCCTCGAAGATGTCCGCGTCCGTCTCCTGCTGCCAGGACGGCAGGTCCGGCCAGTCGGCCACGTAGCCCGGTTTCGGGTCCTCGAAGTGCCTGAACATCTGGGCCGTCCAGCAGGTGGCGACGAAGCGGCTCTTCTGCTCGCGGGAGAGCCGCTTCGTCGTGCCGCCGCTGATCTCGACGAAGTGCCGGACCTGCTCGTAGACAGAGCCCGCGGCCTCGCGCTCCCACTGCGGGGTGTCGTCCCACGGCGTGATGTAGCCGGCCTTCGGCTGGCCCGGGAAGTGGCGGTGAACTCCTGCGATCCAGGATTCCCGGAACAGTCGTGCGCCTTCGGTCTGCGACATGTTCTCTCTCTTCACTCGGTGCCCACCACCAGTACGAACGGGCAGGCCGGGTGTCGCGCACCGATGCGTGGCGAGACCTTGGCAAGGTGCGGTTCAGACCGGCTTACGGTCAGCCGATACGGCAGCAACTGCGGCGTCGACCCTACCGTGCGGCCCCGAGCCGCCACAGAGGGTGAGGTGAGACCGTCAATGACCTCTGGCGAGCCCCTCACCCCACCGACCGCACCCCCACCAACTCCCCGCCCTCCGCGTACACCAGCCGGTCGCCCGTCAGGAGGAACGGGGGGCCGCTCGACGGGAGGTGCCAGGTGATCGTGTTGTCGATGTCGAGGGCCAGGATCTGGCCGTGGCGGCCGGTGCCGGGGAGGTACCAGAGGCCGTCCTGGAGGACCTGGGCGTCGGGGGTGAGGTTCCGGGGGCGGGGGTGCTGGCCCTTGGAGAGGGCGGGGTTCAGGGGGCGGTAGGTGCCGTCGGGGCGGTGGGCGACGATGTCGGGGCGGTGGGCGACGGGGTATTCGCCGGGGTTGAGGCGGGTGCGGAAGGTGCCGTGGTAGTCGTCACCGATGAGGGCGCCGGCGGCATCGGGCAGGACGAGGTCGGAGGACACGAGCAGGGGGATCGAGGGGTCGTAGCGGCAGCCGTCGCGGAGGGGGGCCTGGGGCTGGTTCCAGGTGAAGGTGCGCTGCCAGACCGGGGCGGGTGCCGGGGAGTCGGAGTCGTACGCGGCGACTCGGGCCCGGCAGTCGGGGGCGTGGGGGACGGTGGTCACGATGACGCGGTAGAGGGTGCGGATCACCTGGCCGATGTCGCCCGGGGGGAGGCGCAGGGGCCGGGAGAGGGGTTGCTGCTCCTCGCCCGCAGGGAACGTCATGAGGTGGCCGTCCGCGACGAGTACGAGCGGGTCGCAGGACTCGTTGACCTCGGGGGGCGAAGAGGGGAACGAGCGGCCGCAGGGCTCCGCGAAGACGGCCGGCCCGTGGGGGTGCCGGGTCCACAGGACCTTGCCGGTGAGCCCGTCCCATGAGGTGAGGGTGCAGAGGTCGCCGGGCAGGCAGGTGGCGGCGATGGCCTGGTACCGGGTGCCGGGTGAGGACGTGACCCTGATCAGGCGCAGCGTTCCGGCGGGGCGCCGCGGGGGCCGCGCGGTCAGCCGGGTGAAGACGCCGGTGGCCGGGTCGATCGTCCCCAGGCTCGGGAACCGTCCGTGCTCGGCCGCGCCGACCAGCGTCAGCGTGCCGTACGGCGGCGCGGAGGTCGCGTGCGGCCCGCCCGGCCGGCCGGTCAGCGCGAACGCGTCCGGCAGCGTCGTGCGCCACAGCACCTTCCCCTCCTCGTCGATCCGCGCCACCGCCGTGCCCTGCCCGATGACCCCCAGCTTCCGGTCCACCAGCGACCAGCCGCCCGTACCGTCCGTCGGCACCGGCAACGGGACCCGGAAGGCCTCCTCCACGCCCCGTACGGCGCTGACATGCGGCGGCGGGGGTCCGAAACAGCCGGTCAGGAGCAGCGGAAGGAGGGAGAGAAGGAGGAGGAGTGCGAGCCGGCCGCCCCCGCGCGAACCCCCGCGCCCGGCTCCGCGCACGCCTCCGCCTCCACCACCGCGCACGCCCCCGCGTCCGCCCCCGCCTCCACCACCGCGCGGACCCCCACGCCCGCCCCCGCGCCCCAGCCCGTACGACCCCATCGCCACACCCCCCGTTCCCCAACCACCCTCCCCACCGCAGGTGTTCACGCGGACACGAACCACGACCGATTCGGTCACGGCCCGGAACGACCGTCTCCCTTCGTGCGCACAATGTCGCCATCAGCTACACATAACCCTCACAACAGGATTAGGATCCTCCTCATCTCGCGCTCCGGGCGGCTCGTGCCCCGGAGGGCCGCCCGTGTGCGGCGGCGGATTTCCGAGAGCAGGAACGCAGGGGGTGGCATGTCTCTTCGGGTTGCACCGAGGTCTTCGATATCCGGCGGTGTCCGGGGCGGCAGGGGCGGCGGCAGGGCGCGTCGCGCCTACGGGGCCCTGGTCACGGGGCTGGTGGCGCTCTCCCTCGGCCTCACCGCCTGCACCGGTGGCGACGACGACGCCTCGGCCGCCGTCAGCACCTCGCCCTCGGCCGCCGCCTCCGCGTCCGCCTCGCCGAGCCCGAGCCCGACGCCCACGCCGTCGGAGTCCGCGTCGCCGTCGCCGTCCGCGACGCCGTCGAAGGAGCCCGTCGCGGCGGTCCCCGTACGCGACTACACGGGGTGGAACCTCCAGAAGGCCGTGACGGACGCGCGCGGCCACCATGTCGCCGCCGTCTCGTACGCGGACGCGAGCGAGCTGCACCGGAACGTCGTGCACGCCTCCAACTGGAAGGTGTGCAAGCAGAGTCCGTCGAACGGTACGTACACCGCCGCCACCCGGGTCTCCTTCAAGGCCGTCGTGGCGAGCGAGTCGTGCGCGAACCCGCCGAAGGCGTCGTCCGGTACGTCGTCGTCCTCCGGAGGCGGTTCGGGCTCCTCGGGCGGTTCCGGTTCGTCAGGCGGTTCCGGTTCGTCGGGCGGTTCGGACGGCGGTTCCTCCGCGAGCGGCGGCGGCTCCTCCGGTACGGAGGTGTGCAGCATCCGGTCCAACGCGGGCAACTGCTACCGCGCCGGACAGTTCTGCCGGAAGTCGGACGTCGGTGCCAGCACCACGGACGCGTCCGGACGCCGGATCACGTGCAGCTTCCAGTCCGGCGCCAACCGCTGGCACTACTGATCCCGCGCCTGTCCCAGGGCCCCGGAGCCGCGCCCGCGCTCCGGGGCCCTGGGCCTTCCACCGACGCGAGGACGCGAGGACGCGACGACGCCTCCCCCGACCCGTACGGAATCGCGCCACGACGCCACCGTCGCCCCGTACGGAATCGCGCGACGGCCCCCGCCCGGGCGTCACCGCACCGAGGGGCGCTCCCGCTCCGACCAGTACGCGTCCTCGGTGATCCCGAGCAGCACCACGTCGTGGTACGCCCCCGCGAAGTACTCGTGGTCGCGGAGCCGGCCCTCCTCGGTGAAGCCGAGCCCGCGGTAGAGGGCCAGCGAGGCCTCGTTGAACGCGTAGACCTCCACCTCGCACTTGTGGGCGCGCTGTTCGGCGAACATGTACGTCAGGATGATCCCGGTCGCCTCGGCCGCGTACCCCTTGCGGCGGTGCGCGCGGCTGATCTCGATGCCCGTACGGAACCGTCCAGCGCGGGCGTCCGTCTCCCCCACCGTCACCGACCCCGCGAACGCCCCGTCCGCCAGCCCCTCCACGACCAGGCGGAACGCCTCACCGCCCGGGGCCCGGCCGGCCCGTTCCGCCGTCCACGCGCGGAAGCTCTCGGCGGAACGCGGCGGCTCGACCAGATCCGCGTTCCGGACGTCCACGGTGTCCCCGGCCAGGTCCTGGAATCCCTGCCAGTCCTCGGGTTCGACGCCTCGCAGCCGTACCCTCGCACCCGTCCACATATCCGCCACGGCACCCTCCGCCCATCCGTACGCACATCCGTCGCGTACCTCTGTCCGTCATGCACGTACACCCCTCGCGTACGCGCGTCTGTCGCGTACGGGCACCTCGCCGTACGCTCACCTCTCCGTACGCGCATCGCTACGCGTCACACCGCACCCGAGTTCCGTTCCCCCGCCTCGGGCGTCCCTTCGAGGTCCTCAAGGAACTGTTCCGGCGTCTGGTAGCGCTCGCGGGGGTCGCGCGCCGTGCACCTGCGGACGACCCTCTTCAGCTGGGGCGAGACCGGCAGGGGGCTCGGGTCCACGTCCTCGTGCACGATCGCGTAGAGCCGGGCCTGCACCGGCCCCTCGGCGAACGGCGAACGGCCCATCAGGCACTCCCAGAGGAGCAGGCCGAGGGTGAAGATGTCGGACCGGATGTCGAGGGTTTCGCCGTTCAGCTGCTCCGGGGACATGTAGCCGGGCGTGCCGACCATCATGCCCGCGAGGGTGATCTCCGGCAGCGAGGCGTCGCCCCGCGTCCCGTGCACCAGTCCCAGGTCCACGATCACCCCGCCGCGGTCCCGGTGCAGGATGACGTTGCTCGGCTTCAGATCGATACGGGACAGCCGCAGGTGGGCCAAGTGCACCAGCGCGGAGCCCAGTTGTTGTGCCAGGACGGCCGTACGCCCGGGAGTGAGAGGGCCCTCGTCGCGTATGAGGGTGCGCAGGGTGGGCCCTTCGATGTGCTCCATGATCAGCGCGAGGTTCGGTTCCTCCACCACGTCCACCGTCCGCGCGATGTGCCGGTGCCGGATCCGCATCCCGATGCTCGCCTCGCGCCGGAACCGTGCGCGCATGGCCTCGTCGGTGATGAGGGCCGTGTTCAGCATCTTGACCGCCACGTCGCCGCCGGTCTGCAGGTCGCGCCCCCGGTAGACCGCGCCCATTCCGCCCTGGCCGATCAGCGGCCCCACCTCGTACCGGCCGGCGAGCCTCGTCAGCAGCGGCGCCCGTGTGACGCCGGTCAAGAGCCCCGAGTCGAGGGCGGCCCGTCCTCCCGAGACCCACGACCGGTCAGAAACGGACGACCGGGCGACGGAGTCCGCGAACACCCCCGCCAGCCCCAGGTCCGCCCGCTCGCTCTCGCTGAACCTGACCAGGCCGGGGAGCCGGTCGGCATACGCGTCGGACAGGCGGTAGTAGGCGGCGCCGACGGCGGCCACGTTGCCGATGACCGTACGGTCCGCCCCGCCCCGCTCGCTCACGACGGTGATCACGTTCCTCCGCACCAGATGCCGGAGCAGACGGTCGATGAAGGGCAGGTCGACGTGGAGCAGCGGATCGATCTCCGACTCGATCTCGCCGGCCGTGAAGGCGCGCCCCCTGCTGCGCAGGATCCAGTCCAGGATGTGGAAGCCGCCGAGCCGACGCCGGTCCTCGTCGAGCGGAAGGAGCGCCTGCCCGGCACGGGCGCTGCCCGGTGTCACGGTCTCGGCCACGACGGATTCGAGCTCGCTGTAGAACGCGACGCGCAGCAGGGTGTCCTCGTCCAGCACCAGTGCCGGGCGACCGCTGTCGTCGTCCCAGACGACCAGCGCGTTGAGTTCCTGGAGCAGCCTCCGCAGGACGCCGCGCGATTTGAACCGGAGGTAGCGGATGAGGAGTTCGAGCGGAAGCGCGTCGCCCTGGGTCGTGTCGTCGCTCCAGGGGCTGGGGTCGGGGCTGGGGTCGCGGTCGGCGTCGGGGCTGGGGTCGGGGCTGGGGTCGGCGTCTGGGCTGGGGCCGGGGCCGGGGCCGGAATTGGGACCGGGACCAGGGTCGGGGTCGGGGCCGAGGTCCGGCGTACCGGGGGCGCCGCCCGCGATCGGGTTTCCGGCTCCGGGGCGGCCGGCGGCGGGGCGGCCAGCCCCGGGGCGGCCGGCGGCGGGCACCGTATCGTCCCGGTCCTCCTCCGCCCCCCGCCGCACCAGTTCCCGTATCAGCCGCTCCGGCGCCTCCCACAGGCACGGCACGTACATCCGCCAGGCGAAGACGCTCTCGTACAGCCCGTTCCCCCGGTCGGCATCCCGGAGGGCACTGTCGTGGAGGTCGGGTCCGCCGATCAGCAGGAAGTGGGCTCCCCGGGACGTCAGCACGCTCTTGAGGCGTCCGAGCAGGGCTTCCAGCGCGGTCAGCGCGTCCTGCGAGTTCTCCGTGAGCTTGTCGACCTCGTCGAGCACGACGACCGGGTGGATGCGCAGTCGGGTGGTCCGGCGGCGGCGCAGGAGGCCGCGCCGCTCGCTGCGGACGTGGCCGTGGTCCAGGAGCTGGATGATTCGTACCAGGTCGTGTTCGACGTCGAGTTCCGAGTAGGCGAGGAAGGACGCTTCCGTGGCGCGCGAACTCATCTGCTTCCCCGAGAGGTTCGCGTTCGGCGAGAAGGGTCCGAGGGGTCCCTGCGACGCCGACATGCCCACGGTCCCGCCGCGTTCGCTCCCCTCCGAGTGCGTCTGCTTGAAGGAGAGCGAGGTCCGCATGTAGGCGAGGATCAGCGCGTTCTGTACGTCTCCGGGCAGTTGCTCCATCAGCCCCCGGTCCTCCAGCGTCTCGAAGACCCTGCGGACCACGGCGAACAGCAGCTGGTCGGACTCCATGTGCCGCGCGACGTTGAGGTGGACGGGCAGCAGCACGTCTCCCGCCGGCCGGGCCCCGGCCGCCTCCTCCAGCGCCCGCATCACCAGCGTGGACTTCCCGACGCCCCGGAATCCGGTGATCAGGAACGTGCCGCCGTGGGAGTACGTCAGCCGCCTCCGGAGGTCCGCCACCAGCTCCCCGTGCCCCAGAACCGGAATCGCCGGGTCGTCCACCGGCAGCGGCTCGTGGATGTAGCGGAACTCCCTGTGCAGCGCCACCCTCGGCACACGCCTCAACTCCCCCTCGCCTCGGCCGCCGAGCGTACCCGCCGCGATCCCGGCCCGTGGGGTCGTTTCCGGCCCCGGGCCCGTCCACTGGCTGTGCCGCCGCCGTACCGCCTCGTCCCGTGCCCGTGGGTGCCCGGGTCAGCCGAGGCGCTTGTGCATCACGACGCACGGACGGTTCATCGCCCGGTCCCTCCGGCGGTCGATCTCCGCCCAGCCCAGGGAGGTCCAGAACGCGAGGGCGGCCGGGTTGTTCTCCAGGACGGCGAGCCGGATCCCGCTCCGCCCCTCGCCCCGGAACCGCTCCTCCACCATCGCCGCCAGCCGGCGCCCGACGCCCGTACGGTGAAACGCCCCGCCGACCAGGAGCAGCCCGATCCACGGCAGCCCGTCCCCCGGGTGCCGGTCGAGCAGACAGACGAGCCCGGCGATCCGCCCCTCCGCGTCCCGGGCCACCAGCACCTCGCTCCCCTCCGCCGCCGCCTCCGCCCGCAGATCGGCCTCGACCCGCGCGGCGTCGACGTCCTCGGGGTCGTACTCACCCGAGGCCCGGCAGTACGCCGGATTGCTCGCGTACAGAGCGGCGATCCCCTCGATCTCCGCCGGGTCGAAGCCCAGCGGGCGCAGGGTGAGGGCCGGGGCCGGGGCGGACGACCGCTCCCCGGACGGCGGCCGGGACACGGGCCGATTCGACATACCCACTACGTTACGGCGCCCCGCTCCCCCTTCTCCCCGTCCACCGCCGAGGTCCCCGACCCCGGTGCGAGCGACTGCGCGCCCCCCTCGATCGTCCAGCCGGCGGCCAGCGGCATGAGGTCCTTGATCCGGACGCTACGCAGCCCCTCCGGCGTCGGAAGGATGACCCGAATACCCGGGTGGTAGTCGAACAGCACCTGCCGGTCCCGCCCACACGGATCGAACACCCCCCGCTCGAAGTTCCCCACCGCCACGATCGCCGTCAGCTCCCTGGCCCCCGACGCCCGCGCATGCCCCAACGCCACCAACTCCGCACACGGCCCACCCGTGAAGTGGTAGACGTTGATCCCCCCGTACATCCTCCCGTCGGCCCCACGCACAGCCGCCCCCATCGTGTGCGCGCCCTCCTCGCCGTCCGTGTTCTCGTCGACGATCCGTTTCGCGTACGCGATGAGTTCGAGGTCGTCGTCGGTCAGCTCGCGGCAGGGGATGTCCATGGGGCGCATGGTAGGTGGGGGATGCGGGGGTGCGTTGCCTTTTGCGGGGGGGGCGGGTGGCGGGCCGGTGCGGTGCGGATGGCGGGCCGGTGCGGGTGGCGGCTCGGTGCGGCGCGGGTGGCGCACGCTCCGTCGCGGCGCTCGGGAGGGCGTTGCGTGCGTGCAGCCCGTGTCCGGGCCACGGGCCATCCCCGCAGGCGCGGGGAACACGAGTCTCTGCCCATGGTGGGCAATTCCCCGGTGGGACCACCCCCGCGTGCGCGGGAAGCACGCGTCCTTGACCCCGGTGGTCATATCCTGTGCGGGACCACCCCCGCACGCACGGGGAGCACTGGATGGTCTGCCGCAACCCATCCGCGCGGCCGGACCACCCCCGCAGGTACGGGGAACACACCTGGCTCTCCGCCGCGCAACAAGGCGAGACCGGGCCATCCCTTGCGGACGCAGGGACCACCTCCGTGGTGTCTGTTGTCCGCGGACAACAAACGGGGCGTCCCTGCACGCGCGGGGAGCACGCGATCTCGTACAGCGCCTTCTCCGTGCCGTCGGGACCATCCCCGCACGCGCGGGGAGCACTGATGGAGCTGGTCGACACATTCGATCAGTGGGGGACCATCCCCGCACGCGCGGGGAGCACCGGTGGGTCGAGAGCCGCTTCGCGGAGTCCCCGGGACCATCCCCGCACGCGCGGGGAGCACGATGGCCGAGAGGAACGCCCGGTGACCTACGCGGGACCATCCCCGCACGCGCGGGGAGCACCAGTCCCGGCCCGACAGCATGGTCTCCGACCTGGGACCATCCCCGCACGCGCGGGGAGCACAAGAGCTGCTTGGTGCCGATGGCCCGGACGCCGGGACCATCCCCGCACGCGCGGGGAGCACTGACCATCACCCAGACCCGCCACGACCACCTCGGGACCATCCCCGCACGCGCGGGGAGCACCCGCTCGGGCAGTGGACCGCCGACGCGCGCCGGGGACCATCCCCGCACGCGCGGGGAGCACGGCTTCGGGCGCAGCATCGCGATCACCGTCTCGGGACCATCCCCGCACGCGCGGGGAGCACTTGTGGCCGTTGCCCCCGCCGCCGGAGAAGTCGGGACCATCCCCGCACGCGCGGGGAGCACTCCCCGTCCGCGATGTACTTGACCAACCGGTCGGGACCATCCCCGCACGCGCGGGGAGCACTCTTCACGACCTGCAGGTCTCCCCGCACCAAGACGAGTTCCTGACCACTTCCGCACAGTCCGACATATCACCCAAGACGCCCACGGTAGACACACCGGCCACCCTAGGCCAACTACTCCTCCCCCTGAGGACGTTCGCCGCAGCACCAGCTCACCCAGGTACTCAGCAGCAACTGCGCCGCCCCGGGACCGCCCGCCGCAACACGTCGCCCCCCTCACCCCATCCCCGGCCCGACGAAGTTCCCGACCTCGTCCAGCCACACCCGCTCCTCCCCCGCCTCGCTCACCGTGAGACCGAACCGCTCCCACCCGGGCCAGCCCCGGCTCACCCACCAGTCGTGGGCAGCGCGGATGTCGTCCCACAGACGGCGTGGGCCGTGCTGCCAGATGCGGCTGGTCTCCTCGCCGTCCGTGGTGAGCACACAGGCCCACGACTGATCGGTGCGGCTGTAGAACCAGTGGGGTTGCGTGCCGTGCTGTTTCGACGCGGCGACGTAGGTGCAGTCGCGCACGTGGAGCCCCAGGGCGAACAGCAGGGCCCCGAAGCGGTCGGTGCGGGCGAGGGCCCGCGCGGCCTCGCACGAGTCCAGGCTCGGGGACACATCGGGGAGTTGAGGGGCGTACGCGTCATGGTCGATCGGGGCCACGCGGTGCGCCCTGAGCTTCATGAACTCGACCGGCCCGATGAACCTGCCGCTCGCACTCTCCCCGTCGGCCTCCACACGGAGCCGCAGCAGACCGTCGGCGTGGGTGAAGCCCGTGCCCCACGGAGCGACGATCAGACCACCGGGACGTGTCTGCGTCACCCAGGGGTACGGAATCCCGCGCACCCCGCACGTCGCGACGACCCGGTCGAACGGGCCGTACGCGGGCGCCCCCGCGCAGCCGTCCCCGTGAACGACTTCGACCGGGGCTCCGAAGAAGTGGTCAAGGGCGCGGCGCGCGCGTAACGCCACCGCCTCGTCCACCTCCACGCTGACCACGTTGTCCTCACCCACCTTGTGGGCCAGGAGGGCCGCGTTCCAACCCGTGCCCGTACCGATCTCCAGGACGCGGCAGTAGTCGTCCACCGTGAGCGCGTCGAGCATCCGGAAGACGACGCTCGGCATCGAGGCCGACGACGTCGGCGCGGCCCCCGGCTCCCGACCCTCGTGGCGCCCGTCGTCCCACTGCGTCACGATCGGCACGTCCGCGCTCGCGTATCCGCGCCATGCGTCCGGGTCCTCGGCCCGCGACACATGGACCGTCCTCCCGGCCGCCGTGTCGTACGGCCAGATCGTGTCCGGCAGAAATGCCTCACGGGGTACTCGCGTATAGGCGTCCCGCCAGGCCGGCTTCAGGATGCCGCCGGTGGCGAGGACGTACGCCGTCTCCTCACGGGTGGCGTACGCGGACTCGGTCCGCCCGCTCGCGGCGGCTACGCGATCACCGCCATCGTTTCCGGCCTCGTACCCGTCCGTGCGTGTCGTGACGGCACTCGCTCTGTTCGTCATCCGTTTCATCCCTCCGTTGAGTGTGGTGATCGCGGCTTACTGGGCTGCTACAGGCGGTACTTGGCGCGCATCGCGTTCGTCTCGCGTACGCGCTCGCGGATGCCGCCAGGCCGGGGCACCGCGTCTGCCGGGGCATCCGGACAGATCGCCGCCCCGCACCGGCAGGGCGGGAACGCCGCGAGCGACGCGTACCGAGAGAGGTCGGGGCTCCTCCGGAGCTCGCGACCGAGGACGTCGTCGCCGGCGCGGGTGCGGGCGGGAAGCGGACCAGGAGTCGAGTCGGTTCCACTCTGCTTTTCTACGGGCACGCTTTCGTGTCCCTCCGTAGCTCTTTCACTACCAGGAGCGCTCAGAGTGGCCTAACCTCGCGGGGAGAGCAACGTGGCAACGTAGCTGCCGGGGAGGGCACATTGGCCAACGTCAAGAAGCTGAATCCAAGCTTTTCTCCGCAGGCTTCCTACGGCGCACGGATACGCGAGATGCGCGAGGCCCGCGGGTGGATTCAGGATCACCTCGCCTCGGTGATCGGATGCAGCGGGCGCCATATCTCGGCGATCGAAACCGGACGCAAACCCGCAACTCTTCTCTTCTCACGGAAGATTGATGCCGTATTCGGTCTGGCTGGCGCATCCGAATCCTTCGAGCGCGAATGGCGCGAGATGAAGAACGGCAGCATGCTGGAAGGCTTCCCCGAGTACGTCGGCTACGAGAAGCGAGCCGTAGAAATCCGGATGTTCGAACTCGGCCTCATCCCCGGCCTGATGCAGACCCTGGAGTACGCGCAGGCCGTGAACGGTGGTTACGTACAGCGCGGATCCGTCACCCGCGAACAGGCGGAGGAGCGCGTGGCGCGCGTACGCCAGCGACAGGCCACGGTAGCGAGACCCAAGCCACCCATGATGTTCATCGTCCTGGATGAAAGCGCCCTGCTCCAGCAAATCGGCGGCCCGACCGTCATGAAAGCCCAACTGAAGCGGGTGGAGGAACTGGCCGCTCTCCCCAACTGGTTCATTCATGTGGCGCCGTTCTCCATCGGAGAACGGCGCGCTTTCAACCTGCCCCTCAACCTGCTCACTCTCGCCGATCGGTCGGTCGTCGCGTACGCGGAATCCGAAGCCCAGGGACACATCGAGCGTGAGCCTTCGATCGTCGTGCCCCTACTCACCGCTTTCCACCAACTTCAGGGCGAGACACTGTCGCAGAGAGCATCACTGAACATGATCAGAAAACTCCGGAACGGCGCTCCGTGATGCCGACTCCACGTACCGCACCCGCACCTGCAGCGCCAACCGGACCCACACCGCCTCGCGACCGCTTCAACCGCCGGCCTCAGTTGGCTCGGTGCGGGTGGCTGAGGCAAGCAAGTTCGGCGCCTTCCGATCATCCTGCGATACGTAGCCACCTCAACACCGGTCCGCCTCTGGGCGTGCGGGTGGCACCCGGGCAGCCACAGGAACCAGGAGGCGGGACAATGGAGCGGCCAGGTATCGAGGCTGGCACGAAGACATAAGAATGAGATCTATGCCCTTTAAGTCGGACTTTGGCAAAGTGAGTAAAATCCGCCGCCTGGCGGGATAACACCGCAGGTCAGCTCCTGTGGTCCCCGCGCACGCGGGGGTGGTCCCCGGATCCGCCGGATGAAGTAGTCAGCAAACGGGTGGTCCCCGCGCACGCGGGGGTGGTCCCAGCGGGCGAACCATCCAGATGCTCCCGGCCGAGTGGTCCCCGCGCACGCGGGGGTGGTCCTCGCTATGCGTCGCTCTTCGAGCACGTGGCGTAGTGGTCCCCGCGCACGCGGGGGTGGTCCCGACCTTGCCGTCCGGGGTCGTCTCTTCCTTGAGTGGTCCCCGCGCACGCGGGGGTGGTCCCCGAGTCCCAAGCCCGCATGGCGTTGGGTGACAGTGGTCCCCGCGCACGCGGGGGTGGTCCCGCGAGCAGGGCCAAGTTGGCGGCGATGGCGGTGTGGTCCCCGCGCACGCGGGGGTGGTCCCACAGCTATTCGGGGTTCCGTCCGGGAGTTGGAGTGGTCCCCGCGCACGCGGGGGTGGTCCCCCGCGCGGCGCTGGGAACCAACGCCCTCGTCGGTGGTCCCCGCGCACGCGGGGGTGGTCCCGGTCTCGACCCGGCGCCGTGGAGCCGCTGGATGTGGTCCCCGCGCACGCGGGGGTGGTCCCGGGCGGCTGATCACATGCCGCTGAACGTGCCCGTGGTCCCCGCGCACGCGGGGGTGGTCCCATCCGCACCTGGTGGAAGAGCAAGCGCGAGTTGTGGTCCCCGCGCACGCGGGGGTGGTCCCAAGCCGGGCTCCGCGAGCGCGGACATCGTCATGTGGTCCCCGCGCACGCGGGGGTGGTCCCCGGCCCCGAACACGACGAACCCCCCGGGGGCCGTGGTCCCCGCGCACGCGGGGGTGGTCCCCCGCCGCCGCCGATGCCCGCGGCGTCTAGCTTGTGGTCCCCGCGCACGCGGGGGTGGTCCCACGCCGTCGGCATTCGCGTACACCTCGGCACCGTGGTCCCCGCGCACGCGGGGGTGGTCCCGGTCATCGGTCAGTCGTCGTCGTTGTGCCGGGGTGGTCCCCGCGCACGCGGGGGTGGTCCCTGGCCGCCGGCGTTGGCCTCCAGGAACCAGTAGTGGTCCCCGCGCACGCGGGGGTGGTCCCTACGCCATCGCGAAAGGGCTGACCGACTTCAAGTGGTCCCCGCGCACGCGGGGGGTGGCCCCCCGGCGGCGGCCCGCAGGGTATCCGCGCGCGGGTGGTCCCCTCGAAGGCGAGGTGCTGGAGTTCCTGGACCTGTGGTCCCCGCGCACGCGGGGGTGGTCCCCGACCGTTTCCGCCCCCTCTCAGGAAAGGATGGGTGGTCCCCGCGCACGCGGGGGTGGTCCCTGGATCGGGACGTGGAAGATGAACGCGAACGCGTGGTCCCCGCGCACGCGGGAGTGGTCCCGGGTCCTACCCGTCCGCGATGTCCTCGGTGCCGTGGTCCCCGCGCACGCGGGGGTGGTCCCGAGCTGTGCGCCCAGGTCTTCGACCCCAAGACGTGGTCCCCGCGCATGCGGGGGTGGTCCCAGGACCATGCACGCGCATCTCCTCGCCCTCCCCCGCTCCGCGGAAACCCGATGCCAGTGGCGGCGGGGCGACGACGGCGTATTGCCGCGGTCACCTGCCGGACCGTTCAGGGTGAGCCGGACGGAATCCCAACTGGCCGTCGAGGAATGGGTGCCCCGGGCCGGCGCTCTGCGGACGGTCCACCCAGCACGGCACACTTCCTGCGGGCACTGCCGTCACATGCACAGACGCAGACGGATCCTGGGAGTCGTACCGCGACTCCTACCCGCGGGCTCTCGACAGCAGGCCCACCGCACCGTACCGACGGCCTGCGCCTGCGCACCGGCGACTTCCTGAAGTCGCAGGGCTGGGCTATCGACGGCGCGGACTGCTCGCCTTGTGACAGCAAGGTCCCGGACAGCCACTGCCCGACTGGGCTACAGTCACCCCCCGCTCTCGCGATCCCCGGAGGGCGGAGGTGCTCCCCCGCTTCCGCCACGACCCTGAGGACAACGCTGTGCCTGTACCGCACGACATCGCTGCCGAGACCGAGCTGTGGGACGCCTTCGCCGAGTCCGCGTTCAAGGACGATGCCGAGGCCACCTTCTGCTGGACCCAGTACGTCGGCCACGGCCCCGGCCCCGAACTCCTTGGTAGCCCGCGCCGGGTGCTGGAAATCGGCTGCGGCACCGGCCGCGCCCTCGCGTTCCTGGCCGGGCAGGGTATCGAGGCCCACGGCGTCGACCTCTCCCCGATCATGGTGAAGAAGGTCAGCGAGCGGTGGGCGGACACCGGCGCCGTCTTCGAGTGCGGTGAGGTGCTGGAGTGGCTGGCCGCCGACACGCGCACCCACGACGCGATCTACAGCATCTTCGGGGCGGCGTGGTTCGCCGACCCGAGCCGGCTGTTCCCTCTGGTCCGGGAACGACTCAACCCGGGCGGGGTGTTCGTGTTCTCCCAGCCGCCGGCGATCCCCGGCGCGTACGGCCCGCAGGGCATGTACAAGGGTGGATTCGCAGGGAAGGCCATGTTCACCTACCGCTACAGCTACCGGCCGGCCGTCTGGGAGCGTCACCTGACCCGGGCCGGCTTCGCCTCGGCCGAGGCCCGCACCATCGACGCGCCCAAGCCCGGCCACATCGGCACGCTACTGGTCACCGCCCGCCGGTAGCAGCCGGTGGTCCCCGCGCACGCGGGGATGCTCCCAGGCGCAACGTCCGCACCGAGCTCACCGCTGCCCGCACATGCGGGGTGTCGGTGCCAGCGCTTCCGGGCACGCAATTCAGCAGTCCGCAACGCAGTGCCATAGCCACGCGTACAAGAACAACGCCCTGGACAGCAAGCGCGACTCAATGGGGCAATATGGAAACGGAGTTGGCGACGAGACGGACCAGTTGTCCTATAGGTCGGAGTTTGGCAAAGTGAGTAAAATCCACCGCCTGCCGGGATAACACTGCAGGTCAGCTCCTGTGGTCCCCGCGCATGCGGGGGTGGTCCCATGGCTCGGTGTCGCACGTCCCCCATGATCTTGTGGTCCCCGCGCATGCGGGGGTGGTCCCAAAAAAAGCTGGACCGGTTCACCGGTCCAGCTGTGGTCCCCGCGCATGCGGGGGTGGTCCCTCCACCCAGTCCAGGCCGGTGGGCTCGGGGTAGTGGTCCCCGCGCATGCGGGGGTGGTCCCTCTATGTACTTTGCCCGTCATTTCTGACGGGGGTGGTCCCCGCGCATGCGGGGGTGGTCCGGTCCAGCTGACGCGCACCGTCTACACCACGGAGTGGTCCCCGCGCATGCGGGGGTGGTCCCCTCGGGCTGGAGCAGCAGCAGGTCGCCGAACGGTGGTCCCCGAGCATGCGGGGGTGGTCCCCGGCGGCGCGGGGAGAGCCAAGTCCCTGCGGAGTGGTCCCCGCGCATGCGGGGGTGGTCCCAGCTCGGGCGGCGCCCTCGTCCAGATGCAGGGGTGGTCCCCGCGCATGCGGGGGTGCTCCTCCGCGCGGTCGCGGTGTCGTCGAGCCAGAAGTGGTCCCCGCGCATGCGGGGGTGGTCCCGCCGGCGGGCAGTTCGGGTTCGTAGAGATCACGTGGTCCCCGCGCATGCCGGGGTGGTCCCTTGTAGACCAGGACGTACTCGCCGTTCTCGTAGTGGTCCCCGCGCATGCGGGGGTGGTCCCGCGGCCCGCAACGCCCGCACCGGGCACACCCAGTGGTCCCCGCGCATGCGGGGGTGGTCCCTGGCAGGTGCGCTTTCACCTCACCCGCTGGAAGTGGTCCCCGCGCATGCGGGGGTGGTCCCTGTGCCGCCCTGGTCGACGCCATCCGGGACACGTGGTCCCCGCGCATGCGGGGGTGGTCCCTGACAACACAAGAACCGAGCACAACTAACAAGGTGGTCCCCGCGCATGCGGGGGTGGTCCCGACGTCGCGCCCGCGGGCCCGATCTTCATGGAGTGGTCCCCGCGCATGCGGGGGTGGTCCCGCGTCGCCCGCGCACTGGCGCTTTCCCAGGCCGTGGTCCCCGCGCGCGCGGGGATGGTCCCCAACCCAGGACCGTGCCCCGTACGGGGCGATCGCGGCCCCCGCCCACCCAGGCCCACCCCAACCCAAGTCGTCCGACCTATTGACGTGCCCCTGACTGAATGGCTTCATGGAGGCGCACCGGGTGGGAGCGCTCCCACTTGGTGGTCCGCACTCTCCTCCTCCCCCATCTGGAGCCGCAGTGAGTACAGCGAGAGGCACGACGAGAGGTACAGCCGGGCGCACAGGGAAGAGCCCTTACGCCGTTATTCTTACCGTTTTGGCCACTCTGCTCGGGGTGTTCGCGCTGGGCGGGCTCGCGCCGGCGCAGGCCGCGTCGGCGCAGGTCGCGGGGGCCGAAAGGGGTGCGGCCGCCGGGGCGGGGCTGCATATCAGTGACGGGCGGCTGGTCGAGGGCAACGGGAACGACTTCGTGATGCGCGGGGTGAATCACGCGCACACGTGGTACCCGGGCGAGACGCAGTCGCTGGCCGACATCAAGGCGACCGGGGCGAACACGGTCCGGGTCGTGTTGTCGGATGGGTTCCGCTGGAGCAAGAACGGGCCCGACGACGTGGCGGCGGTGATCGCGCAGTGCAAGGCGAACCGGCTGATCTGCGTACTGGAGGTGCACGACACCACCGGGTACGGGGAGGACTCCGCCGCCGGGACGCTGGATCACGCGGCGGACTACTGGATCGGGCTGAAGGACGTCCTGGCCGGCCAGGAGGACTACGTCATCATCAACATCGGCAACGAGCCCTGGGGGAACACCGACCCGGCCGGCTGGACGGCGCCCACGACGGCGGCGATCAAGAAGCTGCGGGCGGCCGGGTTCGCGCACACGATCATGGTGGACGCGCCCAACTGGGGGCAGGACTGGCAGAACGTGATGCGGGACAACGCGCAGGCGGTGTACGACGCGGACACGACGGGCAACTTGATCTTCTCGATCCACATGTACAGCGTCTACAACACCGCGCAGAAGGTCACCGACTACCTGAACACGTTCGTGGACGCCGGACTGCCGCTGGTGATCGGTGAGTTCGGCGGGCCGGCCGACCAGTACGGCGACCCGGACGAGGACACGATGATGGCCGAGGCCGAGCGCCTGCAGCTCGGCTGGATCGCCTGGTCCTGGAGCGGCAACACCGACCCGATCCTCGACCTGACCATCGGCTTCGACCCGGCGCAGCTCAGCTCCTGGGGCGAGCGCATCTTCCACGGCGCCAACGGCATCGCCCAGACCTCCCGGGAGGCCACGGTCTACGGCGGCACCTCCGCCGACACCGAGGCCCCGACCGCCCCGGGCACCCCGGCCGCCTCCTCCGTCACCGACACCTCGGCCGCGCTGACCTGGGCCGCGTCCTCCGACAACGTTGCCGTCACCGGCTACGACGTCGTCCGGATCAGCGGGACGACGGAGACCGTCGTCGCCTCCTCCACCACCCCCGGCGTCACGGTCACGGGTCTCACCGCGGACACCGCCTACACCTTCGCGGTGTACGCCCGTGACGCGGCCGGAAACCGTTCGGCGCGCTCGGCCACGGTGAACGTCACCACCGACGAGGGTTCCACCGCACCGGGCGGCAGCTGCTCCGTCGGGTACAAGGTCGTCGGCGAGTGGCAGGGCGGGTTCCAGGGTGAGATCACCATCCGCAACACCGGCACCACCGCCATCGACGGCTGGACGCTCGGCTTCTCCTTCGCCAACGGGCAGACCGTCACCAACATGTGGGGCGGCACCCCGACCCAGAGCGGTGGCACGGTGAGCGTCGCCCCGGCCTCGTACACCTCCACCATCGCCGCCAACGGCACGGTCACCGTCGGCTTCACCGGCAGCCAGAACGGCACCAACGCCGAGCCGACCGCCTTCACCCTCAGCGGGGCGGCCTGCACCGTCGCGTAACGCACCACCCGCACCACCCGTACGACGGTCTCCATCCGCACCACCTCGCCGCCCGGGGCACCCCGCCCCGGGCGGCGCGCGTGCGTCGCCGTGTCCGCCGCCCCCTCCCCTCGGCCGCCCGGCCGGTCTCTGATGTGCTGTGGGCCGGGCGCGCCGGGAGGGCGTACGGGACGAGAGGCGGGGCGGGGCGGATGAGCGGTACGGGGCGGGAGCCCATGGCGGCCTGGCAGGAGCGGGTGGTCGTGCGGGGCGGGGTGCGGCTGGTCTGCCGGGATTCCGGTGGTACGGGCCCCGCCGTCCTGCTGCTGCACGGGCTGGCGGGGCACTCCGGCGAGTGGGAGGCGCTGGCGCGGCTGTTGGGCCGGGTCCGGGGAGTGCCGCCCTACGACGCCGGCCGGACGGGGCTCTCCGGACGCGACACCGTGCCGGGGCGGCGTCGGATCGTCGCCCTCGACCAGCGGGGGCACGGGGCGAGCGAGCGACGTCCCGGGGACGTCTCGCGGGCGGCGTACGTGGCCGATGTCGTCGCGGTGATCGAGGAGTTGGGGCTGGACCGGCCCGTGGTCGTCGGTCAGTCGATGGGCGGGCACACCGCACTGCTGACCGCCGCCGCGCATCCGGAGCACGTCGGCGCGCTGGTCCTCGTCGAGGCCGCCGCGGGCCGCACCGATCCGGCGACGCCGCGGGAGATCGGGGAGTGGCTGGACACGTGGCCGAAGCCCTTTCCCTCGTACGAGGACGCCGTGCGGTTCCATGGCGGCGGGGCGCTCGGGGAGGGCTGGGCGGCGGGTCTGGAGGAGCGGGACGGAGGGTGGTGGCCGCGCTTCGACCGGGACGTCATGGTCGCGTCGATCGCCGGACTCACCCGGCGGGCCGTCTGGGAGGAGTGGGAGGCGGTCCGCTGCCCGGCGCTCCTCGTCCTCGGGCAGTCCGGCATCATCCCGCCCGCCGCCGCCGACGCCATGCGCGGCCGCCGGCCGCAGACCCTGGCCGCCTGCGTCCCCGGGGCCGGCCACGATGTGCATCTGGAGCGGCCCGAGGCGCTGTACGCGGTGATCGAGGCGTTCCTCGACGGAGCCGGCACGGACGGCGTGGACGCCGTGGACGGCGCGGACGGCGCGGACGGCACGGACGGCACGGACGGCACGGACGGCGTGGACGGCGTGGACGGCGCGGACGGCTGACCGGGTGCGCGGCGGCGGTGCACTCCGCCGCGCACCCGCGCAGAGCCGCCGCACGGCTACTGCGGGCTGCGGTGCATTCCGCCACGCACCCGCACGGCCGTCGTACGTCCCCGGCGGGGCCGCCGTCAGCAGCGCGGCAGGCCCGGCGCCGGGTCCACGCTGGTGAAGACGCGGGCAGCGGCGATGTAGCCGTAGGCCCCCTTGTCGTCGCCGTTCGTGTAGTACCAGACGTTGTTGCCGCCGCTGTGCTGCTCCCCGCGGACGTAGCACTTGAACCAGCTGTACGAGGTGCGCAGGGTGTCGACCACCTTGATGTTGCCGCACTCGGGCCCGGACTCCACGCACGGGTGGTTGAGCAGCCCCGTGGGCGCGTAGTTCCCGCAGTACATGCCCGAGCTGCCGCCGCTGCAGCTGGCGGCCTGGGCCGAGGGCGCCCCGGCGACGAGCGTTCCGGCGATCAGCGCGGCGCCTGCCGTGAGCTGGGCGAACTTCTGGATCCTGCGCATGGATTCTCCCCGTTCGGTCGCGTGATGCCGGTGTCGGTGGTGCGGGCGACGGCCGGCGGACGGCTCCCACTGTGGAGGGTGTCCGGGGTGCGGGCGCGGTCCTTCGACGAGGAAGCAATGCGAACGGAGAGCCTCCGGGGCGCGGGGCGGGGGCGCGGGCCCGGCTCAGGCGCGCGCCCCGGACTCCGCGTCCAGGGCCGGTGCGATCACCGCGAAGGCGCGGTCGAGCAGGGCGTCCGGGGCGGGAGCCCTATCAAGAACCACGCCCTCACCCGCGCTCCAGCGGTGCAGGACGGCGTCGAAGGCGTTCAGCGCCATGCCGGCGGCCATCCGGGGGTAGAAGCCGGCGTCGGCATCGGCATCGGCATCGGCATCGGCGTCGAGGCCCAGCCGCTCCGCGAGTTCGGCGGCCAGGTCCTCGCGCCACTGCGCCTGGCGTTCGAGGAAGCGTGCGTGGAGGGCGGGCGTACGGAGGATGAGCCGGACGACGCGGAGCGCGCGTTCGCCGTGGTCGGCGCATTCTCCGAGGGGCACCCATACCGCGTGGCGCAGGGCGGTGGAGGGGGGTTCCTCCGGGGGGCGGGCGGCGAGTTCGGCGCGGATGCCGGTGCCCATGTCGGCGAGGAACTGGACGACCACGTCTTCCTTGGACGCGAAGTAGCGGAAGAACGTCCGCTTGGAGACGCCTGCGGCGGTCGCGATCTCGTCGATGGTGACCGCGTCGAACCCCTTGCGGGCCAGCAGTTGCAGGGCCGACTCGGTCAGCTCACCGGCCACCAGCTGCCGTTTGCGCTGGGCCAGGGTCAGGTCGGGTCGGCTGCTCACTCCGTCAGGGTACTCCATGCCCTTGATGTCACTCAGTGACATGTTGACACTTGATGACACCTGGAGCAGTCTGTGCCGCATGAGTGAGCAGCAGCGGCAGCAGCAGCAACAACGGAGACCGCGACAGCGACAGCAACAGCGCCCGCCCTGGACCGCCGAGCGAATACCGGACCAGAGCGGGCGCGTCCTCGTCGTCACGGGGGCGAGCAGCGGCCTCGGCCTGGCCACCGCCAGGGCGTTCGCCCGCCGGGGCGGGCAGGTGGTCATGGCCGTGCGGGACGAGGGCCGGGGGCGCGCGGCCGCCGCCGGGATCACCGCCGCGCAGCCGGACGCGCGGCTCGACGTCCGCGTACTGGATCTGGCCGACCTCGACTCCGTACGGGCGTTCGCCGGCCGGCTGTGCGCCGACCATCCCCGGCTGGACGTGCTCGTCAACAACGCCGGGGTGATGGCCCCGCCCCGCACCCTCGGTCCGCAGGGGCACGAGATCCAGTTCGCGACGAACCATCTGGGGCACTTCGCCCTGACCGGGCTGCTGCTCGGCCCGCTGGCCAAGGGTGCCGACCCCCGGGTGGTGACGGTGACGTCGGCCAACCACCGCAAGGCCCGCTTCTTCTTCGACGACCTCACGGGCGCACGCCGGTACTCCCCGATGGGCTACTACAACCAGTCGAAGCTGGCCAACGCCGTGTTCGGGCACGAGCTGCACCGGCGGCTGACCGCCGCCGGAAGTCCGGTGCGCAGTCTGCTCGCCCATCCCGGGTACGCCGCCACCGGCCTCCAGCACGACGGGCCGGTGGCCCCGGTGCGGCTGCTGTTCGGCCGGCTCCTCGCGCCGCTCGCGCAGAGCCCGGAGCACGGCGCCCTGCCGCAGCTGTACGCGGCGACCGAACCGGGCCTGGAGGGCGGCGCGTTCATCGGCCCGGACGGGAGGGGCGAGCTGCGGGGCGCGCCGACCCGTGTGGAGCTGTCCGCCGGGGCGGCCGACCCCGGGACCGGGCGGCGGCTGTGGGAGCTGTCGGAGCGGGCCACGGTGGTGCGGTACGCCCTTCCGGCGACCGCTTGAGGCAGTGAACGGCGCCGCTTTCGGGCCGAGTTCGACACGGGAGCACTTGCGGGGACGGGCGCGGGTGCGGCGCGGCCACGGGCCGACGGCGGGACCGGGCCGCGCACGGGACCGGGCCCGGCGGACCCGGCGTGACCCACATGGCCCACGGTGGGCGGCACCCTCGTTCCCGTACGGGTGAGAGCTTCCCACGTGCGGGTGAACGCGTGCGTCCCGGCGGCCGGCGGGGGGCCAGACTCGGCGGCGTAACGATCTTGCTCACCCCGCTGGGGCCGAACCCTCAAGGAGCTTTCCCACCATGCGACTTCGCACCACCGTCGCCGCCGCCCTCGGCGCGCTCGCACTCGTCGTCACCCTGCCCGGCTCGGCCAGCGCCGCCCAGGGCGACTTCACCTACACGTACACCGCGCAGGACGGCAGCCGGCAGCAGACCGGGCTGATCAACCCGCCGAGCCGTCAGTGCATCACGCTGCCCGGCGCGGCCGACCCGGGCCGCACGCTCCCGGCCGACACCCCGTGGAACAACACCGACGCCACCGCCACGGTCTTCACCGGCCCGGACTGCGACGGCGACTACTTCACCCTGCGGCCCGACGGCGGCCACGCCTCCAGCCGGCTCAAGCTCCGGTCGGTCGTCTTCAGCTGAGACCGGCCCTCGCGACGGCCGTGAACCCCCGTATGAACGGTCATTGCGGTAAAGGGTGTTGATCACGGAGGGGGCGGACCGCATGCTGGTGCACGACCGGCGGCGCGTCCGCCCCGTCCAGTGTCTGGAGCCACAGCAGTGACGACGTCCCCCACCGTCGAGGAGTACGCGGTCTGTGACCGTGACAGCGGTCCGTACGCGATCACCACCGGGCCGGACGGGGCGCTGTGGTTCACCCTGGTGCACAGCGGCGGGATCGGACGGCTCGTCCCGGGCGGGGAACCGGTGGTCCACCGGCTGGACCCGGACTCGGGCCCGACGGTCATCTGCGCCGGACCCGACGGCGCCCTGTGGTTCACCGAGTACCGGGCGCACCGCATCGGCCGGATCACGGTCGCCGGGGAGATCACCGCGTACGCGCTGCCGTCCGACGGATGCGGGCCCTTCGGGATCGCCCCCGGGCCGGACGGGGCGCTCTGGTACACCGGGACCGCCGCCGATCTCATCGGACGGATCACCGTCGACGGCGAGGTCACCGAGTACCCGCTGCCCTCTTCCGGCGCGTTCCCCTCCGCCATCACCGCCGCCGGGGACGCCATGTGGTTCACGATGAACCAGGCCGGTTCCCTCGGCCGCATCGGCATGGACGGCGGCATCACGGTCCACCCGCTGCCCACCGAGGCGGCCGGTCCCGTGGGCATCGCGGCGGGCCCCGACGGCAGCGTCTGGTTCACCGAGATCGCCGCCGGGCGCATCGGCCACCGCTCCCCCGACGGCCGTGTCACCGAGCATCCGCTGCCCGACCCCGCCGCCCGGCCGCACGCCGTGACCGTCGACGCCGACGGCACCGCGTGGTTCACCGAGTGGGGCGGCAACCGCGTCGGCTCGATCACCCCGGACGCCCGGCTCACCGGATACGACCTGCCCACCCCCGCCTCCGAACCGCACGGCATCACCGTCGGACCGGACGGCGCCCTGTGGACGGCCCTGGAGACGGGTTTCCTGGCCCGCGTCGATCCGGGGCACGGGGTCTGAGCCCGCCGGATCCGGCTCCCCCGCCCCTCCCCCCCTGCCCCCTCCCCCTCTGCCCCTCCCCTTTGATGTCCCACCCATGTCCCATCCACCGAACAAGGGAACACCCATGAAGTACGCCCTCGTCGTCTTCGAGACCGATGCCTCGCGCGCGCTGATCCAGGCCGACCGGGACGCCTACCGGGCGTCGTACGAGACCTGGATCGGCGAACTCGCCGCCGCCGGCAAGCTGGCGGGCGGCGACGCCCTGGACACCGAGGGGCGGGGTGCGGTCACCGTGCGCAAGGCGGCGGACGGGTCCGCGACCGTGGCCGACGGGCCGGTGCACGGCGGGGAGGAGAGCCTGGGCGGCTGGTTCGTCCTGGAGGTGGCCGACCACGACGAGGCCGTCCGGATCGCGCGGGGCTTCCCGACGCCCGAGGCGCTGGAGCTGCGCCCGGTCCTCGAATCCGCCTGATCCGGCCCGCCCGCGCCGCGACGGCACCCGGCCGGACGGCGCCCATCCGGCCGGCCGCGCCTCAGCCGGTGATCAGCTTCTGGAGCGCCGGGGCGTAGAGGTCGGCGATGTGCTCCGGAGTGGCGCGGGCGCCCGCGCCCTCGCGGTGGAGGCTGAGCGTGGCACCGAGGCCCAGCAGATGACCGGCCAGCAGCTCGGCGCGCAGCGCGCGTTCGGCGCCGGGGAGTCGGGCGGTCAGGGCGTCGGTGACCTGTTCGTGGAACCGGTCGCGCAGCAGCGAGCGTTCGTCCTGGTTGCCCAGCGAGAAGACGACGCGCAGCAGCGGGTCCGAGTTGAGGGCGCGTCGGCGGGTGACCAGGGTGACGACCATGTGGCGGCCGAGCCGGTCCAGCGGGGCGTCGAGGAGTTCGGCGGCGGCCGGGCCGAAGTCGGCCACCGTGTTGAACAGCTCCTCCTTGCGGCCGAAGTGCTTGACCACGAGGGACGGGCTGACCCCGGCGTCGGCGGCGATCTTCCGGATGGTCACCTCGGCGTACGGGCGCTGGGTGAAGGCCCGGCGCGCGGCGCGCAGGATCGCGTCCCTGCCGCTGGCCGGCCCGTCGGTGACGGGGGCCGCCGCGATGGCCCGGCCACCGGTCATGACGCACTCTCCTGAATTCCGGCCGTCCGCGCACCCCCCTCGTGGGTGTCCGCGGTCCCTCGGCTCTCCTCGACCGTACCCGCAGCACCGGCGGCGGGCGTGCGGCCGGGCAGGAACAGGGTGACGGCGAGGGCCGCCAGGGCCGCTCCGGCCGCGATGACGAAGACCAGCTGGTAGGCGTGGAGCGTCGGGGCGGTCCGGCCGCCCGCCCGGAACGTGATGTTGGCCAGGACGGCGGCGACCGTCGCGCTGCAGAAGGCCTGTCCGATGGAGCGCATCAGGGTGTTGAGTCCGTTGGCGGCGCCGGTCTCGCTGACCGGGACGCCGCGCATCACGAGCGCGGGCAGCGCCGAGTAGGCGATGGCGGTGCCGGAGGCGACGACCGTGGCACCCGCGATGATCAGCCACAGGCTGTGGCTGGTGAAGTAGCGCACCCCGTAGCCGGCGGCGATGACCGCGGTGGCCAGGGCCAGGCTGGTCTTCGGGCCGTGCTTGGCGGAGATCCGCGCCGATACGGGCGAGAGCGCCACCATGGCCACCCCGCCGGGCAGCAGGCAGAGTCCGCTGACGACGAGCGAGGCGCCGAGCCCGTAGCCGGTGGCCTTCGGTTCCTGCACCATCTGGGCGGTGACCAGGGAGTTCGCGTAGAAGGCGAAGCCGACGAGCAGTGCGGCGATGTTGGTGAGGAGGACGGCGGGGCGGGCCGATACCCGCAGGTCGACCATGGGCGTGGCGACGCGGAGTTCGTACGCGCCCCAGAGCAGGGCGATCACCACGGCGGCGACGAGCAGACCGACCGTACGGGCCGAACCCCAGCCCCAGTCGGCGCCCTGGGTGACGGCGAGCAGCAGACAGACGAGGGCCGCCGACAGTCCGAGCGCGCCGAGGGCGTCGAAGCGGCCCCGGCTGCGCAGCGGGGACTCCGGTACGCACAGCAGCACCAGCACGATGTCGAGGAGGCCGATGGCTCCGGAGACCCAGAACATCGTGTGCCACTCGAAGTGTTCGATGACGAGCGCGGCGACGGGCAGGCCGACCGCGGCGCCGATGCCGAGGGTGGAGCTCATCAGGGCGACGGCGGACAGGACGCGCTCGGGCGGCAGTTCGTCGCGCAGGATGCTGATGCCCAGCGGGACGACGGCGATGGCCGCGCCCTGGAGCGCCCGGCCGGTGATCAGGACGCCGATGTGGGAGCTGACCGCGCAGAGCACCGAGCCGACGACCAGGACGGCGAGCGAGGCGACCAGCACCCGGCGCTTGCCGTACATGTCGCCGACCCGGCCGAGGACCGGGGTGAACACCGCGCCGGTCAGCAGGGTGACGGTGACGAGCCAGCTCGCGGCGGCCGGGGTGGCGCCGGTCAGCGCGGGGATGTGCGGGAGCAGCGGGACGACGATCGTCTGCATGACCGCGACGACCACGCCGCAGAAGGCCAGGACGCCGACGGCGAAGCGGGGGTGCGGGGCCTGGGCGGCGGGGGTCGCGGGGGCTGCGGGGACCGGTATGTCCGCGGGCATGGTTCTCCGTTGCGTGCTCGGCGGCGGCGCCCCCGGGCCGGGGGTGCACATCTGTTCACCCCCAGGGTAAACGCTTGTGCACCCCCGCCGCGACGGGTTCCCCCGGTCCGGGCATTAGCCTCGGAGACCGGAGCCGGTACGGGCGTGGGCCCGGGGTCCGGCGATGTCTACGGGAAGGCTGAGGTGGCGGCGATGGCGAAGGTTCCGGCAGCGGCGGTGGCGGCGGGCGGACTGGTCGGCGGCTACGCCCTCGCGCGGTGGACCGGCAAGCGGCCGCTGGGCGGCGTCGCCCTCGCCGCGGCGGGCGGCGCGGCGGCGTACGAGTGGAACCGGCAGGCCGGACCGCGGGCGGCGACCGCGCTGACGACGGCCTATGTGGCCGCCTTCGCCGGTTCGCACCCGCTGGCGAAGAAGCTGGGCGCCTGGCCGGCGGTCTTCACCGTCGCGGGCACGGTCGCCGCCGCGTCCTGGGCGGTCACCCGCCGGGCCGCCTGAGCACACGCCCGCACACGCACACGCACCGGCGCCGCTCCCGCGAGACGGGGGCGGCGCCGGTGTCCGTACGGACTGGGGGCGGGCGGCGGCGGTGCGTTCGTATACGTGGCTCCGCTACGCGCCGAACGCCCGGGACACCGAATAGATCAGCAGCCCCGCCAGGGCGCCCACCACCGTGCCGTTGATGCGGATGAACTGCAGGTCGCGGCCGATGTGGGCCTCGATCTTCTTCGAGGTCTGGTCGGCGTCCCAGCCGGCCACGGTGTCGCTGATCAGCGAGGTGATCTCCGTCCGGTACGTGGTCACGACATACACCGCCGCGTCCTCCAGCCAGCCCTCCAGCTTCGCCTGGAGGCGGCCGTCCGTGGCCAGCCGGGAACCGAGGGCCATCAGGGAGGCACGCGCCCGCAGCCGCAGCTCGCTGCGCTCGTCCTCGGCCGCCGCGATCATCATCTGCCGGACCGAGGACCAGGCCGAGGCGATGACGTCCTGGACCTCGCCGCGCCCCAGGATCTCCGACTTCAGCCGCTCCACCCGGGCCCGGGTCTCGGTGTCCCCCTGGAGATCGGCGGCGAAGTCCCGCAGGAACGTGTCGATGGAGCCGCGCGCCGGATGCCCCGGCATGTCCCGCATCTCCGTGACGAACCGCAGCAGCTCCTTGTAGACCCGCTCACCGACCCGCCGGTCGACGAAGCGCGGGGTCCAGCCCGGGGCGCCGCCCTGCACCGCGTCCATCACCGAGTCGCCGTGCAGCACCAGCCAGTCGTGCGCCCGTGCGCAGACCAGGTCCACCACCTTGCGGTGGCCGCCGTCCGCGACGACCTTCTCCAGCATCTTGCCGAGGCCGGGGCCGACCTCCGCCGCGTTCGCCCGACGGGTGATCGCCTCGCCCACCACGGCCTGCACGTCCGAGTCGCGCAGCACGGTCAGCGCGCCGCGCAGCGCCGTCGCCAGCTCGGCCGTCACCCGGTCCGCGTGGGCGGGCTCCGCCAGCCAGGCGCCGACCCGGCCGCCGACGGCCAGCGCGTGGATCCGGTCGCGCACCACCGTTCCGGAGAGAAAGTTCTCCCCGACGAAGGAACCGAGGGAGGCCCCGAGCTGGTCCTTCTTGGTGGGAATGATGGCGGTGTGCGGAATCGGCAGACCGAGCGGACGCTTGAAGAGGGCCGTGACGGCGAACCAGTCGGCCAGCGCACCCACCATGCCCGCCTCGGCGGCCGCGGCGACGAAGCCCGGCCAGCCGCCCACCCCCGCGTTCCCCGCCCAGGTGGCGAGGGCGTACACCAGCGCGACCAGCAGAAGGAGGCCGGTGGCCGTGGTCTTCATCCGGCGTACGCCACGACGCTTCTCCTCGTCCGCCGCCGTGTACGCGAACGAGGCGAGCGGGCCCGCCGCCCGGCCCGGACCCCGACCGGGGCCGGGCGGATGCGCGCCCGCGCCCGCCGCGTCCATGTCCGCGCCGGTGTCGTGGCCGGCGCCCTCGATCCGTTTCATCCCGTCCATCCGCTCCACCCGTCCGCGTCCATGGCGTCCCCGGCGCCCGGTACGCATTGTCCCTGTCTGATCTACTCCCGGGCCGCACGTCGGGTTCCCCGCGCGCTGCCGCATCATGGGAGCCGCCCCCCACCCCGCACGACCGAGGAGACACACCGCCCATGCCCAGGCGCCACGGGTACGCCCTGTTCATCGCCCTGGTGGCCGGCGTCGCCGTGCTCACCGCCGCGATGGCCTTCGCGGGCTCGCTGCTGTTCACCGGAGCCCGCGCCAAGGCGGCCGCCGCCCCCGGACCGCAGGGCGCCGCCCGGACCCCCGCCGCGCCCGCCGGCGCCACCGGCCTCTGGCTCGCCACCTGGACCGCCGCCCCCGTCCAGGGCGTGCCCGACCCGGACGCGGGCACCGATCTCCGGCTGCGCACCGTCCGCAACGTCGTGCACACCAGCGTCGGCGGCGACGCGGCCCGCGTCACCCTGTCCAATCTCTTCGGCACCCGTCCGCTGCTCGTGGACCGGGTGACGGTCGACGGCCGCCCGGTCACGTTCCGCGGCGCGCCCTCCGTGACCGTCGCGGCGGGCGGGCAGTCGGTCAGCGACGCCGTCGCCGTGCGGGTCGCCGCCGACGCCGACCTCGTCGTCGCCCTGCGCACCCCCACCGCCCGGGGCCCGGTCACCGTGCACCCCAACAGCCACCAGACGTCCACGACCGAACTGCCGGAGGCGGGCAGGCCCACCACGGACTGGCGCTACCTCACCGCCGTGGACGTCCGCACCGAGGCCGCCACCGGGGCCGTCGTCGCGTTCGGCGACTCGCTCACCGCGGGCAGCGGCTCCACCACGGACACCAACAGCCGCTGGCCCGACGTCCTCGCCGACCGGCTGCACGGCCGGTACGCGGTGGTGAACCAGGGCATCGCCGGCAACCGGCTGCTGCGCGACGGCAGCGGGCCGCGCGCCCTGGACCGCTTCGACCGCGACGTCCTCGGCGTCACCGGGGCCAGGACCGTCGTCATCGCCCTCGGCATCAACGACGTCCAGGCCTCCCCGCAGGAGACCGACCCCGCCCGCATCACCGACGCCCTGCGCACCCTGACCCGGCGCGCCCACGCCCGCGGCCTCGACGTCGTCGGCGCGACGCTCATGCCGTACGAGGGGCACCGCAACTGGACCCCCGCCCGCGACGCGGTGCGGATGCGGGTCAACGAGACGATCCGGGCCGGCGGGGTCTTCGACCGGTTCCTCGACTTCGACCGGGCCGTCCGCGATCCGGAGGCCCCCCAGCGGCTCCGCCCCGCCTACGACTCCGGCGACCATCTGCACCTGAACGACTCCGGCTACCGGGTCCTCGGCTCCCTGCCCGACGTGGCCGCGCTGCTGCGCCCCGGCCCGGCCACCGACGCCCTGTGAACGGCCGGGCGGGCCAAGACGCCGTGAACGTGAACCGGGGGCGCGCCCCGACGTAACGCGGACGAGGGGCGCGCCCGGGGCACCGGGCTCAGTAGCTGTCGCCCTTGTCCAGCCGGGGGCGCTCCGCGTCGCGCAGGCGCTGCCGTTCCTCGTTCCGCAGCCGGGCCTTCTCCGTCTTGCTCCGCTTGTGCTCCACGCCGATCCCGCCCATCAGCGCGAGGCCGGTGACCCGGACCCGGGGCGCGTCCGGCGACGGGACGCCCTCGTCCTTCGTCCGCTCGCCGAAACCGCCCATGACGCCGATGCCGCGGACGTCGACGTTCAGCTCCGGCGGCACCGTCACCTGGATGCCGCCCATGATCGCGAAGCAGCGGACGACGATCTCGCGGTCCTCGAAATTGGCCTCGCGCAGATCGATCTCGCCGCCGCCCCACATGGCGAAGGCGGTGAAGACGCGGGGCACCGTCCAGTTCCCCCGGCGGCTGAAGCCACCCCAGAACGCGATCGCCCGCTGCGACGTCGGCTGCCGGCCGATCCGCTCCTGCCAGCGTGCCGCCGAACCGACGCGCTGCGGGCCGGCCGCCGGGGCCGCCGCGCTCCGGCCGGGCGCCGGGAGATCACGGACGAGCGGTTCCAACTCCCCGTGGGTGCGGGCCTTGTAGGCGGCGTCGAGCCGCTGCTCGAACTCCGTCATCTCCAGTCGGCCCTCGGCGACGGCCTCGCGCAGGACCTCGGCGATCCGTTCCCGCTCGGCATCGGAGGCACGCATCTCCGGCAGTTCGCTTGTCATACCGCGCAGCCTATTGAACGGGGCCGCCCCCGTCACCGGCCCCCCACCCGGCCCGGACCCCTGACCAGGCCCCGCACCGGATCAACGGGCGTGCTCCCGGGCGCCGTCGGCGGAGGCGTACATCCGCGCGATCACGGACTCGATGTCCGGCTCGCGCACCGACAGGTCCATCAGCGGATACTCCGCCGCGATCCGTGCCACCAGCGGAGCCGCCGAGGCGGAGGCCGGGAACGCCAGCCACTGACGGACGCCCTCCACCTTCACCGTACGCACCGAGGGCTCCGACTCCAGCCGGATCGGCGGCAGTTCACGGGCCAGGTCGACCACGAGGACCCGCTCGCTCTCCCCCGCCTCGTGCAGCCCGTCGAGCCCGCCGTCATACATCAGCCGCCCGTGGTCGATCACCATCACCCGCCGGCACAGCTGCTCGATATCGGTCAGATCATGCGTGGTCAGCAGCACCGTGGTGCCCCGCTCGGCGTTCAACTCCCGCAGGAATCCCCGCACCTTGGCCTTGGAGATCACATCGAGGCCGATCGTCGGCTCGTCCAGGTACAGCACCTCCGGATCGTGCAGCAGCGCCGCCGCGATGTCACCGCGCATCCGCTGCCCCAGCGAAAGCTGCCGCACCGGCACGTCCAACAGCTCACCCAGGTCCAGCAGTTCGACACACCGGTCCAGATTGGCGCGGAACCGCGCGTCGGGGATCCGGTACATCCGGTGGACCAGCCGGTACGAGTCCCGCAGCGGCAGGTCCCACCACAGCGTGGTGCGCTGCCCGAACACCACCCCGATCCGGCGCGCCAGCCGGGTCCGCTCCCGGGAGGGGTCGATGCCCGCCACCCGCAGCGTGCCGCCGCTCGGGGTGAGGATCCCGGTCAGCATTTTGATCGTCGTCGACTTGCCCGCCCCGTTCGGACCGATGTAGCCGACCATCTCGCCGCGCGCCACCCGGAAGCCGATCCCGTCCACGGCCCGCACCTCCCGGCGCTCGCCCCGCAGCAGCCCGGTGCGCCGCCGCACCGTGAACACCTTCTCCACATCCACGAGTTCGATGAAGTCCTCGTCCACCACGCCTCAGCTCCCCGTACTCCGGTACGACCGCAACCCCGCCCGCCACGCCAGCCCGGCGAGCACCCAGCACACCCCCGCCACCAGCGGCGGCAGGAACGCCACCCACCGCGGCAGATCCAGCGGATAGTCCCGCCCCAGCACATACAGCGCCGGCAGCCAGTTCACGAACGCCAGCGGCACCACGAACGTCACCCCGCGCACCAGATCCGCCGCGAACACCGACGGCGGGTACTGGAGCAGCGTCGCTCCCCCGTACGTGAAGGAGTTCTGCACCTGCGAGGCGTCCTGGGCGACGAACTGGAACGCCGCCCCGGCCGTGAACACCGCCCCGAAGATCGCCGCCCCGCTGACCAGCATCAACGGCAGCAGCACCGCCTTCGCCGGCGTCCAGTCGATGTCCAGCGCCACCAGCGCGTAGCCGAGCACCAGCACCCCCTGGGTGACCCGGCCCAGCCTTCGCAGCGCGAACCGGTCCGCCGCCACCTGCGCCAGCACCGGCACCGGCCGCACCAGCAGGGTGTCCAGCGTGCCGTCCCTGACCCGGCGGCCCAGCCGGTCCACCGAACCCATCAGCAGGTCCGCCAGCCCGAAGGACGTACCGGCCGCCCCGTACAGCAGCGCGATCTCCGGCAGCGTGAAACCGCCCAGCACGTCGACGTGCGAGAACATCAGCACGATCGTCACGAAGTCGAAGGCCGTGACCGCGAAGTTCGCGGCCGCCGTCATCAGGAACGACGCCCGGTACGCCATCGTCGAGCGCATCCACATCGCCACGATCAGCCCGTACGCCCGCACCCCCTCGGCCGCCCTCGACCACGGCGCACCCGCGTCCGGCACCGGGTCCACGACCACCACGCCCGGAACGTCCACCGGCTCAGCCACCCTGGACCACCACCCGGCGCGTCGCCACCGACTGGAGCGCCCGGCCCGCCAGCAGCAGCGCCACCGCCCAGCCGGCCTGGAAGGCGTACACCCGCAGCAGACCGGCGCCCGTGTGCTTGCCGAGGAACACATCGGCCGGGACCTGGAGCATCGCCGACCACGGCAGCGCCCGCGCGATCTCGCCGAGCAGCCCCGGGAACAGGTTCAGCGGCAGCAGCATCCCCGAGAAGAACAGCCCCGCCAGGAACGAGACCTGCGCCGCGCCCGCCCCGTCCATCAGCCAGAACGCCGACAGCGCCACCAGATAGCGGATCGCGAAACTCACCACGACCCCCAGCGCCACCGCGACCAGGAACGCCGCCCAGGTCCACACCGACCCGGGCAGCGCCAGCTCGAAGGCCAGCGAACCGACCGCCATCGGCACCACACCGCGCCCCAGCAGATGGAAGGCCGCCCGGCCCATGTCGCCCGACAGCCACCACAGTTGGAGATCGACCGGCCGGTAGAGATCGACCGCCACATCGCCCGTACGGATGCGCTCGATCAGCTCCTCCTCGAAACCGCCGCCCATCATCACGCACGTCATCAGCAGCGCCTGGCCCAGCCACACATAGGTGAGCGCCTGCGCCATGTCGTACCCGCCGAGATGCGGCCGCTCGTCCCACAGCGCCTCGTACGTATAGGCCAGGATGAAACCGAAGACGGTGTTGGTGAACACCCCCGCCGCCGTCTCGATCCGGTACGTGGCATGCCGCCGGAACCCGCCCGCCGCCACCACCGCGTACACCCGCACCCGCACCACCGCCCCGCATCCGGGATGCCCCGCACCGTGCGGACACCAAAGCGCAGGACTCTAGTGCGCCCCAACCCGCCGCCGCGACCGCTTTTCGAAGGTTGATCCGGGGGTTATTCCATAGAAAAGGGCACTATGGGGGAACTGACCGAGGCCGAGGAGTCCGCACCGACATGAGCGACGAGCCACAGCAGCAGAACGGGGAGCCCGAGCCCCGGGGCTGGCCCCCCAGGGACCTGCCTGCCGACGCCGCCGCCTCCGCCGGGCAGGACGCCCCGGCCGGCGGCCCGCCCGGCGCGGCCCCACCGGACGGGACGAAGCCGAAGAAGGCGAAGCGCCCCAGGCGCACCGGCTGGCGGCGGGCGATCCCCACCTGGCGCATGGTCCTCGGCGGCGTCCTCCTCATCGCCCTGCTCCTCATCGGCGGCTTCATCGCCGGCTACCAGCTCGTCGACATCCCGCCCGCCAACGCCAGCGCCACCGCCCAGTCCAACGTCTACCTCTACAAGGACGGCAGCGTCATCGCCCGCGACGGCGAGGTCAACCGCGAGAACGTCCGCCTCGCCCAGGTCCCCCTCACCGTCCAGCACGCCGTCCTCGCCGCCGAGGACCGCGACTTCTACTCCGAACGCGCCATCGACATCAAGGCGATGTTCCGCGCCGGCTGGAACACCCTCACCGGCAAGGGCAAACAGGGCGGATCCACCATCACCCAGCAGTACGTCAAGAACTACTACCTGGGCCAGGAACAGACCGTCGGCCGCAAGATCAAGGAATTCTTCATCGCGATCAAGCTCAACCGCGAACAGTCCAAGAGCCAGATCTTCGAGGGCTACCTCAACACCAGCTACTTCGGCCGCAACGCCTACGGCATCCAGGCCGCCGCCCAGGCCTACTACAGCAAGGACATCGGCGACATCACCACCGCCGAGGGCGCCTACCTCGCCTCCCTGCTCAACGCCCCCAGCGCCTACGACGTCGTCACCCACCCCGAGAACAGGCCCGCCGCCCTCGCCCGCTGGAACTACGTCCTCAACGGCATGGTCAAGGAGGACTGGCTCGACGAGGCGACCCGCGCCACCCTGACCTTCCCGACGCCCGGAGCAGTGAAGCCCGCCAACAGCCTCTCCGGACAACGCGGATACATCGTCCAGGCCGTCGAGGACTACCTCGTCGACAACAACATCCTCGACGCCAAGACCCTCGCCACCCGCGGCTACCGCATCACCACCACCCTGGAGAAGAAGAAACAGGACGCCCTCGTCTCCGCCGTCGACGCCAACGTCCTGTCCAAGACCTCCACCGACCGCAAGGCCGACCGCAACGTCCGCGTCGGCGGCACCTCCATCGACCCCGCCACCGGCCGCGTCCTCGCCATGTACGGCGGCATCGACTACACCCGGCAGTACGTCAACAACGCCACCCGCCGCGACTACCAGGTCGGCTCCACCTTCAAGCCCTTCGTCTTCACCTCCGCCGTCGCCCACGACTCCACCACCCAGGACGGCCGCCGCATCACCCCCAGCACCATCTACGACGGCACCAACAAGCGCATGGTCCAGGGCCCGAACGGCCCCACCGGATACGACCCCGCCAACGAGGACGACGTCAGCTACGGCCCCATCACCGTCCGCACCGCCACCGACAAGTCCGTCAACGCCGTCTACGCCCAGATGGCCGAGGACGTCGGCCCCGACAAGGTCCGCTCCACCGCCGTCGACCTCGGCATCCCCAAGGACACCCCCGACCTCACCGCCTCCCCCTCCATCGCCCTCGGCCCCGCCACCGCGAGCGTCCTCGACCTCACCGAGGCCTACGCCACCCTCGCCAACCACGGCAGGCACACCCCCCACACCCTCGTCGAGAAGGTCACCAAGGACGGCGAGAGCGTCGGCCTCCCCGCCCGGCCCACCACCCGGGCCGTCACCCGCGAGGCCGCCGACACCACCACCTCGATCCTGCGCAGCGTCGTCGACGGCGGCACCGGCACCGCCGCCCAGGGCGCGGGCCGCCCCGCCGCCGGCAAGACCGGCACCGCCGAGGAGGACCGCGCCGCCTGGTTCGCCGGCTACACCCCCGGCCTCGCCACCGTCATCGCCGTCATGGGCCAGGACCCCGACACCGGCTCCCAGGAATCCCTCTACGGCGCGCTCGGCCTGCCCCGTATCAACGGCGGCGGCGCACCCGCCCAGACCTGGGCCACCTACACCGCGGCCGCCCTGCGCGGCACCCCCGTACAGAACTTCGACCTCGACCTGGAGAGCGGCACCGACGAGACCGAACTCCCCAGCGAACAGGACACCGCGCCCGGCGACACCGGCCGCCCCACCCGCGGCCCGACCAGCACCGCCCCCCACACCCCCTCCCGCACCCCGCCCACCTCACCCGCCGCCCCGCCGAGCACCCCCGGCACCACCGACACCCCGCCCGGAGGCACCACGGACGGCGGCACCGGAGGCGAGGGCGACGGCGGAACGGACGGAGGCGGTGACGGCGGAGGAGACGGCGGAGACGGAGGCGGCGACGGAGGCGTCTTCGAGGGCCCCCACGGCACCCGCGCCCCCAGCCCGGCACTCCCACGGCCCGCCGCGCACCGATGACAGGCGGACGGGGACGGAGACGGAGGACGAGGGCGGGGACGGGGTCAGTGACCCGACGTGGCCTTCAGCCCCACCACGGCCACCAGCAGCAGACACACGAAGAAGATCCGGGCCGCGGTCGCCGGCTCGTTCAGCACCACCATGCCCAACACGGCCGCACCGGCCGCACCGATCCCGACCCACACCCCGTACGCCGTACCGATCGGCAGCGTCTTCGCCGCCTGCGACAGCAACACCATGCTGGCCACGATCCCCAGCCCCGTGAACACACTCGGCCACAGCCGGGTGAACCCCTCGGTGTACTTCATCCCGATCGACCAGGCCACTTCGAGCAGACCAGCGACCACCAGCAGAACCCACGCCATGACGGCACCTCCGACCACAGAACACGCGGACAACGGGTGCGTCGTCTTTGCGGAAACCCGGTACGGCGCGTCTCGTCGGGGGTCACCCCACCGTAGCAAAGAACAGGCAAAGGGCCTGGTGACACCGGTCACCAGGCCCTTCACCCGTTCACACCTACAGATACAGCCCCGTGGAATCCACCGAACCCTCGAAACGGTCCGCCGCCACCGCGTGCAGATCCCGCTCCCGCATCAGCACGTACGCCACCCCCCGCACCTCGACCTCGGCACGGTCCTCGGGGTCGTACAGCACCCGGTCCCCGGGCTCCACGGTCCGCACGTTCTGCCCCACCGCGACCACCACCGCCCAGGCCAGCCGCCGGCCGACCGCGGCCGTCGCCGGAATCAGGATGCCGCCCCCGGAACGCCGCTCGCCCTCAGGCGTGTCGGACCGGACCAGCACACGGTCGTGCAGCATCCGGATGGGCAGCTTGTCGTCGGTGTTCTCACTCACGCCCCGCAACCTACCCGCCCACCCGCCCACCGCGCGCCGGAGGGGGTGACGCGGGGCCCGGACGGAGGCCACCCCGGAACGGACGAGCGAGAACCCCCGTCAACGCCGCTTCCGCCGCGACACCACCAGCAGCCCCACCACACCGGCCGCCACCAGCGCCACCGGCACCACCCGCTCCAGACGCGGCGCACCGTCCTCCGTCACGAACTGCGCCTTCACGTCCGACACCGTCCGGTTCACCGCCACGAACGCCCGCCCGGCCGTCCGGTCCACCGCCTGGGCGGCCCGCGCCTTCGCATCGCCCATGATCGTCTTCGGGTGCACCCGCACCCCGATCTCGTCGAGGACCACCGCGAGCTGCTCACGCCGGCTGATGATGTCCGCCTCGATCTGCGCAGGGGTCCTGGTATCCGACACCGCGCCGCCTCCATGGTCGTCGTCCGGTAAACCTTCATCGACAGTCTGTCAGCTCCACCGCCCCCGCACCCGGCGGCACCCCCGTTACGCTCGGTCCCGTACACCCCGCATGCCCCGAAGGAGAACCATGAGCGAGCGACTCCAGCCCGGCGACACCGCCCCCGCCTTCACCCTCCCCGACGCCGACGGCAACGAGGTCTCGCTCGCGGACCACAAGGGCCGCAAGGTCATCGTCTACTTCTACCCGCGCGCCCTCACCCCCGGCTGCACCAAGCAGGCCTGCGACTTCACCGACAACCTCGACGTCCTCGCCGCCGCCGGCTACGACGTCATCGGCGTCTCCCCCGACAAGCCGGAGAAACTCGCCAAGTTCCGCGAGGAGGAGAACCTCAAGGTCACCCTCGTCGCCGACCCCGACAAGACCACCCTGGAGGCCTACGGCGCCTTCGGCGAGAAGAAGAACTACGGAAAGACGATCATGGGCGTCATCCGCTCCACGATCGTCGTCGACGAGAACGGCAAGGTCGAGCACGCCTTCTACAACGTCAAGGCCACCGGCCACGTAGCCAAGATCATCAGGGACCTCGGCATCTGACCGCCCCGCCCGCCGCACCACCACCCGGGGATTGGGCCGAACGGCCGAAACCATGTGAGGGACATCCCAATCCCCGGGCCGATGGGTTTGCGCCCGCCACCTTCGCGCAGAAGCCTTTCCTGGAACACCCACCGAGGAAAGGACCCGGCCATGGCGGCCTCCGACCCCCACCAGGCGGCCGACCCCGAAGCGGTCAAACGCCACCCCGCCCTCTTCCGCGCCATCCGCAAGCGCCGGAACCCCAGGCTGCGCCGCTCCGACATCACCATCACGGACGACCAGGCGGTGAAGAGGGCCGTCAAGGCGGCCTCGCTCGGCAACGCCATGGAGTGGTTCGACTTCGGCATCTACTCCTATCTGGCCGCCACCCTGGGTCATGTCTTCTTCCCGTCCGGGAACGACACGACCCAGCTCCTCTCCTCCTTCGCCACCTTCGCCGTCGCCTTCCTCGTCCGCCCCCTCGGCGGGATGTTCTTCGGCCCCATGGGCGACAAGATCGGCCGCAAGAAGGTCCTCGCCCTCACGATGATCATGATGGCGATCGGCACCTTCGCGATCGGCGTCATCCCCTCCCACGACGCCATCGGCATCTGGGCACCCGTCCTGCTGATCTTCTTCCGCATGCTCCAGGGCTTCTCCACCGGCGGCGAGTACGGCGGCGCCTCCACCTTCATCGCCGAATACGCCCCCGACAAACGGCGCGGCTACTTCGGCAGCTTCCTGGAATTCGGCACCCTGGCCGGCTACGTCGGCGCGGCGGGCCTGGTCACCGCCCTGTACGCCCTCCTCAACGACGCCCAGATGGAGTCCTGGGGCTGGCGCGTCCCCTTCCTCGTCGCCGGCCCCCTCGGCCTCGTCGGCCTCTACCTCCGGCTCCGCCTCGACGAGACCCCCGCCTTCCAGAAACTGGAGGGCGGCACCGCGCACGCCACCGAGGCGGCGGACGGCGTCGAGACCACGGCCAAGGGCGACCTCGCGAGGATCTTCCGCGAGTACTGGCCGACGCTCATCCTCTGCATCTGCCTGGTCGGCGCGTACAACATCACCGACTACATGCTGCTCTCCTACATGCCGACCTATCTCTCCGACGAGCTCGGCTACAGCGAGACCCACGGTCTGCTCATCCTGCTCGGCGTCATGGTCGCCCTGATGCTGATCATCAACCAGGTCGGCAAGCTCTCCGACCACTTCGGCCGCAAGCCCCTCCTGATGACCGGCATGCTCGGCTTCCTCGTCCTCTCCCTCCCCGCCTTCCTCCTGATCCGCCAGGGCAGCATCCCCGCCATCATCATCGGCATGTCGATGCTCGGCCTCTCCCTGGTCTGCATGCTCGGCACCATGTCCGCCGCCCTCCCCGCCCTCTTCCCGACGAACGTCCGCTACGGCTCCCTCTCCGTCGGCTACAACCTGTCGGCGTCGATCTTCGGCGGCACGACCCCCCTCGTCATCACCGCCCTCATCAGCTGGTCCGGCACCAACCTCATGCCCGCCTACTACGCCATGGCGGCGGCGCTGGTCGGCGTGATCGCGGTGGCCTGCATGAAGGAAACCGCCAACCGCCCCCTCGCCGGCTCCCCGCCCTCCGTCGAAACCCCCGAGGAAGCGGAAGAACTGGTGGCCTCCCAGACACCGGACCCGAAGTTCTGATCCCCTCCGCCCCCGGCCCGTACGACTTCCCCGGAAGCGGTATGGGCCGTTCCTCATCTTGTCGGATATCGGACGTGACCCTCCGCCGAGCGGTTCGTTGATCCGTACGAGGCTGCGAACGGGTGGCCGGATGCGGAGGGGAACGTTGCCGGGTCGCTATACGCGCGAACTGCTCGAAGAGGCGGCGCGCCAGACGACGAACACTCACGATGCCGTGCGCTGGTGCGGGGGAACGCCTACGCCGGGAAGCAGAAGCTACCTACGGAGGAAAATGACGGAGTGGGACATAGACATCTCTCACTTCACATCGAAACGAACACGCCACAGCGAGGCACGGCTCCGCCAGGCCGTCAGCGAGTCCACCAGTCTCAAGGACGTGCTCCGCCACTTGGGCATCAGCCCCGTCGGCGGAAACCACACCCACATCAGCCGCCGGATCGCCGCATGGGGAATCCCCACCACCCATTTCGCCGCGCCCGCCCGGCGCGCGGGCAGGCCCCGGGAAGACCTGCTCGTACTGAACGCCCCTGAGCACGGGCGCACCCCCGGCGGACGCCTCCGACGCGCTCTCATCGCTCTCGGGAGGGCCGAGGCATGCGCAATGTGCGGGATCTCCACCACCTGGAACAACCGGCCACTCCAGCTCCAGGTGGACCACGAGAACGGAGACTGGTGGGACAACCGCCAGGAGAATCTGCGCTTCCTCT
Organism: Streptomyces sp. NPDC024555; assembly: GCF_055559335.1. Classification (NCBI taxonomy): domain Bacteria; kingdom Bacillati; phylum Actinomycetota; class Actinomycetes; order Kitasatosporales; family Streptomycetaceae; genus Streptomyces; species Streptomyces sp. NPDC024555. Next base: position 374,789 of record NZ_JBVHKV010000004.1, read on the forward strand.
GCCCCAACTGCCATTCCGTCACCGACACCTACCGTGGCCGCAAGCGGCGGACCGCCTCATGACCCGGCCTCGCTACACCGGCGAACTGCTGGCCCAGAAGGCTTCCGAGGCGGGCAGCCTCGTCGACCTGATGCGTCGGCTCGGTACACCCCTGACCCGGAGCGAACTGCGCTATCTGCGCATCAGGCTTGAGCACTACGGAATCGACTGCGCGCATTTCACGGACGAGCGGTTGCCTCGACGGGTGCCCCGTACGTACACGCGGGAGGCGCTCAGCGAGGCGGCGGCCCGCTCCCACAGCATCCGCGACATGTTCGACCATCTGGGTGTCGTGCCCTACGACAGCCTCTACGCGCATATCGCCCGAAAGCTCGATGCCTTCCAGATCGATGTCTCCCATTTCGGCCGGCCGGTCAGCCGGCGAGGCGCTCCGCTCTTCCCCAGAGAGGAACTGACCACAGCGGTAAGGAGGTCACGCGGTATGGCAGGAGTACTGCGGGCACTGGGACTGCACCCGTCCAGCGGAGCGGCACGAGCCAGGGCCATGCGCAGCATTGCGGCGTACGGGCTCTCCACCGAGCACTTCGTCGGCCAGGGGCACAACGCCGGCCGCCCTTCCCCGTACCGGAAGGACGCTGCGGAGATTCTTCGCAGGTTGTCCCCCGGATCACCGCGCACGAAGACGGTGCTGCTGCGACGGGCCCTGGACGAATCCGGAGCACCTCGGAAGTGCGAGGCCTGCGGTCTGGGAACCGTGTGGCAGGGCAGGCGTCTCGTCCTGGAGATCGATCACATCAACGGTGACCGACTCGACAACCGCCGGGAGAATCTGCGGTACCTCTGCCCCTCGTGCCACAGCCAGACGGCAACCTTCTCGAAGCGGCGAGCCCCCGCACAGTAGAGTGAGGCGCGCGGGTCCGTACCCCAGCTGGCCAAGAGGGCGCCGGTTTAGGTCCGGTGTGTCGTGGGTTCGAGTCCCACCGGGCCCACAGACATGAGGAGGCTGTCACCTTCATTTCGAAGGTGACAGCCTCCTCGTGTCTCACCCCACCAGTTCCCGCACCACCGGCACCAGGGCCCGGAACGCCTTGCCGCGGTGGCTGATGGCGTTCTTCTCGGCGGCGGTCAGTTCGGCGCAGGTACGGGTTTCGCCGTCGGGCTGGAGGATCGGGTCGTAGCCGAAGCCGCCGGTGCCGGCGGGGGTGTGGCGGAGGGTGCCGGTGAGGCGGCCCTCGACGACGCGTTCGGTGCCGTCGGGGAGGGCGAGGGCGGCGGCGCAGGCGAAGTGGGCGGCGCGGTGGGGGGTGTCGATGTCGGAGAGCTGGGCGAGGAGGAGGTCCAGGTTGGCCCGGTCGTCGCCGTGGGTGCCGGACCAGCGGGCCGAGAAGATGCCGGGGGCGCCGCCGAGGACGTCGACGCAGAGGCCGGAGTCGTCGGCGATGGCGGGGTGGCCGGTGGCGCGGGCGAGGGCGTGGGCCTTGAGGAGGGCGTTCTCGGCGAAGGTGACGCCGGTCTCCTTGACGTCGGGGATCTCCGGGTAGGCGTCCGCGCCGACGAGTTCGTGGGTGAGTCCGGCGTCGGCGAGGATCGCGTGGAGTTCGGTGATCTTCCCGGCGTTGCGGGTGGCGAGGATGAGACGGGTCATGGCTCGATTATCGCCGCGCCGGGAGCACGGGCCGCGCCTCAGGGCTCCTCGGGGAGGCGGGCGGCGAGGGCGCGGATGCCCGCGAGGACCTCGTCGGCGGTGGGGGCGGAGTCCGGGTCGGTGAGGTGCTGCATCATCAGGCCGCTGACCAGGGCGAGTTGGACGGATCCGAGGGTGCGGACGGTGTCCTCGGAGAGTTCGGCCTCGGGGGTTCCGGTGATCTCGCGGGCCATGCCGCTGCGGCCCTGACGCAGGCCGGCGGCCATCTGTTCGCGGAGTGCGGGGTCGCGCTGGGCGCGCAGGACGGTCTCCAGGTTGGCGAGCCAGAAGGTCTTGTTGGCGGAGAAGGCCTCGATGAGGCGGTGCCAGAGCGCGGCCGGGTCGTCGCTTTCGGCGGGTGGTCCGAAGGCCCGGTCGCCGGTGTCGAGGGCTTCGAAGAGTGCCTGGTTGAGCAGGGCTTCCTTGGATCCGAAGTGGTAGCCGATGGCGGCCATGCTGACGCCCGCCGCGGTGGCGAGGTCGCGGACCGTGGTGCGTTCGTACCCCTTCTCGAAGAGGCACTGCCTGGCGGCTTCCAGCAGTTTTTCCCGGTTTCCGGTTCCCATGGCGCGGATCGTAGCAAGGGGTGTGCGGACGTGCCAGGCGATCGCCTGAGACGAGCGCATGAAATGAACGCATGAGGCGATCGCCTTGAACAAGCGTATTGCACAACTGCCCAATTCCTGGCTAGCGTTGACGCGTCGAACCGATCACGTCGCTTCCGGGGAGTCCCGATGTCCGTCATCTCGTCACGTATCGCCGCTCTCGCCGCCTCCGCCGCCGCCGCGGCGCTGACCGCCACCGCCCTGGCGGCCGGGCCCGCCGTCGCGCGGCCGGCCGGTCCGGCCGCCGCCGCGCCGGTCCGGGTGGTCACCGGGGAGGGGCCGGTCCTCGGCTCGGCCGCCGGTGCGGTGCGGACGTTCCAGGGGATTCCGTACGCGGCCCCGCCCACCGGCGAGCGCCGGTGGAAGAAGCCGCAGCCGGTGCGGCCCTGGTCGGCGACGCTGGACGCCCGCGCCCCGCGCGGCGCGTGTGCGCAGCCGACGGACCAGCCGATCGCGATCGCGGGCGGGGGCGGCGAGGACTGTCTGTATCTGAACGTCACGACCCCGGCGCGGCGGCCGGTGCGGCCGTTGCCGGTGATCGTGTGGATCCACGGCGGGAGCTTCACGTACGGGGACGGCGCGAGCTACGGCGCGGCGAAGCTGGCGGCGGCGCGGCAGGGTGCGGTGGTGGTGACGGTGAACTACCGGCTGGGGGTGTTCGGTTTCCTGTCGGCTCCGGGGCTGGACGCTTCGGCCGATCTGGGGCTGCTGGACCAGCAGGCGGCGTTGCGGTGGGTGGCGCGGAACGCGGGTGCCTTCGGCGGTGATCCCCGGAATGTGACGCTCATGGGGCAGTCGGGCGGTGGGTACAGCGTGTGTGCGCAGTTGGTGTCGCCGGGGGCGCGGGGGCTGTTCGACAGGGCGATCGTGCAGAGCGCGGGGTGTGTGGGGCCGGACGGTTCGTTCACTCGGGAGCAGGCGGAGGAGACGGGGAAGGCGGTCGTGGAGGCGTCGGGGTGCGGTGGGCCGGGGGCGGTGGAGGCGTGTCTGCGGGGCAGGTCCACGGAGGAGCTGGTGGGGGCGTCGGTGGCGGGGCACGACGGGTTCCGGCCGGTGGTGGACGGTGAGGTGCTGCCGGAGTCGCCGGCGGAGGCGATCGCGGCGGGGCGGTTCGCGCGGGTGCCGGTGCTGCACGGTTCGACGCGGGACGAGATGAGCGGGCTTGCGGGTCTCGACGAGATCATGACGGGGCGTCCGATGACCGCGGAGGGGTACGAGGAGCAGGTGCGGAGGCGGTTCGGGGCGGATGCCCCGGCGGTGCTGGCGGAGTATCCGGTGGGGCGGTACGCGGCGCCGGGGGCGGCGTGGTCGGCGGTGCTGACGGACGCGGAGTGGTCGGTGGCGGCGCTGCGGACGCAGCGGGCGCTGGCGCGTCGCACGTCGGTGTACGCGTACGAGTTCGCGGAGGAGTCGGCTCCGTATTTCCGGGGGGTGCCGCGGCCGGCGAGTTTCCCGTTGGGGACGGGGCACATGGTCGATCTGGCGTATCTCTTCGAGAACGGGCTGTTCGAGCCGTTGGACGCGGCGCAGTCGGGGCTGTCGGACACGGTGGTCGGGTACTGGAGCCGGTTCGCAGCGACGGGTCGGGTGAACGGTGCGGGGCTGCCGCGGTGGGAGCCGTTCTCGGGCGGTGACGGTTATGTGCAGCGGCTGGCGTCGGGGGCGGTGGGGCGGACCGATTTCGCGGCGGGTCACCACTGTGTGTTCTGGGAGGGGCTGTCCGCCGCCCGTTGAGTGGCGGGCGGCGGGGTGGCGCGGCCGGGGTCGTCAGGGGGTGCAGACCTTGCCGATCTCGGCGGCGGCGTCGGTGACGGGGGTGATGTCGGGGGTGTTGTCGCCCTTGTCGATGGCGTCGCGGACGTTGCCGATGCCGGTGCCGAGGTCGTCGACGGCCTTGCCGAGGTCGGCGTTGTCGGTGGTGTCGCCGAGGTTGTCGATCTCCTTCTCGATCTCGTCGAGGGATTCGGAGGCCTGGGTGGGGTCGCTGGAGGCGTTGGCGACGGCCTGTTGGAGGTTGTCGACGCTGGTGGCGATGGCGTCGGCGGTGCGGACGCAGTCGAGGGTCTTGTCGAGGGCGCCGCAGCCGGCCGCGGTGGTGGCGGCGAGGAGTGCGGCGGCGAGGGCCAGTGCGGTGCGGCGGTGACGTCGGTGGCGTACGGCCATGGTGGGTCCCTCCCCGGGTGCGGATACGCGGACGGGCGCACGGTTTCGACTCCGTGCGCCCGTATGCGTATCGACGCCGTGCGGGGGGACTTGGTTGCTTCGTTACGCGCCGAGGGTGCGGGCGAGGGCGTCGCTCTGGAGGGCGGCGAGGTCGGCGCAGCCGGCGGTGGCGAGGTCGAGGAGAGCGTTGAGTTCGTCGCGGTCGAAGGGTTCGGCCTCGGCGGTGCCCTGGATCTCGACGAAGCGGCCGTCGCCGGTGCAGACGACGTTCATGTCGGTCTCGGCGCGGACGTCCTCCTCGTAGCAGAGGTCGAGGAGGGGGGTGCCGTCGACGATGCCGACGCTGACGGCGGCGACGGTGCCGGTGAGGGGCTTGCGGCCGGCCTTGATGATCTTCTTGCCCTGGGCCCAGGCGATGGCGTCGGCGAGGGCGACGTAGGCGCCGGTGATGGCGGCGGTGCGGGTGCCGCCGTCGGCCTGGAGGACGTCGCAGTCGAGGACGACGGTGTTCTCGCCGAGGGCCTTGTAGTCGATGACGGCGCGCAGGGAGCGGCCGATGAGGCGGCTGATCTCGTGGGTGCGGCCGCCGATCTTGCCGCGGACGGATTCGCGGTCGCCGCGGGTGTTGGTGGAGCGGGGGAGCATGGAGTATTCGGCGGTGACCCAGCCCTCGCCGCTGCCCTTGCGCCAGCGCGGGACGCCCTCGGTGACGGAGGCGGTGCAGAGGACCTTGGTGTCGCCGAAGGAGACGAGGACGGATCCTTCGGCGTGCTTGCTCCATCCGCGTTCGATGGTGACGGGGCGGAGCTGTTCGGGGGTGCGGCCGTCGATACGAGACATGGCGTCGACCCTATCGGGTGTGCGGCGGTGTCCCGGCCGGTGCGGCGGGGGTGCGGGTAGGGGTGGGACGCCGCAGGCCCCGTCCGGGTGGGAGGGGCCTGCGGGGGTGCCGGCCGGTGGGCTCGGCGGGGTTCAGCGGTGGGTCACATCATGTCTTCGATGTCGGCGGCGATGGGGTCGGCGTCGGTGCCGATGACGACCTGGACGGCGGTGCCCATCTTGACGACGCCGTGGGCGCCGGCGGCCTTGAGCGCGGCTTCGTCGACCTTGCTCGGGTCGATGACCTCGGTGCGCAGGCGCGTGATGCAGCCCTCGACCTCTTCGATGTTCTCGATTCCGCCGAGCCCGGCGACGATCTTCTCAGCCTTGCTGGCCATGGCCTTCTCCCTGGGTTTTCACGAACATGCGACGGCCCACCATGGGTCCGTTTCGTCACGGTAACGCACGGTTGGCCCAACTTCGCGAGCGAGTAGCCGCACCGTCACCCATGCTGACGATCACCGGCGCCCTGTCTTCCGGGCGGGCTCCGCACCGTACCGCAACTGGTCTACACCAGTCTGCGACAACCGCCAAATATGGCCCGATCCGGGAGGACGCCGATGAGCGCGAGCAGCGCAGCGATCCCTCAGAAGACCTGGTGGAACAGCTTCTTCCAGGGTCTCCAGAAGATGGGCCGCAGTCTTCAGCTGCCGATCGCCGTGCTGCCGGCGGCCGGCATCCTCAACCGGCTCGGCCAGCCGGACGTGTTCGGCGACGACGGCCTCGGCTGGAACAACATCGCCAAGGTCTTCGCGGCGGCGGGCGGCGCGCTGCTCGACTCCGGGCTCGGTCTGCCGCTGCTGTTCTGCGTCGGTGTCGCGATCGGCATGGCGAAGAAGGCGGACGGCTCGACGGCCCTGGCGGCCGTGGCCGGATTCCTCGTCTACTACGCGGTGCTGCACGCCTTCCCGGTGGACTGCGACAAGGGCTCGACCTTCGTGTCGGGCGGCGTCTGGTTCGGTACGTGTGTGGCGGGCGACGCGACGGTGACCCCGGCGGCGTACCAGAACCCCGGGGTCTTCGGCGGCATCGTCATGGGTCTGATGGCGGCGTGGTTCTGGCAGCGGTACCACCGGGTGAAGCTGGTGGACTGGCTCGGATTCTTCAACGGCCGCCGGCTCGTCCCGATCATCATGGCCTTCGTGGGCCTGCTCTTCGCCGGGCTCTGCGCCTGGGTGTGGCAGCCCATCGGTGACGGTCTGACCAGCTTCTCGAAGTGGCTGGTGGACCTGAACTGGCTCGGCTCGGGCATCTTCGGTATCGCCAACCGCGCCCTGCTGGTGATCGGCATGCACCAGTTCCTGAACACCTTCGTCTGGTTCCAGTTCGGCGACTACACCAAGCCGGACGGGACGGTCGTCCACGGTGACATCAACCGCTTCCTGGCCGGGGACCCCACGGCCGGCCAGTTCACCTCGGGCTTCTTCCCGATCATGATGTTCGCGCTGCCGGCGGCGGCGCTGGCGATCTACCACTGCGCGAAACCGCATCGCCGCAAGGCGGTCGGCGGCATGATGGTCTCGGTCGGCCTGACCTCGTTCGTGACGGGAATCACGGAGCCCATCGAGTACTCGTTCCTGTTCGTGGCACCCCTGCTGTACGCGATCCACGCGGTGCTCACCGGTGTCTCCATGGCGGTCACCTGGGCGATCGGGGTGAAGGACGGCTTCAGCTTCTCGGCCGGTCTGATCGACTACGTCATCAACTGGAGTCTGGCGACGAAACCATGGCTGATCATCCCGATCGGTCTGGCCTTCGCGGTCGTCTATTACGCGATCTTCCGGTTCGCGATCACCAAATTCAATCTCCAGACGCCGGGCCGCGAGCCCGACGAACTGGAGGAGGAGATCGAGAAGAACCTCACGAAGTAGCTGTTCCACGGGGTGTTCACCCCGTCTCGCCAAGGCCCCCGGACCCTGCGGTCCGGGGGCCTTCGGCATGTCACTGTGCGTGGACGATGGCTACTGCGAAGTAGTCGGAAATTGCAGGTTCCTTATCTAACCCTCACCGTGCTACAACTGGTCTACACCACTCAGTGGTCCAGACCACGCGATGCCTGCGCCTCGCGTCTTCCAGGTCGTCGCCCACCCCAAACACCCTGTCCCCGGCGGCGCCTTGTCTACTGGAGGAAGTTGATGAGTACGGCCACCGCTACGGCGGCCCCCGCGAAGAAGCGGGGCTCCGGCCTGTTCCAGGGCCTGCAGAAGGTGGGTCGCAGCCTGCAGCTGCCCATCGCCGTGCTGCCCGCAGCCGGCATCATGGTGCGGCTGGGCCAGGACGACATCTTCGGCAAGGACGGTCTCGGCTGGGACAAGGTCGCCGCCGTCTTCGGCAACGCGGGCGGTGCCATCACCGGCAGCCTGCCGATCCTGTTCTGCATAGGCGTGGCCATCGGCTTCGCCAAGAAGGCCGACGGCTCGACGGCGCTCGCCGCGCTCGTCGGTTTCCTCGTCTACAGCAAGGTCCTGCAGGCCTTCCCGGTCACCGAGGCGGTGATCCAGAAGGGCGCGGACACCGCGGCCACGTACAACGATCCCGGCGTGCTCGGCGGCATCATCATGGGTCTGCTCTCCGCGGTCCTGTGGCAGAAGTTCCACCGCACCAAGCTGGTCGACTGGCTCGGCTTCTTCAACGGCCGCCGGCTCGTCCCGATCATCATGGCCTTCGTCGGCGTCGTCGTCGGTGTCTTCTTCGGCCTCGTCTGGGAGCCGATCGGTGACGGCATCTCCAACTTCGGTGAGTGGATGACCGGCCTCGGCTCCGGCGGCGCCGCCCTGTTCGGTGGCGTCAACCGCGCGCTGATCCCGATCGGCATGCACCAGTTCGTGAACACGGTCGCCTGGTTCCAGCTCGGTGACTTCACCAACTCGGCCGGCGAGGTCGTCCACGGTGACATCACCCGCTTCCTGGCCGGTGACCCGAGCGCCGGCATGTTCCAGTCCGGCTTCTTCCCGATCATGATGTTCGGCCTGCCGGCCGCCGCGATCGCCATGGCGCACTGCGCCCGCCCCGAGCGCCGCAAGGCCGTGATGGGCATGATGGTCTCCCTGGCCCTGACCTCGTTCGTCACCGGTGTGACCGAGCCGATCGAGTTCTCGTTCATGTTCATCGCGCCGGTCCTGTACGTCCTGCACGCGGTGCTGACCGCCGTCTCGATGGCCGTCACCTGGGGCCTGGGCGTCCACGCGGGCTTCAACTTCTCGGCCGGGTTCATCGACTACGCCCTGAACTGGACCCACGCCACGAAGCCCTGGATGATCATCCCGATCGGTCTGGTCTTCGGAGTCATCTACTACGTGACGTTCCGCTTCGCGATCATCAAGTTCAACCTCACCACCCCGGGCCGCGAGCCCGAGGAGGAGATCGAGGACCTGACCAAGGCGTAAGCCCCCGGCCGGTCCCCCGACAGACCGAAGCCCTCACCTGCCCGGCGGCAGGTGAGGGCTTCGTCGTGCGGGCGGAGAAGGGGACGTGCTCAGATCTCGTAGACCGCGCCCGGGACCGCCAGCTCCGACGGGCCGTCGAACACCTCGCGGGCATCGGCCAGATTCCGGTCGGCGTCGGTCCACGGCGGGATGTGGGTGAGCACCAGCCGGCCCACCTCCGCGCGGGCGGCCAGCTCACCGGCCTGGCGGCCGTTCAGATGGAGGTCGGGGATGTCCTCCTTGCCGTGCAGGAACGATGCCTCGCAGAGGAAGAGATCGGCCCCCTCCGCCAGCTCGTCCAGCGCCTCGCAGGGTCCGGTGTCGCCGGAGTACGTGAGCGAGCGGCCGCCGTGCTCGACGCGGATCCCGAAGGTGTCCACGGGGTGGCAGAGCTTCTCCGTACGCACCGAGAAGGGGCCGATGTCGAACGAGCCGGGCTTGAGCGTGTGGAAGTCGAAGACCTCGCCCATCGCGTGCTCGGAGGGGGTGTCGGCGTGTGCGGTGGTCAGCCGCGCCTCCGTGCCCTCGGGGCCGTACACCGGGATGCGCGACGGCCGCGTACCACTGTTCGGGTAGTAGCGGACGACGAAGTACGCGCACATGTCGATGCAGTGGTCGGCGTGCAGATGGCTGAGGAAGATGGCGTCGAGGTCGTACAGACCGACATGGCGCTGCAGCTCGCCCAGGGCGCCGTTGCCCATGTCGAGGAGCAGCCTGAAGCCGTCGGCCTCTACGAGGTAGCTCGAACATGCCGATCCCGTGGAAGGGAACGAGCCGGAGCAGCCGACGACGGTGAGCTTCATGGAGCGTGAACCTCCGAAACGTGGGAACGGGAGGGTTCGTGCGTGGAACGGGTTCGTCGAGCGTAAGGCGCGCGGCACCCCGTCGCTCCTTCGGGGCGTGCCGTTGTGGGGGAACTCACCTGTGCTGTCACCGGTTCGATGGAAGCCCGCCGTGCGCCGGGGCGCGGAACGGCGGACGCCGGGGGCCCGGACCGTGTCGGTCGCGGGCCCCCGGCGTCCGGGGGTGTGCTCGGCTCAGGCCCAGAGCTGGCCGTGGAGCGTTTCGATGGCGGCCTCCGTCGTGGGCGCGGTGTAGACGCCCGTCGAGAGGTACTTCCATCCGCCGTCGGCGACGACGAAGACGATGTCGGCCGACTCGCCGGCCTTGACCGCCTTCTTCCCGACGCCGATGGCGGCGTGCAGCGCGGCGCCGGTGGAGACGCCGGCGAAGATGCCCTCCTGCTGGAGCAGTTCGCGGGTGCGGGTGACGGCGTCCGCGGAGCCCACCGAGAAGCGGGTGGTGAGGACGGAGGCGTCGTACAGCTCGGGGACGAAGCCCTCGTCGAGGTTGCGCAGGCCGTAGACCAGGTCGTCGTAGCGCGGCTCGGCGGCGACGATCTGAATGCCGTCGACGCGTTCGCGCAGATAGCGGCCGACGCCCATCAGGGTGCCGGTGGTGCCGAGCCCGGCGACGAAGTGGGTGACGGACGGGAGGTCGGCGAGGATCTCCGGACCGGTGGTGGCGTAGTGCGCGCCCGCGTTGTCCGGGTTGCCGTACTGGTAGAGCATGACCCAGTCCGGATGCTCGGCGGCCAGCTCCTTGGCGACGCGGACGGCGGTGTTGGAGCCGCCGGCGGCCGGGGAGGAGATGATCTCGGCGCCCCACATGGCGAGCAGGTCGCGGCGCTCCTGGGAGGTGTTCTCCGGCATCACGCAGACGATGCGGTAGCCCTTGAGCTTGGCCGCCATGGCGAGCGAGATGCCGGTGTTGCCGCTGGTGGGTTCGAGGATGGTGCAGCCGGGGGTGAGCCGGCCGTCCTTCTCGGCCTGCTCCACCATGTGGAGCGCCGGGCGGTCCTTGATCGAGCCGGTGGGGTTGCGGTCCTCCAGCTTGGCCCAGATGCGGACGTCGTCCGACGGTGACAGCCGCGGCAGGCGGACGAGCGGGGTGTTGCCCACTGCGGCGAGCGGGCTGTCATAGCGCATCAGTTCATGCCGCCGGCGACGGCCGGGAGGATCGTGACGCTGTCGCCGTCGCTGAGCTTGGTGGAGATGCCGTCGAGGAAGCGGACGTCCTCGTCGTTGAGGTAGACGTTGACGAAGCGGCGGAGCTGTTCGCCGTCGACGATGCGCTCCCGGATGCCGGTGTGGCGGCTCTCCAGGTCGGTGAAGAGCTCGGCGAGGGTGTCCCCGGTGCCTTCGACGGCCTTCGCGCCGTCGGTGTAGGTGCGGAGGATGGTCGGGATGCGGACCTCGATGGCCATGGCATGGGCTCCTGTCGAAGCGGAGAGGTGGCGTGGGCGCGCGGCTCTGCCCCCGCGCGGGGGTCGGTGCGTGAAGGACGGCGCCCGGTGGGCGGGGCCGTGTCCCGGCCTGCTCAGCCCTCGCGGCCGGCGGTCCGGTCGTACGTACAGATCGCGCTCGCGAGTCGGCACAGGTCGACGTGCAGGCGCGCCACGAGCAGCATGCCCGGCGTCTTGTCGCTCACGTCAGGGAGAACCATGCGCTCATCGTATCGATTCCCGGTGCCGGATTCGGAATGTGATCTCACCTGGTGGATGTCTGGTGTTCGACAGGTGGACAGGGCCGCCGTGGGCGGCCCTGTCCGGGGTCTGCGGAGGGGGTGGTGCCGGGGGTCAGGACGCGGGGTGGGCGTCGACGACCCGGACCTCCTCCTCGGTGATCTCGCCGTCCACGATGCGGTAGGAGCGGAACTGGAAGGGTCCGGCGTCGTCGGTGTCGGCGGTGGAGACGAGGACGTAGTGGGCGCCCGGCTCGTTGGCGTAGGTGACGTCGGTGCGCGAGGGGTAGGCCTCGGTCGCCGTGTGCGAGTGGTAGACGATCACGGGTTCCTCGTCGCGGTCGTCCATCTCGCGGTAGAGCTTGAGGAGGTCGGAGGAGTCGAACTCGTAGAACGTGGGCGAGCGGGCGGCGTTGAGCATCGGGATGAAGCGCTCGGGGCGGCCGGTCCCGGCGGGCCCGGCGACCACGCCGCACGCCTCGTCGGGGTGGTCGGCGCGGGAGTGCGCGACGATCTGGTCGTACAGCGCCTGGGTGATGGTCAGCATGGCGCCCAGGATAGGAGACGGGCGCCCGCGTACCGAGGCGTGGTACGCGGGCGCCCGCATGGTGGGACGAGGGTGTCTCAGCGGCCGGTGAAGGCCTTGCCGCGCGGGTCGCGGGCCCGGAGGACCAGGTAGGAGACGCCGAGGAGCAGGGCCCAGAGCGGGGCGCAGTAGAGCGAGATCCTGGTGTCCTCGTCGATGCCCATCATGACGATCACGACGCCGATGAAGGCGAGGGCGAGGACGCTGGTGTACGGGGCGCCGGGGGTCCGGAACGGGGAGGCCGGCAGGAGGCCGCGGTCGGCGAGGCGGCGGTAGCGGAGCTGGCTGACCAGGATCATGATCCAGGCCCACATGCCGGAGATGGTGGCGAAGGAGACGACGTAGGTGAAGGCGTCGCCGGGCCACTGGTAGTTGATCCAGACGCCGACGAGCATCAGGGCGGCGGAGAAGGTGGTGCCGATGAGGGGGGTGCCGCCCGGGGTCAGCCGGATGAAGAGGGCGGGGCCCTGTCCGTTGAGCGCGAGGTCGCGGAGCATGCGGCCGGTGGAGTACATGCCGGAGTTGCAGGAGGAGAGCGCGGCGGTCAGCACGACGAAGTTGACGATGCCGGCGCCGAGGCCGAGGCCCATCCTCTCGAAGGCCTCGACGAACGGGGAGACGTCCGGGGAGAACTCCGTCCAGGGCACCACGGACAGGATCATGACCAGGGCGCCGACGTAGAAGACGGCGATGCGCCACGGCACGGTGTTGATGGCCCTGGGCAGGACGGTCGCCGGGTTCTCGGCCTCGCCCGCGGTGACGCCGACGAGTTCGACGGCGAGGAAGGCGAACATGACGATCTGGAGCGTCATCAGGGTGCCCTTGACGCCGTGCGGGAAGAATCCGCCGTCGGCCCAGAGGTGGCCGAGGGAGGCGGTGTCGCCGGCGTCGGAGAAGCCGAGGGTCAGGATGCCGGCGCAGATGAGGATCATGCCGACGATGGCGGTGACCTTGACCATGGAGAACCAGAATTCGAGCTCTCCGAAGACTTTGACGGAGATGAGGTTCGCGCCGTAGAGCAGGACGGTGAAGGCGAGCGCGGAGACCCATTGCGGGAGCGCGAACCAGAAGGTCATGTACTGGGCGGCGGCGGTGACTTCGGTGATCCCGGTGACGACCCAGAAGAGCCAGTAGGTCCAGCCGGTGACGAATCCCGCGAAGGGGCCGACGAATTCGCGGGCGTACTCGGAGAAGGAGCCCGAGACCGGGCGGTACATGAGGAGTTCGCCCAGGGCCCGCATGATGAGGAAGATCACCAGACCGGCCACGGCGTAGGCCAGGACGAGGCTGGGTCCGGCCTTGGCGATGGCCTTGCCCGCGCCGAGGAAGAGTCCGGTGCCGATGGCTCCGCCGATGGCGATCATCTGGATCTGGCGGGCGCCGAGGGCTCTGCGGTAGCCCTCGGCGGGCGCGGCGGTGTCCGGGGCGGACGCGGGGTGCGGACCGTCCGGGCCCTGGTCGTCGATCTGCGCCGATGTCATGGGCGTACCCGCCTTTCTCCATGATTGCGGCGAGCAGTATGGAGCGCGCGGCACGGAAAAAGGCGGATAAAAGGCCCGGTTGCGGGAAGAGTGACTTATCAGGTGAGAGGACCGCGTTCCGGCTTGCGGGAACGCGGTCGGCGTGCATGGGAGCCCGAAGAGGCAGCCCTACGGCATCAGCGTCTCGATGAGGGTCTCCTGGAGGCCACCGAGCCAGAGGTAGGCCATCACCATGGGCTTGCGCGGATCGCTGTCCGGCAGCCGGTAGAGGGAGCCCTCCTGGCCGTCGTCCTCGTCGGAGACCTCCAGCCGGGTGCCGATGGTGAGCCGGAGGTCGTTGAGGGAGCCCAGCCACTGCCGGCAGCCTTCGGCGTCGAGGGTGAGGACGGCCCCTCCGTCCCCGTCCGGGGTCAGCGCGTCCAGCGAACGGACCACCGCGAGGGCGTCGTCGCGCTTGCGGGTGCGCAGGTCGTTCTCGGTGAAGCGGCGGAACTCGGCGGAGGCCGCGCGCAGTTCGCTGTCCTCGTCGCCGTAGGCCTCGGGGAAGAGGCGGGCGAGGGCGGGGTCGGAGGGCGGCTCGCTGGGTCCCTCGGCGAAGAGCGCGGCGAGCGGGTCCTCGCCGTCGGCGGGCGCGTCGCCGGGGCCGATGAGCTCCAGCAGCTGGACGGCGAGGGAGCGCAGGATCGCGATCTCCACCTCGTCGAGCGCGACGGCCGCGCCGCCGCCGGGGGTGGCCTCGAAGTGGCCGGCCATGGGTTGACTCCGATGGTGGTCGGGCGGGTCGGACGGGGCGGTGCGGAGGGTCAGTTGCGGTCCTGGGTGAGCGTGGCCCACAGCCCGTAGCCGTGCATGGCCTGGACGTCGCGCTCCATCTCCTCGCGGCTGCCGCTGGAGACGACGGCGCGGCCCTTCTGGTGGACGTCCAGCATCAGCTTGTGCGCCTTGTCCTTGGAGTAGCCGAAGTAGGCCTGGAAGACGTACGTCACGTAGCTCATGAGGTTGACCGGGTCGTTGTGGACCAGCGTCACCCAGGGGACGTCGGGCTCGGGGACGACGAGGTTCTCCTCGGCCGACTCGGGACGTTCGATCTCTGCGGGGGCGACACTCACTCCACCCATGCTGCCACTCCGGGGGGCCCGGCGCACAAACGGCCCCGCGCCGCGCCGGGTCCCGCACCCCCATCTCGTCACTTTGACGAAATAGGGGTAGCATCCCCGGCATGAACTCAGCGGACCTCGGGCGACGGGTCGGTGTGCCGTCGACCGCGCTCTTCACGGACCAGTACGAACTCACGATGGTGCAGGCCGCGCTCAAGGCCGGCACCGCCGGCCGGCGCTCGGTCTTCGAGGCGTTCACCCGCCGGCTGCCCGAGGGGCGGCGCTACGGCGTCGTCGCGGGCATCGGCCGGGTGCTGGACGCCGTGGAGAACTTCCACTTCGACGACGAGATGCTCGGCTTCCTGCGCGACCAGGACATCGTCGACGGGCCGACGCTCGCCTATCTCGCCGACTACCGCTTCGGCGGCGACATCTGGGGCTACCCGGAGGGCGAGGTCTACTTCCCCGGCTCGCCGATCCTGCGCGTCGAGGGCTCCTTCGCCGAGTGCGTGCTGCTGGAGACGGTGATCCTCTCCATCCTCAACCACGACTCGGCGATCGCCGCGGCGGCCTCGCGCATGTCGGCGGCGGCCGGCGGGCGCGGTCTGATCGAGATGGGGGCCCGGCGCACCCATGAGCTGTCGGCGGTGGCCTCGGCGCGCGCCGCGTACGTCGGGGGCTTCGACACCACCTCCGACCTGGCCGCGGGCTTCCGCTACAACATCCCGACGGTCGGGACGAGCGCCCACGCCTTCACCCTGCTGCACGACTCCGAGCGCGACGCGTTCCGGGCGCAGGTGGACTCGCTGGGCCGGGGCACCACGCTCCTGGTCGACACCTACGACGTGGCCGCCGCGGTCCGCACGGCGGTCGAGGTGGCGGGGCCGGAGCTGGGCGCCGTCCGCATCGACTCCGGGGACCTGTTGCTGGTCGCCCACCGGGTCCGCCAGCAGCTGGACGAGCTGGGGGCGACGGAGACGAAGATCGTGGTGACCTCGGACCTGGACGAGTACGCCATCGCCTCGCTGGCCGCCGCCCCGGTGGACGCGTACGGGGTGGGCACGCAGCTGGTCACCGGCAGCGGGCACCCCACCTGCTCCATGGTCTACAAGCTGGTGGCCCGCGCGGGCTCGGCCGATCCGGCCGACGAGCTGCTCCCGGTGGCGAAGAAGTCGCTGGGCGCGAAGTCCTCCAAGGGCGGGCGCAAGTGGGCGGCGCGCCGGCTGGACGCGGACGGGGTGGCCGAGGCCGAGGTGATCGGCACCGGTCCGGTCCCCGCGGAGCTGGCCGGCCGGCAGCTGCTGACGGAGCTGGTCCGGGGCGGCGAGGCGGTCGCCCGCGAGCCGCTGGACGCGGCGCGCGAGCGGCACATCGCGGCCCGCGCCGGGCTGCCGATGTCGGCGATGCAGCTGTCGCGCGGCGAGCCCGTGATCCCCACGGAGTACGTGTAGGAGGGGCCGGCGGTACCTACCGCCGGGCCCTTCGAACGGGCGGAGCGGGGCGTTCCCCTCCCGAACCCGTACCGGAGTCCCTAGGCTCGAAACCACCCCCTGTCACCGCCGCCCCCTCCCCTCCCCCACCGAAGGACACCCGTCATGCACCGCGCCTTGATCGTCGTGGACGTCCAGAACGACTTCTGCGAGGGCGGGAGCCTCGCGGTGGCGGGGGGCGCCGATGTCGCCGCCGCCATCACCGACCTCATCGGCGAGGCCCAGCCCGGTTACCGGCACGTGGTGGCCACCCGTGACCACCACATCGACCCGGGCGACCACTTCTCGGCCTCTCCGGACTTCGAGCACTCCTGGCCGGCGCACTGCGTCGCCGGTACGGAGGGGGTGGGCTTCCACCCCAATTTCGCCCCCGCGGTCGCCTCCGGGGCGATCGACGCCGTCTTCGACAAGGGCGCCCACGCCGCCGCGTACAGCGGTTTCGAGGGCCTGGACGAGAACGGTGTGGGGCTGGCCCAGTGGCTGCGCGCGCACGAGGTCACCGAGGTCGACGTGGTCGGCATCGCGACCGACCACTGTGTGCGGGCGACCGCGCTGGACGCCGTCCGCGAGGGCTTCGGCACGCATGTGCTGCTGGAGCTGACGGCCGGGGTCGCCGAGGCGACGACGGACCGGGCGCTGGCCGAGCTGCGGGAGGCGGGCGTGGTGCTCACCGGCAAGCCGGTGGTCTGAGCCCGCCTCCGGGGTGTCCGGGGCCCTCGCGCGCGGCGCGAGCGGCCCCTCAGCCCTGCCCGGCCGGTACGGCGGGCCGCAGCAGGGCCCGTATCGGGTGCCAGAGCTCCTGGGCCCGCTCGGGTCTCGCGCGCCACAGGAGCCCGTCGGGGTGGTGCAGGACGGCGGTGATCTCGTCCGGGGTGGGCGGCTCGGCGTTGCCGCGGAGATAGACGGCGCGCAGCCCCAGATTGCGCAGCCGGGTCAGGGCGCGGGCCCGGTTGGCCGCGTGCACCAGGACGCGGACCGGGGTGTCCGGTCCGCCGCCGCCCGCCGGTCTGGGCAGGGTGATCGCGACGACCACACTGCCGTTCGGCAACTTGCTGAATCCTCCGCCTGCCATGCTCCGCGCTCCCCCGTGAGACATCGTGTCAATAAGAAGTTGGACAAGAGGCACCTAAACACGATCGGCCGCCGCCCGCTAGGGGGCGACGGCCGATCATGGTGTGACCTGCGGTTTTACCGGATTACTTGTGCGAGGGTCCCACCTGGACGATCATCTGCGAGCCGTCGAGCGGCTCACTGAGGATCGCGATCCGGGTGTTGGTGTCAGCGACCTGCACGCTTCCGGTCTTGTTCTCCTTGTACCAGTAGGTGCCCTTGTGGTCGTCGAAGACCGGGACGCCGAGCTGCGGCCGGATCTTCGTGGCCACGTCACCGTTGTGCAGCGTGAAGCCGTCGGTGGGGTACCAGCTGAACGGAGCGTCGAAGGGCTGGATCTTGTTGCGGATGACCGAGCCGTCCGCCCACTTCAGCGGCTTGGCGTGCGCGTCGATCGGCAGGATCAGGCCCTGGCCCGGGTGGACCGAGACGTTGTTGTCCTTCTGCGAGCCGTCCCACAGCCAGATCATCAGGCCGTTCTGGTACGGGTAGTGCTCGACCCAGTCCGGACGGGTGTTGGAGAAGCCGAAGTTGTACGGGCCGACCTTGAGGGTCTGGTCGTACGAGACGTACTGGCGGTTCTCCGCGATGTAGCGCTGCGGGTAGTCCTTGGTGAAGGAGGCACCGACGCGCGAGAAGCCCTTCGCGGTCCAGCCGTTGTCGTCGCCCTCGGCGTTGTCCGAGAACAGCGCCGCGCCGTCCGCGGTGACCGAGATGGTGTCGGCCGCGAAGCCCACACCGCCCGCGCCGCCGTCGGTGGTGTAGCGGAAGCGGATGTCGATCTTCTTGCCCGCGTAGGCGTCGAGCGGGAACGACAGCTTCTGGTACTTCCCGGACACGTCGGTCAGGGCCGGCTTGTCACTGGCGTCGCGCGGGAGGGCCTTGCCGTCGGCGGTGCCGTCGATCGCGGTCCAGCTGGTGCCGCCGTTGTCCGACACCTCGGTGTAGAGGTAGTCGTAGTCCTTCTCGATGTCCCACCAGCCGGCGAGGTCGAGCGTGGCCTTGGCCTTGCCGGTCAGGTCGACCGAGCGCGACAGGGTGTTGTTCAGGTTGTCACCCATGTCGCTCCACCACTGCTTGGCGCCCTCGGCGGGCGTCGTGACAGCGGTGGTGACGGCCTTGTCGGGCAGCGTGACGACGAGCGCCTGCTTGTCCTTGGTGTTGTACTCGGACACGCCCAGCTTGTGGGTCGAGCGCGTCGCGGCCTTGGCCTCGGCGTAGTCGAGCCAGCCCAGCTGGAGCTTGTCCCAGGCGGTCATGTCGCCCGGCATGTCGCCGATGCTGCCCTTGCCCGTGCCGAGCCAGGAGCCCGCCGACATCAGCGACCAGAAACCGACCGAGTTCTCGGCGGTGTTGGTCGTGTCGTACAGGTCCGGCAGACCGAGGTCGTGGGCGTACTCGTGGGCGAAGACGCCCAGTCCGCCGTTCTCGGGCTGCGCGGTGTAGTCGCCGACCCACATGCCGGTGTCACCGATCTGGGTGCCGCCGGCCTTGTTCTGCTCCGGGCCGGTCGCGCCCACGTTGGTGCCGTAGGCGTACCAGCGGTGCGCCCAGATGGCGTTGGTGCCCTCGGCACCGCCGCCCGCCGACTCGTCCTCGCCGGCGTGCACGATCTGGAAGTGATCGATGTAGCCGTCGGGCTCGTTGAAGTCGCCGTCGTTGTCGTAGTCGTAGCGGTCCCACTGGTCGTACTGGGCCAGATCGGTCTTGATCTGCTCCGGCGTACGGCCCTTGGCCTTCTGGTCCGCGGCCCAGGCGTTGACGCCGTCACGGATCATGTCCCAGGCGTTGGCGCAGTTGGTCGAACCGCAGTAGTTCGAGCCGTAGCGCGCCTCGTTGTACGGGACCTTGACCCAGTCGGAGACCTCGCCGTCGACCGAGTAGCGCCCGGAGGACGTCTTCTCGTAGTACGTCTTGAGCGAGTTGGTGCCGGCCCCCGTGCCGAAGTACAGCTCCTGGAAGTGGGCCTGGTTGTAATCGGCCTGCCAGGCGGTGCTGTTGTCCTTCTTGGGGTCCGGCTTGGCTATCGTGTTGTGCGCCGGTCCGGGCGTGCCGCCGTACTTCTTGACCGGCGGCTTGGGGCCCTCGCCGTCCGGGTCGAACATGGTCGTGTTGTCGACCTGGTCGCCGAACTCCACCAGGACGGTGAAGATCTTGTCGGTCTTCTCACGGCCGAGTTCGACGTACTTCTTGTCGTCGAGCTTGACGACCTGGGAGGCGCCGCGCTTGGACGCCTTCTTGTCGCCGTCCAGGACCTGCTCCAGGGCGGCCTGACGCTGAGCGTCCTGCTGCTTGCTGAACGGGCCCGCCAGGTCGTGCGCGTTGCCCTTGGCCGACCCCGGGTCACGGCGGTCGATGGCGGTGGGGGCACTTGACGCCTGGTCATCCGCCTGCGCGGTGGCGAAGGCCGACGCGGTGGCGGCGGTCGCGGCCATGGCCACGACAACCGCTCCGGTGCGAAGCGCCCGTCTCTTAATGATCACGTGATGCAGTCCTCCCCGGCGCCCGCGGCTGCGGCCTGGAGGTGTGTAGGGGCCGCGCGCGGATACGCGTCACAAGTGACGCTATTCGACCGGAGTTACAGAAGAAAAGACAGACCTTGACTTGAACAGACCAAGTGCACTATGCAGGAGATCATTTCCGGTATCCGGACGGCTTCGCCCTTTCAACCGGCGCGCCCTGCCCCTCAATCGGCGCATGATATGACTCCATGCGCCCCCCGTGCACCGGTACCGTGGGTTAGGTCACGCTTACTAAGTGTTCCGCTCGGGCATGCACCGTCGTAGAGTCCTAGACAGCGAAACCGTGTCGAGCGACCGCCCATCCGACGTCCCGAGGACGGATACCGCCATGCCGCGACCGACTGCCGCACAGCTCTTATTCGGTTCGGCGACCGTCGTCTTCACGACCCTCGCCATGCTGCTGCTGTCCGGGGCCACTTCGGGCACCGGCATCGCCCTCATCGGTACGGCCGCGCTCGCGCTCGGCCTTCTGGTGGCCGTCACCGTACCCCTCCGGACGCGTGGACGCACGGGGAACGCGGCAAGCAGCCCCCTCACCGTGCCGGTCCACCCCGCCGCCGGCCCCGACGTGCAGAGCACGATCCCGGCCGCCCGCGCCGCCGCCCCCCGCGTGGGCGAGCACTCGCTCCGGCACTGACCCCGACGGGCCCGGCCGGCCGTCGCGCGGCCGGGCACCCCGTCAGGTGGTGACCACCACCACGGTCTTGGCCGCCTTGTCCTGGAGCCCCTGCTTGTACGGCTTGTCCGTGAACATCAGCACGATGTTGATGAGCCACCACAGGCACGGGCAGCACATCAGCGCCGGCAGCCACAGCACCACGGCCCGCAGGAAGGCGCTCCCGGTGTCCGGCACCCGGCCGTCGTTGAGCATCGCCACCCGCATCTTCAGCAGCCGCTTGCCCACGGTGCGGCCGTCCTTGTGGGTGAAGTACGTGTCGTACGCGACGTAGACCACCAGCCCGATCAGCGACCAGAGCAACTGGTGGCCGCTGTACGTCTGGGCGAAGACGTCGCTCACGTCGTCGTTGCCGTTGCCGTCCGAGACCTCCACCGCACCGCCCCAGGGCAGCGAGATCAGGTACAGCGGGATCGAGATGATCAGGAAGTCGATCAGCCGGGCCAGGATCCGCTTGCCGGGTTCGGCCAGCGGCGGCATGCCCGCCAGCGGATCCGCCCCGCCGTACGGACCGCCGCCCTGGCCGGGATCGTACGGCGGCGGGGGCGGCGCGCTGTCGTAGGGCGAGCCCGACGACGGCGGAGGGTCATGGGGCTTCTTGAGGAACGGGTCCTCCTCGGGCGGCTGACCGGACGTCGGCTGATCGTTGCTCATGGGGGCAGTGCACCCCGCCACACCCTCCCCCGCAACGGCTCAGGTGCGTTCGGGGGACGGTCCGGAACCGATGTCGACGTCCGCGCGGGGAACTCAGCCCGCCACGAAGGTGCGGGCCGCCTTGTCGTGCCAGCACTGGCGCCACGGGCGGTCGAACACGCACCACACCACGTTCACCACGCCGATCACCAGCAGGCCCAGCACCCCGTAGACCAGCCAGCGGCGCGTCGCCGCGCCGAAGCCCGGAGTGTCCTGGGACTCGATGTCCCGTACGTCGAGCCCGCAGAGCCTCTTGCCGAGCGTGCGGCCCCACTTGGCGGTCGGCAGGACCTCCAGCAGGAAGCCCGCCACCAGGAAGACCGCGAGGAGCACACCGGCCAGGGTCCCGGTGGTGGAGTCCAGCAGCCAGACGGTGACGGTCTCCCCGCTCAGCTTCGCCGCGTCGATCTTGGTCTCGATGTGGTCGGCGGCCCGCGTCACGAGCGGCACGGCGGCGGCGCCGACGACCGCGCCGAGCACCACCGCGTCGATGAGCCGGGCCGCGAACCGCTTGCCCAGCGCGGCCGGCCGGCCCGCCGCGCGGGCCGCCACCATCTGCTGGAACGGGTCGTCGACCGGCGGCTTCCACGGCACCACGGGCTGCTCGGACTGCGGCTGCCGCGCCGTCCCGGGCGGGGCCGGCCGCGACTGCTGCGGGAACACGGGCTGCTGCTGCACCGGGGGGTGCGGCTGCTGCGGGGCGGGCGGTTCGGGACGGGCCTGCCGGCTGACGTGCTGCGCCCAGGAACCGGCCGCCGCGGGGTCCTGCCCGGCCGGGGCGGGCGCGGCCTGCGGAGCCGGCGCGGCCTGCGGGGCGGCGGTCTCGGCCGGGGCCGCGGGCGGGTTGAGCGCCCGGATCGCCATCGTCCCCTCGGTGGACGGCGTCTGCGGGCCGAGCGCGCGGATCGTGACCGTGCCCTCGGCGGGCGGCTTCGGGGCGTCGGACGAGCCGCCGGGGCGGCCCGGACGCACGGCCCTGATGGCGACCGTGTGCTCGGGCGCGTCGCCGGAGGCACCGTCACGGACCGCGGGCGGCCCGCCCGCCGGGGGCGTGGCCTGGGCGGGCACCCGGGGATCGACGGGGGCCCGGTCCGCCGGGACGGCGTCCGCGGGCGCGGAGCCGGCGGGGAGGGCGCGGGCGGCGGGGGCCGGGCCGAGCGCCGGGCGGGCGTCGGCCGGGGCCGGGGCGATGCCCTCGGGGGCCACGGGTCCCTCGCCGGGGCGGCCGCCCCAGGAGACCCGGCGGTCGTGGTCGCCGCCGAAGCCGGACTGCCGGGAGGCGTCGGCCTTCCAGGCGGAGGCCGGTTCGGGGCGGCTGTCCCGCGGCTCCTCGTCGAAGAAGACCGGTCCGGTCTCCTCGACCGCCGCGGGCGCGGGAGCGGGAACCGGGGCGGGCGGCTCACCGGCGGGGGCGGCGGGCATGGGCTCGCCCTGGCGCGGGGCGGGGCGGCTGGTGCCGGGCACCCAGGAAGCGCCGTTCCAGTACCGGACGTAGCCGGGAATGGACGGGTCGGGGTAGTACCCCTCGCGGGGGGTGTCGTCACCGGGTGCCGGGGTTGGGGCGCTCATCACCGTGGTCCCGTATCTCTTCGAGGCGTTGGACCGGCCGCCCGGTCCTCATACATAGGGTCCACATCTACCAGACACCCGCCTCCCACCGGGCGGGTCCCGGGGTTTGGGCCCCTTTCCGGGCACCCCGAAATATTTTTCCCGAAGTCGCGTAATGGATGACGGGGAGGGCGCTCTCTCCCTGTGCGGGCGGTCGTGGGACCGGCCCACAGGCACCGAAAGGACGCACCTGATGAACACCGTCGTGGAACGTGAGCTGGAGCTCAAGCTGGTTCTTTCGCCGGAGCGCAGCATCCCCGTACCGGCCCGGCTGTCGTACCGGACCGAGGACCCGTACGCCGTGCACATCACCTTCCACATCGGCTCGGACGCCCCGGTGCACTGGACGTTCGCCCGCGATCTGCTGGTCGAGGGGGTGTTCCGGCCGTGCGGGCACGGGGACGTGCGGATCTGGCCCACCAAGATCGACCGGCGCAGCGTCATCTGCGTGGCACTGACCTCGCCCGACGGCAACGCCCTGCTGGAGGTGCCGTCCGCGGCCGTGGCCGCCTGGGTGGAGCGGACGCTGCGGATCGTGCCGCCGGGGACGGAGGCCGGCCGGCTCGGGATCGACGACGCGCTGGCCGAGCTCCTCGCCCCGCTGCCCGCCGACGACCTGTGGATGAGCGAC
Source organism: Streptomyces sp. NPDC024555 (assembly GCF_055559335.1). NCBI lineage: Bacteria > Bacillati > Actinomycetota > Actinomycetes > Kitasatosporales > Streptomycetaceae > Streptomyces > Streptomyces sp. NPDC024555. The sequence goes on from NZ_JBVHKV010000004.1 coordinate 397,962, forward strand.
CCCTGGCCGTCGGACGAGTCGCAGGACGGGGAGGGTTGAGGGGTACGGGTGGCGGGCGGCGGGGCGCGGCCGGGGCCGGTGGCCCCGGAGCCCGCCCTCGGCACCTGTCCGTCCCTGGGCGGCCGCGCGGCGTCAGAAGACCTTGCCCGGGTTGAGGAGGCCGAGCGGGTCGAAGGCGTGCTTGATGCCCCGGTGCAGTTCGACGGCCACGTCGCCGAGTTCGCGGGCCAGCCACTCCTTCTTGAGGACGCCCACGCCGTGTTCGCCGGTGATGGTGCCGCCGAGTTCCAGGCCGAGCGCCATGATCGCGTCGAAGGACTCGCGGGCGCGCCGGGACTCGTCGGGGTCGGTGTGGTCGAAGCAGACGACGGGGTGGGTGTTGCCGTCGCCCGCGTGCGCGCAGACGCCGATGGTGAGGCCGTACTTCGCGGCGATGTCCGCGGTGCCGTCCAGCATGGCGCCGAGCTTCGAGCGCGGGACGCAGACGTCGTCGATCATCGTGGCCGAACTGACGGTCTCCAGGGCGGTGAGCGACATCCGGCGGGCCTGGAGCAGCAGTTCGGACTCGGCGGTGTCCTCGGCGGGGACGACCTCGGTGGCCCCGGCGGCGGTGCAGAGGGCGGCGACGGCGGCCAGGTCGGCGGTGGGGTCGGGGGTGTCGAAGGCGGCGAGCAGCAGCGCCTCGGTGGTCTCGGGGAGGCCCATCTGCGCCAGGCGGTTGACGGCCTGGACTGTTGTGCGGTCCATCAGTTCGAGGAGTGACGGGGTGTGGCCGTCCTCCATGATCCGGCAGACGGCGTCGCAGGCGCTCGCCGCGCTGGGGAACTCGGCGGCCAGGACGAGTTGCCGGGGCGGTCGCGGCTTGAGCGCGAGCACGGCCTTCACGACGACGCCCAGGCTCCCCTCGGAGCCGACGAAGAGCCGGGTCAGGTCGTATCCGGCGACGCCCTTGGCGGTGCGGCGGCCGGTGCTGAGGAGGCGTCCGTCGGCGAGGACGACGTCGAGCCCGAGGACGTATTCGGCGGTGACCCCGTACTTCACGCAGCACAGACCGCCGGACGCGGTGCCGATGTTGCCGCCGATGGTGCACATCTCCCAGCTGGAGGGGTCCGGCGGGTAGTACAGGCCCCGGTCCTCGACGGCCCGGGAGAGCACGGCGTTGACGACGCCCGGCTCGACGACGGCGACGCGGTCGACGGTGTCGATCTCCAGGATGCGGTCCATCTTGACCAGGGAGAGCACGATGCAGCCGTCCGTGGCGTTGGCGGCGCCGGACAGCCCGGTGCGGGCGCCCTGGGGGACGACGGGGACGCGCAGCGCCGTGGCGGTGCGCATGACGTGCTGGACCTGCTCGACGGTGCGGGGCAGCGCGACGACGGCCGGGGTGCCGGCCTCGCAGAAGCTCGCCATGTCGTGGGCGTAGGAGGCGGTGACGTCCGGGTCGGTGATCAGGGCTTCGGCCGGCAGGCCCGCGCGCAGCAGTTCGAGAAGATCGTCCATGATCCAAGACTGGCATCCGGGCCCATTGGTGTGAACCCGTCGGCGGTGGCCATCGCAAGGCGCGGTGTGCTCTTCGTACTGACGCAGAGTGATCGGCATGGACGTCACGCCACAGCAGCCGCCCAAGGCCCCCGGGCCCGGCCCCTCCGCCCGCGCCACCAGCGATCCGCCGTACGACCCCGCGGGGCATCTCCCGCACGACCCCGGTGACCTCGCCGACCCGCCGCCCGTCTCGCTGCGCACCACGCTGCGCAGGGCGGCGTTCGGGGTGGTGGCGGGGGCGGTGCTGGTGACCGGGGCGGTGGTCGCGGTGCCCGACGAGGACGGGGACGGGGCGCCGCCGGTCTCGGGACCGGTCGCGCGGGCGATGGGCGCGACGGCGGCGGGCTCCCCCGCCTCGCTCGCCGATCTGAAGGCCCTGATCGGGGACCGGCGGTCCTGGGTGGAGACGCATCCCTCGGACGCGGCGTCCTGGGCGGTGCTCGGTACGGCGTACGTGCGGTGGGGGCGGCGGGCCGCCGACCCGGGGTCCTTCCCGCGGGCCGAGCAGGCGCTGAAGCGGTCGCTGTCCGTGCAGCCGGGCGAGAACGGCAACGAGGCGGCCTGGGTGGGCCTGGCCGCGCTGGCCAACGCCCGCCACGACTTCGTGACGGCGAAGAAGTGGGGCGAGACGGTCCGGGCCCGGCGGCCCAAGGAGTGGACCGTCTATCCGGAACTGATCGACGCCTACAACGGCCTGGGCGAGTACACCTCGGCGACCAAGGCGGCCGAGAAGTACGCGGCGCTGCGCTCGGGCGTGCCCGCGCTCGGGCGGACGGCGGACATGTACCGGGTGCGGGGCTGGCGCGAGGACGCCCTGGCCACCGCGCAGGACGCCGCGGGCCGGGCGAAGACCCCGGCGGAGAAGGCGGCGTGCCTGTCCCGGCTGGGCGATCTGGCGTGGGAGCGCGGGGAGCCCGAGGAGGCGGTCGCCCAGTACGGCGCGGCCCTGCGCACCGACGCCTCGCACCATCCCGCGCTGGCCGGCCGGGCCCGCGCGCTGGCGGCCCTGGGCCGCGCCGACGAGGCCCAGCGCGACTACCAGGCCGCGCTGCGCGCGGCGCCGGGGCCGGAGTACCTGCTGGAGCTGGGCGAGTTGTACGAGTCGCTGGGGCTGGACGGCGATTCGGTCAACCAGTACACCCGGCTGCGCGCGGCGCTCGCGAAGGAGGAGAAGCAGGGGGTCGACGCGTCCCTGCTGCTCGGCCGTTTCGAGGCGGCGCACGGCGACGCCTCCGCGGCGGTGGAGCTGCTGCGGGCGGAGTGGGACCGGGGGCACCACAGCGCGGAGGTGGCCGACGCGCTGGGCTGGGCGCTCCAGCGTTCGGGCGACTCGGACGGGGCGCTGGAGTACGCGCAGCGCGCGGTGGACTCGGGCGGGCGGAACGCCTCGTTCGCGTACCACCTGGGCATGGTCCAGCGGGCGTTGAACGACGTCGGTCCGGCGCGCCGCCATCTGGAGGAGGCGCTGCGCACCAACCCCCGTTTCTCGCCGCTGGACGCCCCCCGGGCGCAGGAGGCGCTGGACACACTGGGACAGCCCCCGGCGGGCGGTCCGGGCGAGGCCCCGGCGGCGCCCGATCCGGCCCCCTCGGCGCAGCCCTCGTCGGCGCCCCGGGAAGACGCGCCCGACCCGGCGGCACCGGCCGTGGAAGCCCCGCAGGCACCGGGCGAGGCTCCGGCCCCGGCGGCGGGCCCACCCGGGCACCCGGCCGGCACGGGCGCACCCGCGCCCACCGCCTCACCGGCGGCCACCGCTTCACCGGCGGGCCACTGACGCGATCACGCCCCCACGCCCGACGGGCGGGCCGGAGATCCGGCCCGCCCGTCCGCGTCCCGTCGGCCGGACGGGCACCACCACAGCCTCTGTCCTCACCGGATGAATGACTCCGTGTACGGGCATTGCGCACGTTCGCCGCAGAACTCACCGTGCCCGAGGGGCTCGCGCACGAGACTTTTCCGTCACCAGTATCGTGCGCTCATTCGATCTTCGCGCGACCTCGGGAAACCCGCCCGGGAGCGTTCCGGCGAGGTCGACGTCAAGGTCTGCCACGACGCCGCATGACGGGCGGACCGGAATCGGCCGGCCCCGTCGGGGTCCTGAGGGGGGTACGTGAACAGAACGACGTGGATCGCATGGGTACTGGCGGTCATCGCCGTGGGAGCCACGGGCTGCGGCACGGGCGGCACGGGCGCCGGAACCTCCGCTCCGAAGTCGGTGGCGCCCCGGCCCCAAGGCACCGGACCTCTCCCGGAGAAGGTCGTACGCGCAGACCTCGACACCACGGCCGCGGAGGCGGGGGTCCTGAACAACGCCCCGGACTACGCCCGCTCGGCCGAGAACCGGACGGACGGCTCACTGGCCTCGTGCACCGTCGCCTTCAAGGGCTACGGGACCAAGGCCGAGCCCGCCGACCCCGCCCTCTTCGACCGAGTGGTGAGCGGGCTCCACGAACGCGACTGGCGGGAGTCCCGTCAACGGGAGGAAGACACACGCGGAGGATCCGTCGCCGAGGCCCGTGTGGTCCTCGAACAGCGCGGCTGGACGCTGATCGCGTCGTACCAGGACGTCTTGAACGGCGTGATCACCCTGCAGGCCGCCGAGGACAGCTGCGTCGAGGGCGTCGACGGCGATGTCGGGCTGTTCGGCTGACGGTCCGCCCCACGCCCGACGGGCGGGCCGGAGATCCGGCCCGCCCGTCGTCGTGCTCCCCCGTGGATCCGGGGATCAGAGGTTGCCGCGCTTCTCCTGCTCGCGCTCGATGGCCTCGAACAGGGCCTTGAAGTTGCCCTTGCCGAAGCCCATGGAGCCGTGGCGCTCGATCATCTCGAAGAAGACGGTCGGCCGGTCCTGGACCGGCTTGGTGAAGATCTGCAGCAGATAGCCGTCCTCGTCGCGGTCGACGAGGATCTTCTGCTCGCGCAGGGTCTCGATGGGCACCCGGGTCTCGCCGGCCCACTCGCCGAGGGTGTCGTAGTAGGAGTCCGGGGTGTCGAGGAACTGCACACCGGCGGCGCGCATGGCCTTGACCGAGGCGACGATGTCGTTGGTGGCGAGCGCCATGTGCTGGACGCCGGCGGCGCCGTAGAACTCCAGGTACTCGTCGATCTGCGACTTCTTCTTCGCGATCGCGGGCTCGTTGATCGGGAACTTGACCTTGAGCGTGCCGTCCGCGACGACCTTCGACATCAGGGCGCTGTACTCGGTCGCGATGTCGTCGCCCACGAACTCCTTCATGTTCGTGAAGCCCATGACCTTGTTGTAGAACGCCACCCACTCGTTCATCTTCCCGAGTTCCACGTTGCCGACGCAGTGGTCGATGGCCTGGAAGAAGCGCTTGGCCGGGGGCTCGACGATCGGGTCGGCGGCGACGTAGCCGGGGAGGTAGGGGCCGTCGTAGCCGGTGCGCTCGACGAGGGTGTGGCGGGTCTTGCCGTACGTGGCGATGGCGGCGCGCACGACGGTGCCGTGCTCGTCCTTCGTCTCGTAGGGCTCCTCGATGCCGGTGGCGCCGTGCTCGACGGCGTAGGCGTACGCGGCGCGCGCGTCGGGGACCTCGATGGCCAGGTCGATGACGCCGTCGCCGTGCGCCGTGACGTGGTCCTCCAGGAAGTGGCCCCAGTCGGTGGACGCCTTGACGACGGAGGTGAGGACGAAGCGGGCGGAGCCGCTGGTGAGGACGTAGCTCGCGGTCTCGCGGCTGCCGGTCTCCGGTCCGGAGTAGGCGACCAGCTTCATGCCGAAGGCCGTCGAGTAGTAGTGCGCGGCCTGCTTGGCGTTGCCGACGGCGAAGACGACGGCGTCCATTCCCTTGACCGGGAAGGGGTCGGCCTGCCGGACGGTGTCGGGGGTGTTGTGCATCGTCTCAGTCATGTCTGAAGGTTCCCGCCGCTCCGCAAGGTGCGCAACACTTCGTGAAATCGCTGGTCACTTTGACTAGCACATGCCCATGATGAGCGGGCTATCTGTACATGATGACCATCACAGTGCACCTCGGAGGGGACCCATGGCGATCGATCATCTGGACGGCCGGCTCATCGTGCTGCTGGCCCGTGAACCCAGGATCGGCGTCCTGGAGGCGTCGCGCAGGCTGGGCGTGGCGCGCGGGACCGTACAGGCGCGGCTGGACCGCCTTCAGTCGAATGGCGTCATCCGGGGTTTCGGCCCCGACGTGGACCCGGCGGCGCTCGGCTATCCGGTCACCGCGTTCGCGACGCTGGAGATCAAACAGGGCCAAGGCGCCGACGTACGGGCGCATTTGAGGGGGGTGCCGGAGGTGCTGGAGCTGCACACCACCACCGGGCACGGCGACATGCTCTGCCGGCTGGTGGCCCGTTCCAACGCCGATCTCCAGCGGGTGATCGACCGGGTTGTCGGATTTGATGGCATCGTCCGGGCCTCCACGGCCATCGTCATGGAGAACCCGGTCCCCCTGCGCGTCATCCCGCTCGTGGAACAGGCGGCGCAGGACACCGACTGAGCCGAGGAGTGACGGGTGAGCTTCTGGGAGTACCTGGGGAATCGGCACCAGCAGTTGCTCACCGACGCGTTCCAGCACGCGAGCGCCGTCTTCCAGTGCATGGTCATCGCCACCGTGCTGGGGGTGCTGATCGGGGTGGTGAGCTACCGCAGCGGCTGGGGCTCCTCGGTGGCGATCACCTCGACGGCGACCGTGCTGACCATTCCGTCGCTCGCCGCGATCGGTCTGCTGATCCCGCTGGTCGGGCTGGGGGTGGCACCGACGGTGATCACCCTGACCCTGTACGGGCTGCTGCCGATCGTCCGCAACTCCATCGTGGGGCTGCGCGGGGTCGATCCCGCGCTGGTGGACGCGGCCAAGGGCATCGGGATGTCGCGGACCGCGCGGCTGTGCCGGGTCGAACTGCCGCTGGCCTGGCCGCCGATCCTCACCGGCATCCGGGTCTCCACCCAGATGCTGATGGGCATCGCCGCCATCGCCGCGTACGCCTCCGGGCCCGGTCTGGGCAACGAGATCTTCCGCGGGATCGCCTCGCTCGGCAGCGCCAACGCCATCAACCAGGTCCTCGCGGGCACGGTCGGCATCGTCATCCTGGCCCTGCTCTTCGACGCCGCCTACGTCCTGCTGGGACGGCTCACCATCCCGAGGGGGATCCGTGTCTGAGACCGCGGCACCGGCCACCGAGGAGCCGGCCGACCACACCGCCTCCGGCGCCACCATCCAACTGGAGGACCTGACCAAGCAGTACCCGGGCAATCCGAGCCCGGCCGTCGACAACGTCTCGATGGACATCAGGGCCGGGGAGACCGTCATCTTCGTGGGCCCGTCCGGCTGCGGGAAGTCGACCACGCTGAAGATGATCAACCGGCTGATCGAGCCGACCTCCGGCCGGATCAGGATCGGCGACGAGGACGTCACCGACATCGACCCGGTGAAGCTGCGCCGCAAGATCGGTTACGCGATCCAGTCCTCCGGCCTCTTCCCGCACATGACGGTCGCGGAGAACATCGGCCTCGTCCCCAAAATGGTCGGCTGGTCCAAGGCGAAGGTGAAGGACCGGGTCGAGGAGATGCTGGACCTGGTGGGCCTGGACCCGCGCGAGTTCCACGGCCGCTATCCGCGCGCGCTCTCCGGAGGCCAGCAGCAGCGCGTCGGCGTGGCACGGGCGCTGGCCGCCGATCCGCCGGTGCTGCTGATGGACGAGCCCTTCGGCGCGGTCGACCCGATCACCCGCGACCACCTCCAGGACGAGCTCATCCGGCTCCAGCACGAACTGCACAAAACAATCGTCTTCGTCACCCACGACTTCGACGAGGCGATCAAGCTGGGCGACCGGATCGCCGTGCTCCGCGAGCACTCCCACATCGCGCAGTTCGACACCCCGGAGGCCATCCTCACCAACCCGACCGACGATTTCGTCTCCGGTTTCGTCGGGGCCGGTGCGGCGCTCAAGCGGCTCAACCTCACCCGCGTACGTGATGTGGAGGTCGCCGACTTCCCCACGGTGACGGTGGACGACCCGCTCCAGTCGATCTTCAACAAGCTGCGCAGCGGCCCGCACAACGAACTGCTGATGCTGGACCGCAGGAACCGCCCCTACAAGTGGCTGCGGCGCGGCGACCTGATGCGGGCCCGGGGCTCGCTGGCGCGGGCCGGGCAGCTGGTGCACGACACGGTGACCCGGGACGCGACGCTGCACGACGCGCTGGAGGCGGTGCTGACCGACAGCGGCGGGCGGGTCGCGGTGACCGGGCGGCGCGGCGAGTTCATCGGCGTCGTCGACATGCACACCCTGATGAACTCGGTGCACGAACTGCTGGAGGCCGACCGGCTCACCGCCATCGAGCACCAGCACGAGCTGGAGGAGCTGCGCACCCATCAGACCGCCCAGGAGCTGGAGGGCGGTGCGGGCGCATGAACGACTCCTCCGGCCGCCGTACGGGCGGCGCGCCCCCGTCGGCCGACCGCGACCGGCCGCCGGGCGAGCACGACGTCAAGGGCCACGCCTTCCGCGACGAGGAGGAGGAGCCCGTCGCGTCGCCGGCCGGGCCGCGCCGCCGGATCACCTGGCAGAAGCTGGTGACCGTCCCGGCGGCGCTGGCCGTGGTGCTGGTGGTCACGTACCTCTGGATCAGCAACGCCGACCTGGACTCGATCGCGGAGAACTCGCTGGCCGGGGACGTGGTGGAGGTGCGGTGGTGGCAGCACGTCCGGCTCACCGCGATCTCCACGTTCTGGGTGCTGATCATCGCGATTCCGCTGGGCATCGCGCTGACCCGGCGGGGGCTGAGCAAGGCCGCCCCGGTCGTCACGGCGATCGCCAACATCGGCCAGGCGACCCCGGCCATCGGCCTGCTGGCGCTGCTGGTGATCTGGCTGGGCATCGGCCCGTCCACGGCGATCACCGGCATGGTGATCTACGCGGTGCTGCCGGTGCTCTCCAACACGGTGGCCGGTCTGCGGGCCATCGAACCGACGCTGGTGGAGGCCTCGCGCGGGATCGGGATGTCCGCGATGGGCACGCTGCGCAAGGTCGAACTGCCGCTCGCCGTCCCGCTGATCCTGGCCGGGGTGCGGACCGCGCTGGTGCTGAACGTGGGCACCGCGACGCTGGCCACCTTCGGCGGGGGCGGCGGGCTGGGCGACCTGATCACCACCGGCATCCAGACCCAGCGCATGCAGGTCCTCGTGCTGGGCTCGATCCTCACCGTGGTGCTGGCCCTGCTCGTGGACTGGCTGGCCTCGCTGGCCGAGGTGGCGCTGACGCCGCGCGGCCTGGAGGTGGAGCGATGAGGCGGTGGCGTACGGGCCTGGCGGCCGGGGCCGCGCTGGCGCTGGTGCTGGCCGGGTGCGGGCTGAAGAGCGGTTCGCCGATGGTGGACGACGTGCGGCCCGGCTCGGTCGGACAGGGCGAGCCCCTGAAGGGCGCCTCGCTGACGGTCACCTCGAAGAACTTCAGCGAGAACATCATCCTCGGCCAGATGATCGGCCTGATCTTCAAGGCCGCCGGCGCCGAGGTCCTGGACCGGACGAACCTGCCCGGTTCCATCAGCGCCCGCGAGGCCATCGTCAAGGGCGACGCCGACGCGATGTACGAGTACACGGGCACCGGCTGGATCACCTATCTGGGCCATACGAAGCCGATCACCGACCCGCAGGCCCAGTGGCGGGCGGTCCGCGACGAGGACCGGAAGAACGGGGTGACCTGGCTCCCCCAGTCGACGCTGAACAACACCTACGCCCTCGCCATCAGCCGGAAGAACAACGCGAAGTACCACCTGAAGACGCTCTCCGACGTGGCCGCGCTCGCCGAGGAGAAGCCCTCGGCGGTGACGGTCTGCGTCGAGAACGAGTTCGCCTCGCGCGACGACGGACTGCCCGGGATGGAGAAGGCGTACGGGATGTCCCTCCCGGCGGCCAACATCAAGAAGATGGACGCCGGGATCATCTACACCCAGGTCTCCAAGTCGAACTCCTGCCTCCTGGGCGAGGTGTACACCACGGACGGGCGCATCAAGGCGATGAACCTGGAGGTGCTGGAGGACGACAAGCACTTCTTCCCCAACTACAACGCGGCGCCCGTCATCCACACCGCGACCTTCGACAAGTACCCGGAGATCGCCGGTCTCCTGGACCCGCTGAGCAAGAGGCTGACCACCGAGGTCGGCCAGGCGCTGAACGCCAAGGTGGACGTCGACGGGGAGGATCCGCACGAGGTGGCCAAGGACTGGCTGATCGAGCAGGGGTTCATCAAGAACGGCTGAACCGGGGGCGGCCGGGTCCGCCCGGCACCGCACCGACGGGTTGCAAAACTCTTTTGCAAAAGACTGTTGCAAAGGTTCCTTTGCAACTCTATGGTTGGGGCATGCCAACGACGGACCCCCAGGACGGCGACCCGGTCGCGAAGCCCCCGCAACTGCTCGACATCGACGCCCGCGGACTGCGCGCCCTGGCCCACCCGCTCCGCCTGAGCCTCCTCAACAGCCTCCGCGAGTCCGGCCCCGCCACCGCGTCCGGCCTCGCGGAACGGCTCGGCGAGTCCAGCGGCGCCACCAGCTACCACCTGCGCCAACTCGCCGCGTACGGATTCGTCGAGGACGACCCCACCCTCGGCAAGGGCCGCGAACGGTGGTGGCGCGCGGTGCACGTGGGCGCCACCTTCGGCCCGGAGTTCCTGTACGACCCGGACCCCGAGGTGCGCGGCGCCATGGGCAACGTCCTCCAGTGGGTCGCCTCGGTCCACGCCCAGGAGGTGGGCCACTGGATCGGCACCACGCAGGACTGGTCCCGCGCATGGTTCGAGGCCTCGGACCTCAGCGACTTCAAGGTCCGCCTCACCCCCGAGCTCTCCCGCCAACTCGCGGACGAGATCCACGCGTTGATCAACAGCTACCGGGGCCGCGTGTCCGAGGACACCGAGGGGTCCGCCGTCGTCCGCACTCATCTCCACATGTTCCCGCGCTCCACCAGCTGACCTTCCGCGCCCCGCCACTGAGAGGAACACCCGACATGAACGCCGAGAACCACCTCCAGCTGCACCGCATCCGCGCCGCCGAACTGCGCTCCCACGCCGACGAGTTCCGCCTCGGCCTGCTGGCCGCCCCCCGTCAGGACCTGCGCACCCGGCTGGGCTGGGGCCTGGTCGAGCTGGGCCTCCGCATGATCCCCCGCACCCCGGTCGTCCGGACCCGCGCGCCGCGCCTGGTCTGACCCCCGCCGCCCGGTCCGGTCCCGGCCGGGAGCCGGCGGCCCCGGCCTCAGCAGCCCGGGACCTTCCCCCCGTGCTCCAGGGCCCGCAGCGAGGACACCGCGTCCTTCAGCGTCGTGACCGGGATCAGCCGCAGCCCCTCGGGCAGCTCGGCCTTCGCCTCCGAGCACTCGGCCTTCGGTACGAGGAAGACGGTCGCCCCGTCCCGCCGGGCCGCCTGCGTCTTGAGCGACACCCCACCCACCGCGCCGACGTCCCCGTCCGCCTGAATGGTGCCCGTCCCGGCGATGGTCCGGCCCCCCGTGAGGTCCCCGCCGGAACCGTCGCCGTCGAGCTTGTCGATGATGCCGAGCGCGAAGAACAGCCCCGCGCTCGGACCGCCCACATCCGCCAGATGCAGGGTGACGTCCACCGAACCGGGCTTGCGCCCCAGGTAGTTCAGCGCCGCGTCCACGGCCGCGTCCTGCGACTTCGCCATGTCGTCCAGGTTGTGCTGCTCGATCTCCTTCTCCGAGCCGCCGCTCGGGTACACCGAGTCGTGCGGCATGACCGCCCGGTCCGTACGGAACCAGCTGTCCAGCACATCCCCGAAGCCGACCTTCGCGTCCGGCCCGGTCGCCACGATCGTGGTCATCCGCAGCTGGCCCGTGGTGGTCCGGGTGGGCGTGCCCTCGATGCTGATCACCGGGGTGCCGTGGTCCTCCCCCAGCACGTTCGCCGTGGTACCCGGCTGCGCCAGCGTGAACGGCAGCGGCGCGAAGGCGGCCACGCCGAACAGGGCGAGGACCGGCAGGGCGCACAGGGCGAGGGTGCGGGGGCGCGAACGAGATGTGGACACCCGCCCAATCTAACCGGCCCGCGTGCGGGGGCGCCCTGGGGCGCCTGGGGTGGGTGCGCCGTGTGTCCGGTGGGTGGGGGCGGGGTCCCTCCGGGGTGACTCCTCAGAAATGGCGTGTTCACCCCGGTACGAGGGGTGGGCCGGGTCGTACGCCATTTCCTGCGGGGACACCCCTGCACGCCCCCACCCGGCCGGTTCGGCGTCTTTCCGCCGGTGAATCACGCTGTCGCAGACGCACGACGGCCGGGTCCGGGGGCGTGCAGGGGAGTCCCCGCAGAACGACGAACACAGACCCGGGTACGTATGCGTCGGGCCCGCACGTTCGTCGTTCGAGGAGTCTCCCCGGAGGGACCCCGGACCCCCACCCACCGAACATCAGGCGCCCTGCGGGGAACCCGCACACACAAGCCCGTCGAGGGGGTCCCCCCATGCCCTTGAGGCTATGGGGGAGATTGAGGACGGAACCCTCAGCGCAGGGCGTCCGCCACCTCGCGGGCCGCGTCGATCACGCGGGGTCCCACCCGCTCCGGAACCGCGTCGGCGAGCATCACCACACCGACGCTGCCCTCGACCCCGGTGACCCCCATGAGCGCGGCGGCCGCGCCACTGGCCCCGGCCTCCAGCTCCCCGTGGGTGAGGGTGAAGGCGGTCTCGCCGACGGGCTTCTGCCGGGCGGCCAGGATCGCGCGGCCGGCGGCGCCCCGGTCGAGCGGATGGCGGAAGCCGGCCCGGTAGGCGACGTGGTAGTCCGTCCAGGTCGGTTCGACGACCGCGACCGCGAGCGCGTCGGCGCCGTCGACCAGGGTGAGATGGGCGGTGGCCCCGATGTCCTCGGCCAGCGAGCGCAGCGCGGGAAGCGCCGCCTCCCGGACGAGCGGGTGGACCTGGCGGCCCAGGCGCAGCACGCCGAGCCCCACGCGGGCCCGGCCGCCGAGGTCGCGGCGGATCAGGGTGTGCTGCTCCAGGGTGGCGAGCAGACGGTAGACCACCGTGCGGTTGACGCCGAGTTTGTTGGACAACTCGGTGACCGTCAGACCGTGGTCGGTGTCGGCGAGCAGTTTGAGGACACGCAGTCCCCGGTCGAGCGTCTGGGAGGTCTCCGCGGTCACGACGCCCTCTCCTCTTCGGTGAGCGGCGGCGGCTGGTTCCCATGATGTGCTGCGTCACCGGTCCCAGCGGCAACGCATCGAGAGGCCGCCGGCCTGGCCAAGGCACCGGCTGCGCTCCGCGGCGGCACTGCCACGGCGCGTTCACTTTTTTGGGACAGTAGCGAGCCAGTCCGCTCAGCGGAAGACCTCGTCCAGAATCCGGGCGTCCGGAGAAATCGGCTTGTGGGGAACGAGCATAAGTGCCGGTCAGCGGGGCGCCGACCGAATCGGACGCATCTACGCGCGTCCATGTCGGCCGACGCCCTCGCGACGCTCTGTGTATCAGACGTGAACCGGCGTTAACTCACCGTGAACATTTTTTGGACCGTTTTTCCGTTGACGAGGACCTCGCAGGCCCTGATCGCCTTCGTCGCCGGGTCGCGGACGGTGAAGTTGAGGGCGAAGGTGCCGTCGAGTCCGATGACCCGGGTGACATAGGAGTCGGAGGTCTGCTTGCCGTCGGCGGTGCGCCCGGTGACGGAGACGGTGGCGACGGGGGCGAAGCCCCGGCCGGTCACCTGGACCACGGTGCCGGGCGGCCCTTCGGGCGGTGAGAGGGCGAAGGAGGCACCGGCCGGGACGGAGCCGTCCTGGACGGTGAACGCGGCCGTCTCGGTACGGGGGTTGACGAGGACCTCACGGACCCGCAGGGCGACGGTGTCGGCCGCGTTGACGGTGAAGGTCTGCGAGAACGCCCCGTCGAGGCCGACGACCTTGGTGCGTACGGAGTCGGAGGTCTGCGAGCCGTCGGCGCGCAGCCCGACGATGGACACGGTCGCCACCTTGGCGAAGCCCTGGCCGAGGACGGTGACCGCGGTGCCCCTGGGTCCGGAGTCCGGGGTGAGGACGACGAAGGTGGGGGCGACGGTGAGCTGGGTCAGGGCCTGGGAGACGCCGGCGGTGACCCGCAGGGCGTAGACGCCCCGGGCGGTGGACCCGGCCGGGGTGACGGTGCCGGAGAGGGTGCCGTCGGCGTTGATCCGCAGGGTGGAGCCGCTGATCCCGGCGGCGTTGCAGCCGGTGCCGTCGGCCGCGCAGAGGGCGGCCGCGGGGGCGGTGCCGGAGGGCCAGCCGTCGCCGGAGACGCCGATGGTCCCGCCGGGTTTCACCTTGGCGGTGCCGGCGGAGAGCGTGGCCTCGGCCTCGGTGACGGTGAACGGCGTGGTCAGCACGGTCGCCGGGTCGTTGGCCTCGTCGACCTGGATCGCGGCGATCGCCGGGTCGGAGACGGTGAACTCGGCGGAGAAGGTGCCGTCGGGGCGGCTCTTCACATAGACGGCGGTGTCGTCCAGGGTGGCCCCGCCCGCGTCGAGCGCGACGGTGTTGATCCAGCGGTCCTGGTAGTAGTTGCTGCCGCTGACGGTGATCACGCTGCCGACCGGTCCGCTGCCCCGGGACAGGGCGATGGCGCGCGGCCCGTCGGGCACGAAGGCCTGGACGGTCAGGGGCGCGGTGGCCTCCTTCGTACCGTCGCCGACCTTCACCAGATACGAGCCGTTCGGCACCGCGCCCGCCGCCGCGAGGGTGGCGCTGCCGGTCAACTGGCCCGACGCGTTGACGGCGAGGGTGGAGGCGCCGAACTTCGCGGCGTCGCAGCCGCCGCCGTCGGCCGCGCAGAGCTGGGCCACGGGCGTGCCGCCGGGCGTCCAGCGGCTGCCGGACAGGGTGACCGCGGTGGACGGGCGGACCGGGGCGGTCGGGGCGATCAGCGTCGGCGGCTGCCCGGCGCTGCCCTCCGCGGTCACGGTGCCGATGGAACCGCCGTTCGCGGTGACGACGCAGGCCGTCTCGTAGGTGGAGCCCAGCACCTTGGTGCGGGTGAGGTTGCGCAGCGGGGTGAAGGTGATGGGGCCGCTGGCGTTGGCGGGGATCAGGAAGTCGCCCTCGTACGGCGGGATCTCGATGGGCTTCCCGGAGGGGATGTCGAGCGAGACCTCGGGGCCGGTGACGGTGACCGTGCCGGTGGCGCCGCCGGACATGGCGAGGTCGAGGCTGGGTGTGGTGGGCACGTCGCTGAGGCTGAGCCCGCTGGTGGCGGGCGAGGGGCCGAGGGTGACCTTGGCGTGGACCTTGCCGCCGGGGTCGACGACGTCGGGGGTCAGTTCCACGCCGAACTGCTGCGGCCCGTCCGCCTGGCCCTGGCCCGCGGGCAGGGTGCAGTGGACGGTCGGGGTGATGGTGCCCGCGTGGGCGAGCGGGGCGAGGGCGACGGCGCCCCCGCTCCAGACGAGAACGGCTCCGGCGCCCAGGGCGACGGCCCGCCGCCAGGCCGGGCGGGCCCGTCCTCCGGCGGATCTGCGGTGCGCGAACATATGACTCCTCCCAGGAAAACGGAATGCGAGTGTTCCGCCTGCGAAATGGGGGACGCCCGCCTGCTCCATTGCCGTACGGAACAGGCGGGCGCCTTCGGGATATCCCCCGATCCCCTTTACAGCAGGGTCAGGGTGAGGGTGGCGCTGTAATCTCCGGGCCGGGTGAATTCGGGAACGGTGAGGGCGAGATCGGCGTCGGCGTCGAACGTTCCGCCGGTGAACGGACGCGATCCGTCCGGGTTCATCCGGCAGAGGCTCGCCGCCTCGCTCCCGAGGGCGGTGGGTGCTCCGGCCACCGGGGTGCCCACGCTGCCGGCCTGCGCGGTGCAGGCCGGGGTCCAGCGCACCGCTCCGGCCGGGATGGTGCTCCCGTCGGGGCCGGTGAACCCGGTGAGGGTGGCGGTCAGGGACCAGCCGCTGTTGACGCCGCGGGCGTCCTCGACCTCGATCCGGTTGAGCCGGGCGTGCTGGTCGCCGGTGCCGTCGCCGAGGATGGTGGTGCCAAAGTCGACGGTGTCACCCGCCTGCTTCATGCTCAGCGTCCCGGCCCTGACCTGGGTGGTCAGCCGCTGTTCGGCGGTGGCCCCGTCCCCGCCGCCACCCTCGGTGGTGACGGTGAAGGGGACGGTGCGGACGGTCGCGGGGTCGTTGCCCTCGTCGGACTGGACGGCGGCGACCGCGTCGGAGATCACGGTGAACTCCGTGGACCAGGTGCCGTCCGAGCCGCTCTTGACGTAGACCGCGCTGTCGTCGAGCGCGGTGCCCGAGGCGTCGAGCCCGATGATGTTGATCCAGCGGTCCGGGTTGTAGCCCCGGCCGCTGACGGTGATCACGCTGCCGACCGGTCCGCGGTCCGGGGACAGGGCCATCTCCCGGTCGCCGGCCGCGACGGCCTCGACGGTGAGGGGGGCGGTGGCCTCCTTGGTGCCGTCGTTGACCTTCACCTCGTAGGAGCCGTTCGGCACGGCCCCGGACGGGCCGAGCGTCGCGGTGCCGGTGAGCGTGCCGTAGGAGTCGATCCGCAGGCTGTTCGCGGTGAACTTCAGCGGATCGCAGCCGCCCCCGCCGACCGCGCAGAGCGAGGGCACGGCGGTGGCGTCCGGGGTCCACCCGGAGCCGCCCAGCTTCACCGCGGTGCTCGGGCGCACCGGGGCGGCCGGGGCGGTCAGGGTGGCGGGTTCGGCCGCCGAGCCCTCCACCGTGACGCTGCCGAACGAGTCGCCGCCGGACACCACGTCGCAGGGCGTCTCGAAGACCGAGCCGAGCACCTTGGTCTGCGTGAGCGTGCGGATGGGTGCGAACGAGACGTCGCCCGAGGCGTCCGCGGGCACCAGGAAGTCGCCCTCGTACGGCGGGATCTCGATGGGCACCCCGGACGGGATGTCCAGGGCGATCTCCGGCCCCCGTACGGTGACGGTCCCGGTGGCCCCGCCGGACATCGCCAGGTCCAGGCTGGGGATGGTCGGCACGTCCTCCAGGGGCAGCCCGCTGGTGGCCGGGGACGGGCCGAGCGTCACCTTGGCGTGCACCTTGCCGCCCGGTTCGACGACGGCCGGCGACAGCTCCACGGTCATGTCCTGCGGTCCCGTCGCCTCGCCCTGGCCCGCGGGCAGGGTGCAGTGGACGGTCGGCGTCACCGTTCCGGCGGCGGCCGAGCCGCTGCCGGGCGAGACCGGTGAGGCCGCGGCGCCCGCGCAGCCCAGGGACAGTACGAAGCAGGCCGCGAGCAGGCCGGTCACACCGGGTCTTCGTCGTCGGATCACCTGACACCCTTTCATGGACCATTGATTGCGCACATTGAGGAGGGCACGTGCAGAGAAGTCAAGAGAAGGCCGATTGATCCTTTCTGAAATGCCCGAAAAGCATTTCTCCAGGCGTTTTCCTCATGTCTGTTGACTTCTTCGAAGATCACCGTTTCACTGCACCCGACATGCCGGGCCCGGCAGGCAGATCCGCACGTCCGCCGAATGCACCGACTGCGGCGGACCAAGACAACGCGGAATTCACACCGGAAGGAGTTCCACCCGTCATGTCGATCTCTTCGATCCGTGGCACCACCCGTAGGTCCGCCCGAAGACACCTGCCGCTGGCACTGGGCGCGGCGTGTTCGGTCGGCGCGCTGCTCTCGCTGTCCTCACCGACGGCGTTCGCGGTGACCCCGACCACGGCGACGGCCAGCTTCGACTGCGGTTCCTGGGGCAGTGGCCTGGCCACGCTGACCGCGGCCGACAACGGCACGACCAAGTCCATCAAGCTGACGTCGTCGGCGATCACGATGCCGTCCGGGTCGAGTGCCGACCCGAACAGCATCACGGCGACGCTCAGGGTCGCCAAGTCCGGGGGCGGCGTCGTCGAGTTCTCCGCCAAGGCGAACCCGGGGATGACCTACCCCAACCCGATCACCCTCGGGCCGCTGAAGCTCAGCTCCGGCACCCTGGCGGCCGGCGACACCACCAATCTCACGGTGCTGACGCCCCCGGCGAGCGCCACGAACTACACGCTCAAGATCGTGACCTCGTCCCCGACGGTCGCGACCGTGTACTGCGTGGCGACGTCGGTCCAGTCGTCGTCGTTCACCTGGTAGCACCCCCGGCATGAAACCGGCCCGGTACGCGGACTCGTGTCCCCGTACCGGGCCGGTGCGTGCGCGCCCGCACGCTCACCGCATGCGGGTGGCCCACTCCTGGACCTTCTTGATCCGCTGCTCGATCTGGCCGGCGGTGGCCTCCGCGCTGGGCGGTCCGCCGCATACCCGGCGCAGTTCGGTGTGGATGACGCCGTGCGGCTTGCCGCTCTGGTGGGTGTAGGCGGACACCATCGTGTTGAGCTGTTTGCGCAGCTCCAGCAGTTGTTTGTGGGTGACGACCGGCCGCTCGTGGGCGGGCTTCTCCAGGAGGTCGGCCTCGGCCGCGGGCTTCTGCCGGCTGTGCGCGATCTGCCGGGTCTGCCGCTTCTGGAGCAGCAGCTGCACCTGGTCGGGTTCGAGGAGGCCGGGGATGCCGAGGTAGTCCTGCTCCTCCTCGCTGCCCGGGTGGGCCTGCATGCCGAACTCGGCACCGTCGTACAGCACCCGGTCGAAGACGGCGTCGGACTCCAGCGCCTCGAAGGGCAGCTGCTCCTCGGTCTCCTCGTCCTCCAGCCGCTCCGCGTCGGCGAGGAGCTTGTCCTCCTCGGAGAACGGATTCTCCTCGTCGCTGCCCTTCTTGGGCTTGTCGAGGACGTGGTCGCGCTCGACCTCCATCTCGTTGGCGAAGTCGAGCAGCATCGGGATGGTGGGGACGAAGACGGACGCGGTCTCGCCGCGCCTGCGGGAGCGCACGAAGCGGCCGACGGCCTGGGCGAAGAAGAGGGGCGTCGAGATGGTGGTGGCGTACACGCCGACGGCCAGGCGGGGCACGTCGACGCCCTCCGACACCATGCGGACCGCGACCATCCAGCGGGAGTCGTCCTCGCTGAACCTGTCGATCTTCTTGGAGGCGGCCTTCTCGTCGGAGAGGACGACGGTGGCCTTCTCGCCGGTGACCCGCTTCAGGATCTTGGCGTACTCGCGCGCCGACTCCTGGTCGGTCGCGATGACGAGGCCGCCGGCGTCGGGGATGCCCTTGCGGACCTCGGTGAGCCGCTTGTCGGCGGCGGCGAGGACATTGGGGATCCACTCGCCGGTGGGGGCCAGCGCGGTGCGCCAGGCCTGGCCGATGGCGTCCTTGGTCATCGGCTCGCCGAGGCGGGCGGCGATCTCGTCGCCGGCCTTGGTGCGCCAGCGCATGTTGCCGCTGTAGCTGAGGAATATGACCGGGCGGACGACGCCGTCGGCGAGCGCGTTCCCGTAGCCGTAGGTGTAGTCGGCCGAGGAGCGGCGGATGCCGTCGTTGCCCTCCTCGTAGACGACGAACGGGATCGGGTTGGTGTCCGAACGGAACGGCGTGCCGGTGAGCGCGAGCCGCCGGGTCGCCGGGTCGAACGCCTCCTGGCAGGCCTCGCCCCAGGACTTGGAGTCGCCGGCGTGGTGGATCTCGTCGAGGATCACCAGCGTCTTGCGCTGCTCGCAGCGGTTGCGGTGCAGCATGGGGCGGACCCCGACGCCCGCGTACGTCACGGCGACGCCGTGGTACTCCTTGCTCAGCGGGCCCGCGCTGTACTCGGGGTCCAGCTTGATCCCTATGCGGGCCGCCGCCTCCGCCCACTGCTTCTTCAGGTGCTCGGTCGGGGCGACGACGGTGACCTGCTGCACGACGTGGTGGTGCAGCAGCCACGACGCGAGGGTCAGCGCGAAGGTGGTCTTCCCCGCGCCGGGGGTGGCGACCGCGAGGAAGTCGCGCGGCTGCTCCTGGATGTACTTCTCCATGGCGCCCTGCTGCCAGGCTCGCAGCTTGCCGGCCGTGCCCCAGGGGGCGCGGCCGGGGAAGGCGGGTGAGAGGTGGTGGGAGGCGGTAGTAGTCACGGTCTCCGGTTCGGGTCTCTCGGGTACGTGGGGCGCTGTCCGCGCGGACCGGAGGGCCCGTACGCGATACGACAACCGGGCCACCCTACCGGGGGGCGGCCCCCGATCCACCGCGGACCGCACCGCCCCGCACGGAAGTGCGACGGCTCTCACACCGGGCCGACGACCAGCTCCCGCAGCCCCTGGGAGATGGCCTTCACCTCGTCCGTCTCACCCGTGGCAACCGCGATGACCAGGCGTTCCGCCGCGTCGATATCAGGGCGGAGGTCGACCCCGTTCATCGCCAGAAACGTCACGCACGACAGCCAGGCGGTGCGCTTGTTCCCGTCGAAGAGCGGATGGTTGATCGCCAGCGACTGAAGCAGCGCGGCCGCCTTGTCGACGACGTCGGGATACGCCTCCTCGCCGAACATGGCGGCCGACGGCCGGTGCGCGGCGGATTCCAGGAGCCCGGCGTCGCGGACGACGATCTGCATGTCCGGGCAGGCGTGATCAGCGATGACGAGGATGTCCTCCGCGCTCAGATAGACACAGCTCACTTGAGCCGCTCCATGAGCTCGCTCCACTTGGCGGCCTGCTCCTTGGCGGTCTTGCGAACGATGGCCTGCTGAGCGGTCCGGGCCAGGTAGTCGTCCACGGCCTGGAGCAGTATGGCGTGCATGCTTGTGCCCTCCTGCTCGGCACGCTGCTTGAGGGCTTCGGTCTGGTCGTCGCGCAGACGCAGGTTCATGGCCATACCAGAACGGTACCACCGGGTGGGGCCAGACTAGTACCAGCTAGATCGCCCGCACCCGCCCCGCCACCCACGCCCCCGCCAGCGCCACCACGGCCATCGGGAGGAAGACCACCGCGAACGCGCCCGGGTGCGAGCCCGAGGCGGTCGATTCCACCGCGTCGTGGACGGCGCCGACCGCTCCCCCGCCGAGGGCCGCGAAGGCGGCACCGCCGGCCGCGAGGAGGAGGACGTTGGCGAGGCCGTCGGAGATCTGGAGGGCGGCGGAGTTGGCGCCGGCCTCCTCGGGGGCGGAGAGCTTGAGGAGGAGGACGCTGGTGGAGGCGATCACCATGCCCATGCCGAAGCAGCCGAAGGCCCAGGCGACGGCGACGGTCCAGACGGGGACCGCGTGGATGAGCACCGCCGGGGCGGCGGCTATCGCCGCGGCGACGAGGACCATGCCGCCGACCATCAGCCGTTCGCGGTGCGGTTCGAGGCGGGGGCGGGACTGGACGTACGAACCCAGGGCCCAGGTGCCGCCGCCCGCGGCGAGGGAGAGGCCGGCCAGGGTCGGGGAGAGGCCGCGCTCGGTGACGAGCATCAGCGGGACGAACGATTCGGCGGCGATGAACGAACCGGCCGCCACCCCGCGCAGCAGCACGACGGCGGGCAGTCCGCGGGCCGCGCGTCCGGTGCCCGGGGGCAGCAGGCCGCGGATCGCGGGGACGAGCAGGGCGATTCCGGCGGCGGCCGGCAGCAGGGAGAGCCAGTTCCGCTCCTGCCCGGCGTACTGGAGCAGTCCGGCGCCCAGCGAGATGCCCAGCGCGAGCACGATGCGCCGGCGGTCGTACGGTTCCACCGGCGCCTCCGGGTCCGCCGGCCCCGAGGCCCTGCGCCGGATCGCGGGCAGCGCGAGCGCCAGCGGGAAGACGACCAGCACGGGGATGCCGACGAAGACCCAGCGCCAGCCCAGGTGCTCGGTCACGCTTCCGGAGGCCAGCGGCCCCACGACCGACGGGATCACCCAGCTCGCGGCGAAGGCGGCCATGATCGACGGGCGCAGGTGCTCCGGATAGGCCCGGCTGATCACCACGTACAGCGCGACGATCACCAGCCCGCCGCCCAGCCCCTGGACCGCACGCCCGGCGATGAAGAGCCACATGCTCCCCGCCGTCCCGGACAGCAGGAGCCCCGCGCCGAAGGCGCTGATGCCGGTGGCCAGCGGGGCGAGCGGTCCGCGCCGGTCGGCCCACTGGCCGGAGAGCACCATGGCGAACAGGCTGGTGGTGAAGTACGCGGAGAAGGCGAACGCGTACAGCGGGATGCCGTCCAGCTCCCGGGCGGCGACCGGCATCGCGGTCCCCACGGCGGTCGCCTCGAAGGCGATCAGGAAGACCACCGAGACGATGCCGACGCTGAGCGCCCGGTAGGTCCGCCCGAGAACCCCTTCGGCCGCCCCGGGAGGTGCTGCGGAGTCTTCGAGCTGCGGCGCGACGTCGGCGTCACGGGGTTCCAGGACGGTCATGCGCTCAAGAGTAAGGGCCTAAAACGTGTGTGGGCCCTGTCGCGGGTCGCCTCCGTTCTCCGCCCTTGGTCGTAGGACCACCGGGCCGGACATGAACGGCGTGTGTCAGTCGTATGGCACGGCGGCCCGCACCCTTGAGCCCCCGCCCGCCGCGGGCCTAACGTCGGGGCATCGCACCAGCGCAGGACCGTGTGCCCGAGAGGCTCAGGGGCTCGACTGCAACTCGAGTTACACCGGTTCGAATCCGGTCACGGTCTCCACGGACGAACCGCCCGCTCCCGGCACCCGGGGCGGGCGGTTCGTCGTTCTCGCAGGTCAGGACTGAGCGACCGGATCCGCCTCGCGGCTCTGGGCGGCAGGCTCGGGCCGGGTGCCGCGCGCCCTGCGCACCGCGTACGCGATGAGGACGACGGCCAGGCTGCCGAGGCTGGTGAAGAGCTGGGTGCGCTGGTCGGCGATGACGGCCATGGCCACCAGCACCGCCGCGAATCCGGCCATGACCACCCAGGTCAGATACGGGAAGAGCCACATGCGCAGGGTCAGCCGCTCGGGCGCCTCGCGCTCCAGCCTCCGCCGCATGCGCAGCTGGGAGACGCCGATCATCAGGTACATGAAGATGGCGATCGCGCCCGAGGAGTTCACCAGATAGGTGAAGACGGTGTCCGGGGAGAGATAGGCCAGCAGCACCGAGATCCAGCCCACCACGGTTCCGGCGAGGATCGCGCGGGCCGGGACCTGGCGCTTGTTGGTCGCCACCAGCCAGGTGGGGGCGTCGCCGTGGGTGGCCAGGGCGCGCAGCATCCGGGAGGAGACGTAGACCGAGGAGTTGAGCACGCTCAGGACGGCCGTGAGGATCACGATGTCCATCACGACGCCCGCGCCCGGCAGCCCGATGATCTTCCAGGCGGCGACGTACGGGCTGGCCAGGACCTTGGCGCTGTCCCACGGCACGATGGTGACGACCAGCACGATGGAGCCGACGTAGAAGAGGATGATCCGCCAGATGATCCCGGTGGTGGCACGTGCCACCGAGCGTTCGGGCTCCTTGCTCTCGGCGGCGGCGATGGTGACGATCTCGGCCCCGCCGAAGGCGAAGATGACCACGACGATCGCGGAGAAGATCGCGGTGAACCCGTTGGGGGCGAAGCCGCCGTGCGCGGTCAGGTTGGAGAAGTCGAAGGAGGCGCCCGGCCAGGCGCCGAAAACGTACAGTCCGCCGACGATCAGGAACGCCACGATCGCGGCGACCTTGACCGAGGAGAACCAGAACTCGAACTCGCCGAAGGACTTCACGGAGAGCAGATTGGTCGCGGTCATCACGACCATCAGGCCCATGGCGAGGACCCAGAGGGGCAGATCGAGCCAGGCGTGCAGGATCGCCGCTCCCGCGACGGCCTCCACGGCCACGATGATCACGTAGTAGTACCAGTACAGCCAGCCGATGGTGAAGCCCGCCCAGGGGCCGATCGCGGTGCGGGCGTAGTCGGCGAAGGAACCGGCGGACGGCTTGGCCACGACCATCTCGCCGAGCATCCGCATGGTGCACAGCACGAGCGCGCCGGCCAGGCAGTAGGAGACGATCGCCGCCGGACCCGCGGTCTTGATGACCGAGCCGCTGCCCACGAACAGTCCGGCGCCGATCGCGCCGCCGATCGCGATCATCGACATGTGGCGGTTGCGCAGCGAGCGGCTGAGCGGCGGTTGCGGGCTCAGCGGTTCCTTCTGCGGTACGGAAGAGGACATGGCAGCTCCAGTCACGGGGCGACGACGGGGAGGGGGCGGCGGGGCGCGGGCAGGGGAACCGCTCGGGGGGTGCCGCCGGGAGGGCGGCGGCCCGGGAAGGGGGTCCGGGCCGCCGGGGGGGGGAAACGCCTGATCAGGTCCAGTCGCCCTCGCGACCGCCGCCGATCACCCAGCTGAGGGCGCGGAAGCGGCGCAGGGCCGTCATGGCGTCGGGGGTGGCGACGCGGACGGTGCGGGAGCCGGACCGTTCGACTCCGGACAGTGCGCACGCGCGGTCCGCGAGGTGGGGACTGTCCACGTCGACCTCCACCACGTGCGGCGCGGGTCGCCGGGCGGGGCGGGGCGGGGGCGAGGCCAGTGCGGCGGCGGCCTCGCGGCGGATGTCGGCCGCGGTGACGGACGGGGTGCGGCAGACGGCGGCGTGCCGGGAGATCGCCTTCTTGACGGCGACGGTCCGACAGCCGGGGGCGTAGCCGGATGCCTCGCGACAGGTGAGGTCGTCGCCGGTGACGAGGACGACCGGGACGCCGGCCTCGGCGGCGACCAGGGCGTTGAACCCGCCCTCGCCGACGGGGTCGCCGTCGATGCGGACGCCGGTGATGCTGTGGGAGAGGTAGGTGTGGGCGAGCACGCCGTCCTCGCCGGCGCCGGTGTGGTAGCCGACGAAGGCCACCGCGTCGACGCCCTCCTCCAGGCCCTCCAGCATGCCGAGGGGCTTCTGCCGGCCGACGATCAGCACCGCGCGCGGGTCGAGTTCCTCGATGAGGACGTTGTCCATGCCGCAGTGCGCGTCGTTGACGACGATCTCGTCGGCGCCCGCCTCGGCGAACCCGGCGACGGCGGCGTTGACGTCCCCGGTGAGCAGCCGGCGGAACCGCTCGTAGCGCGGGGTTCCCGCGGCGACGTCGGCGGGCGAGACCGTTCCCGTCGCTCCTTCCATATCGGCGGATATGAGGACGCGCGTCACTCCGCCACCTCCTTCGTCGTTCCGTGCTCCGCGCCGTCCGCGCACAGCGCCACCAGGGAGTCCACCTGGGAGAGTCCGCTCTCCTCGACGACCTCGCGCACGCTCTGGGCGGCGCGGATCAGGGCGAGACGGATCTGTCCGGCCGAATCCGCGCGATAACCGTACACAGCGGGCCTGGGCAGGGAATTGTATGAGAAGTGCGACGAGAAGTAGTACGCCCCGGTGTCGTACAGCGCGACCACGTCCCCCGGTTCGATGACCGGGAGTTCGCGGGCGGTCGCGGTCAGGTCCCCGGCGAAGCAGCAGGGGCCCGCGATGTCGACGATCTCGGTGGGGCCGTGCTTGGGGCGGCCCGCGGCGTCGAGGACACCGACGCGCAGGGGCCAGGCCTCGGGCATGAACACGGTGCGGGTCGCCACCTGGGCCCCGGCGTGGGTGACGGCGATCCGCCGGCCGCCGGCCGACTTGGTGTACTCGACGACCGAGGCGACGGTGCCGCTCTTCGCCAGCAGGGAGCGGCCGAACTCGGTGACGAGGGTGTAGCGGCCGTCGAAGAGCCCGGGGACGGCGGCCCGCAGCGCGGCAACGTAGTCGGCGTAGGTGGGGCGGTCGTCCTCGTCGTCGAAGTTGACCGGCAGCCCGCCGCCGATGTCCAGACCGGTGATACGGGCGTACCCCAGCCGGCCGTTGACGCGCTCGGCGAGGTCGTACGCGGCGCCGATGCCCCGGGCGATCAGCGGCAGCGGGCAGCCCTGGGAGCCGACGTGGGCGTGCAGCCGGTTCAGCCACCTGTGCCGTACGAAGGCGTCGATCACGGCGTCCACGGCCCCGGGGTCGCGCAGCGCGACGCCGAACTTGCTCGTCGCCGTGGCCGTGCTCATCGCCCCGATGGCACCGGCGCCGACCTGGGGGTTGATCCGCAGACCGATGGGGCCGGACGGCTCACGGCCGGCCAGCAGACGGTCGACGCGCTCCAGTTCCTGGAAGTTGTCCAGGTTGATCGCGATGCCGTGCTCCAGGGCGAACTCCAGCTCCTCGACGGTCTTCGCGGGGCTGTCGAAGACCAGCCGGTCCGGGGTGAAACCGGCGGCGAGCGCCTGCTCCAGCTCGCCCGGGGAGGCCACCTCGCAGCCCATGCCGGCCTCGGCGAGCAGCCGCAGGACCGGCACCAGTCCGCAGGCCTTGGCGGCGAAGGTGTGCTGGACGGTGGCCGGGCCCGCGAAGGCCTCGTTCAGCGCGTCGACGGCGGCCAGGACGCCGTCGACGTCGAGCAGGCCGACGAGCGGTGCGCCGGGGCCGAGCAGCCCCTCCTCGACCGCGCGGGAGAGGGCCGCCTCCCGTGCGCGCTCGCGCGGGGAGACCGAAGAGGACATCACCTGAACCACACTCCTACCTGCCGGGTCGCTCCGCCCCGCACGCGTCGGGGCGCGGGGCGATGTGCTCAGCTTCGGTGCGCGGTGCCCGGCCTGTCTTCGTCGGCAGCGACCAGTCCGGACCGGTTGGGTTGTCGTTCCTCACAACCGAATGATCTTGAACGGGGTGCCGGCCGGGCCCTTCAGCCGGTGCGGCGGGCCAGGCGCAGCCCCAGGTCGGCCAGGAGCCGCAGGGCCGGGTCGGAGAGGTCCACGCCGAACAGCTCACGGGCCCGGCGCAGCCGGTACCGCAGCGTGTTGGGGTGCACGTTGAGCCGTCGGGCGGCCCCGGCCGTGTCGCCGAAGGCGTCGAGGTAGGCCGCGACGGAGTCGCCGAACGAGGAGCCGTGCGCGGCGTCGTGCGCCAGCATCGCGTGCACCGGCCCCGGCACCGCGTCCCACAGGGGCTCCACCCGGTCGAGCAGCCGCAGCACCGCCGCCTCGGCCGCCACCTCCGCGTACGAGGCGACCGCCGATCCGCCGCCCGGCCGCTCCCCGGCGCGCTCGCGCAGCACCCGCACCACCAGCTCCGCCGCCTCGCGGGAGGCGGGCAGCTCCGCGAGGTCCGCCACCACCGGACCGGCCCCGGCGAGGACCGCGCCGCGCGGCACCGCGCGGGCCGTCGTGAGCAGGGTGCGCGCGGGGTCCGTCTCGCCGTCCGCGGCCGGCACCAGCACGTACAGCCGCCGTCCCGAGCGCGCGGTCACACAGCCGGGGCGGTAGGCGGCGGCCTGGAGCGCGAGGACGTCCAGGACCCGGTCCCCGAGGCCGTCGGGGGCGGTCCCCGGGCCGGGCGGCGCGAGGTGCGCCTCGGCCACCATGACCGCGTACGGCCGGTCCGGGAGGATCCCGACGTCGTGCGCCGCCCGGTCGCCGCCCGCCAGCAGCGCGTGCACGGCTCCCTCGCGCGCCCGGGCCGCGGCCCGGCCCCAGGTCCGGTGGTGCGACAGGTGCGGGACGGCGGCGCGAGCCGCCGTGCGCAGCGCGGCCGCCGCGTCCCCGGCCAGGGGCCGTCCGTCGGCGGCGGCCCAGATCGAGCCGAGGACCTCGGAGCCGTGCCGCACCGCGACGGCCAGCCGCTCGGCGTAGCGGTCGTCGGCGGGCAGCCGCACCACGTCGTCGGTGTTCCACAGGGTCCGGAAGAAGCCGCTCTCGCGGAGTTCGACGACCCGCCAGCGGGGCACCTCCTGGCCGAGGATCGTCAGCCGGCGCATCGGGTCGGGTTCGTGGTCCATGCGGGAGTACGCCAGCACCCGGGACTGCGGGTCCTCGATCGTGATCGCTCCCCCGACGAGATCCGCCACGGTGTTGGCCAGGCCCGGCAGATCGCCGAGCCGCAGTCCGGCCACCCCGGCCGCGTCGGCGGACCGGTCCGGGACGCTGTGCACCAGGGCCGTGCGCAGTTGGCCCAGCGCCTCGGTCCAGCCCTGTCCTGGCCGCAGGGTCAGCAGCGCCGTGCGTCCCCGCTCGGCGGCCTCCACCAGGGACGCCCGGGGGCCCCGGCCGCCGCGCCGGACGATCAGGGCGGCCGCGCCGGCCCGGTCGGCGGCGCGCAGCACGTCGGCCGCCTCGGCCGTGCCGGCGTCGACGCCGACGGCGAGCAGGACCAGTCCGGCGGCCGCCCACGCCTCGTCGTCCCGGTCCTCGCCGGCGTCGTGCAGCACCACGTCGAGGACGGGCACCGCCGTGCCGAGCGGGGCGGCGACGACGTCGAGGGTTCCGGCGGAGATCAGGGCGAGGAGCTGGGCCAGGGTCGCGCCGTGGCCCGGACCGTCCGTTGCGCGGGTGTGCATACCCCCATGATTGCCGCACACCGCCGCGACCAGGAGGGCGGTGGTGTGCGGCCGGTCACGCCTTGGGCGTCGCGACCGCCGCCTGCGGGCGGATCGGGAGGCGGTTGACCGGGCGGCCGGTGGCGGCGCGGACGGCCGCCGCGACCGCCGCGGGCGAGGTGACGACGGGGACGGCGGAGGCGGGTTTGGCGCCGAAGGGGGCGACCACGTCGCGTTCCTCGACCAGCTTGACGATGCGGATCTCGGGGACGTCCAGGGAGGTCGGCAGCGCGTAGCCCGTGAGGTCCGGGTGGCGGACCAGACCGCGGGCGGTGCGCAGGTTCTCCGTCAGCGCCGCGCCGATGCCCTGGGTGACGCCGGCCTCGATGCGGGCGGCCAGCTGGGCGGGGTTGAGGACCCGCCCGACGTCCTGGGCCAGGGCCATCTCGACGACCCGGACGGAGCCGATCTCGACGTCGACGTCCACGACCGCGCGGACCGCGCAGAACGCCAGGCCGACGAAGGCGTCGCCCTGGCCGGACTCGTCCAGCGGTTCGGTGGGGTGCGGGCGGCACTGGGCGGTGGCCCAGAGCTCCTTGCCGTCCATCGCCTCGGTGACGGTGGTCGAGAGCACCCCGTCGTACGAGGTGATCTTGCCGTCGGCGATCTGGAGCAGTTCGGTGGACATGCCGAACTTGTGGGCCAGCGGCTGGAGCAGCTGGGTGCGGACCATCTTCGCGGCGCGTTCGACCGCTCCGGCGGAGACCCAGGTGTGGCGGCCGTGCGTCGCCGGGCCGGCCGGGGGCTGGTCGGTGTCGACGGAGGCGACGTGCACCTCCTCGATGCCCAGGGTCTCCTGGACCACCTGGCGGGCCAGGGTGGAGAAGCCCTGTCCGGTCTCGACGGCGGCGCAGATGACCGTGGCGACGCCGTCGTGGACCCGGACCGTGGCGGTGGAGACCTCGTCGGCGCCCTCGGCCCCGAGCATGTGGACCATGCCCAGCGCGTAGCCGACGCCGCGCCGCACGGCGCCGGGTTCGCCCGCGCCCTCGGGTCCGCCGGGCAGCAGCCAGTCGTCCTCCGGGGAGTCCTTGGGGAGCGCGGGCAGCGGGGCCTCGCTCACGGCGCGCAGCAGTTCGGCGACGGGGGCCGGGCAGGTGACCGTCTGGCCGGTGGGCAGGATGTCGCCGGTGGCCAGGACGTTGCGCAGCCGCAGCTCGGCCGGGTCGATGCCCAGCTTGGCCGCGAGCTTGTCCATCTGGCCCTCGTAGGCGGCGCAGACCTGCATCGCGCCCTCGCCCCGGACATGGCCGGAGGGCGGGTTGTTCGTCCGGACGGCCCAGCCCTCGATGAAGGCGTGCGGGACGACGTACGGACCGCAGGCGAAGGCGACGGCGGCGGCCAGGGACTCCGAGGAGGCGTCCGCGTAGGCGCCCGCGTCCAGCAGGATCTGGGCCTCGACCTTGACGAGCCGGCCCTCGGCGTCCGCGTGGTGGCGGTAGCGCAGCAGGGTGGGGTGGCGGTGGGCGTGGCCGAGGAAGGACTCCTCACGGGTGGCGGCCAGTTTGACCGGGCAGCCGGTGCGCAGGGCGAGCAGCCCGAGCGGGAGCTGGAAGCCGGGGTCCTCGCGGTCGCCGGTCGCGCCGGGCACCCCGGTGACGACGATCTTCACCCGGTCCGGTTCGAGGCCGAAGCAGGCGGCGGCCAGGTCCCGGTCGGTGTGCGGGTCGGTGGAGGCGGTGTAGATCTCCACGCCGCCGTCGGGGCGGGGCACGGCGAGCCCGGCCTCGGCGCCGATGGGCGCGGGGTCCTGGCGGCCGATCCGGTACAGCCCCTCGACGACGACCTCGCCGGTGGCCTCCGGGTCGCCGTAGCGCAGCGGGATGTGGCGGATCAGATTGCCGTCGGGGTGCAGCGGCTCGGCGGCGAACGCCTTCTCCGGGTCGGTGACCGGTTCCAGCACCTCGTACTCGACGGCGATCGCGGCGGCGGCCAGCCGGGCGGTGTCGGGGTGGTCGGCGGCGACCGCGGCGATCGGCTCGCCGTGGTGGCGGACGAGGTCGGAGGCGAAGACCGGGCGGTCGGCGACGCGGCGCCCGTAGGAGCCGTCGCCGGGGACGTCCTCGTGCGTGACGACGGCGCGCACCCCGGGCATCCGCAGGGCGCCGGAGGTGTCCACGGACAGGATGCGGGCGTGCGGGTGCGGGGAGCGCAGCACGGCCGCCCAGAGCAGTCCCTCGGCCCACAGGTCGGCGGCGTACGGGAAGGTGCCCTCGGTCTTGGGGCGGGCGTCGGCGTGCGGCAGCGAGGCGCCGATGCCGAGCCGGGGGCGTTCGGGGGCGGGGCCTCCGGCACCGTCCAGTGCCGGGATGCTGATCGCCGTGTGGGTCGCGCCCGCCGCGGTGGCCGCGTCGTTGCTCACGCCATGCCTCCGTCCTGGAGATGGGCCTGCACACTACCCGCGCCGGGTGGCGCCTGGTGCGGGATGCGGGCCTCGTCCTGACCGGCGGCCTCCTGTGCGGCGGCCGCCTCGGCCGCGGCCTCGCGGCCGGCGATGACCTCGTTGACGGCGTCGAGGACGCCCCGGTAGCCGGAGCAGCGGCAGAGGTTGCCGCAGAGCGCCTGGCGGGTCTCCAGCTCGCTGGGGGCGTGGTTGCCCTCCAGCAGGTCGTGGACGGTCATGGCCATGCCGGGGATGCAGAAGCCGCACTGGACGGCCCCGCACGCGGCCAGCGCCCGCTGGACGTCGGAGGGTTCGCCGTCGACGGCGAGGCCCTCGACGGTGCGGACCTCGCTGCCCTCGGCGGTGGCCGCGGGGACCAGGCAGGAGGCGACGAGGCGCCCGTCGACCTGGACGTTGCAGGCCCCGCACTCGCCCTGGGAGCAGCCGTCCTTCGCCCCGGCGAGGCCGAGGCGCTCGCGCAGCACGTAGAGCAGCGACTCGCCGATCCAGGCGTCGGTGACCGGCCGGTCGGCGCCGTTGACGTGGAGGACGTAGGAGACGGCCGGGTGCTCGCTGGGCAGATCGGCCGGTACGGGGGCGGGGGCGTCCGGTACGGGGGCGGGGGCGTCCGGTGCCGGGGCGGTGTCCGTCTCCGGGAGCGCGGCCGCCTCGGGGGCGGCGTCGGTCTCCGGCTCGGCCCCGGCCTCCGGCGCGGGCTCTTCGGCGGTCCGGTCGGCGTCCTCGGTCCGCGGCCGCTCCGGTGCGGGGGGCTCCTCGTCGGCGGGCGCGGGCCCGGTGGGGGCGGGCGCGGTCGCCTGCTCCGGTGCCTGGCCGTCCGCCGCGGTGCTCTCCGCCTCGGCGGGGGCGGCCTCCGCCTCGGCGGCGGGGTCGTCGGCCGGGGCGGGCGCGGGCTCCGGTTCCGGTTCGGGCTGCGTGGCCCACGGGGCGGGGGCGCCGCCGGGCAGGGTGGCCGGCGGGGTGCGGTCCGCGTACCAGCCGGCGGCCAGGGCGGAGGCCGAGAACTCCCCGGACTCCTCGGGGAGGTCCCCGTTCGCGACCGGGATCGTCCACTGGCCGGTGTGGCCGGCGGGCTCGGCCGGTCCGCCGGCCTCGGCGAAGTTCCAGTGGGCGGTGGCGCCGGGGTCGTCGGCGTAACGCTCGGGCTCCCGCGCGGGCTGCGGGTAGCCGTACGCGGGCTGCTGGTTCTGCTGGTTCGGGTCGGGCCAGTGCACCGGGGCGGGCGCGGGCCCGGTGCCGGGCTCCGGCTGCGGGGCGGGCCAGCCGCCGGTGGCCGGGTCGACGCCGGGCGCGGGGGTCAGCGGCAGGATCATCGGCGGCACGTAGCCCTGGCCGGGCGCGGCCAGCGGAATGTTCGCCAGGTCCTCGGGCGGCAGCTGGACGAACGCGGTCGCGTCGGCGTCGTACTCGCCGTGCGCGGTCGGCTCCCAGCCCCCGTGCCCCTGTGCGGCGCGGTCCTCGTTGCTCACGACAGTGCCCTCCCCAGCGCGCGTCGGGCCAGTGCGGCGACGGTGCGCCGCAGGTGCAGTACGGCCGGGGGCAGGGGTGGTGCCTCTCCCCCGTCGGCGGGCGGCGCCTGGTCCGGGATGCAGGCCGCGGCGACGTACTCGCCGAAGGCGGCCAGCGCGTCGGCGGCCAGGGCCCGTTCGCCGTCCCAGTCGATCAGCGAGGCGATCCAGCGTTCCGCCTCCAGCGGACGCAGCGGCATCGGCGCGATGGCGCCGACCGCGCAGCGCACCCCGCGCCGGGCCGGGTCGAGGACGATCGCGACGGAGGCGGTGGCACGGCCGGGGCCGGTGCGGCCGGTGGCCTTGAGGAAGACCTGCGGGGCGTGCAGGAGCGGCACCCGGACGAAGCCGATCAGCTCGGCGGGCTGGAGCATCTCGCGGCCGGCCAGCAGATGGGAGACCGGGATCTCGCGGCGGGCGCCGCCGGGGCCGGCGATGACCAGCTCGGCCTCCAGGGCGGCGAGCACGGGCAGGGCGTCGCCGGTCGGGGCCGCGGTGGCGATGTTGCCGCCGAGCGTGCCGGCGTTGCGGATCTGCGGGGGGCCCGCGGCGCGCGCGGAGGCGGCGAGCGCGGGGATGAGGGCGGCGAAATCGGGCCGTCCCATGCGTGCGTGGGTGAGACCGGCGCCCAGCAGGGCGTGGCCGTCCTGGTAGTGCCAGCCGCGCAGCTCGCTGATCCGGCCGAGGCCGACGAGCCCGGAGGGGCGCAGGAGCCCCTTGTTGACGGCGGCCATCAGGTCCGTTCCGCCTGCCACGGGGACGGCCGCGGGCATGGCGCCGAGGGCCGCCACGGCCTCGTCCAACGAGGCAGGCAGCATGACGGACTGCGTCGCCTGCGGTGCGTGCATGGTCAACCCAGCTGCCCCTTCCCGGTGTCCCGGCTGTCCCGCCTGTTTCGCCGTACGGTACGTGCTCGAAGCCCGGACGTGGCAACTCTGGCACATCTTCGGACCGGGCCGACGCGAGGGTCCACGAAGGGAGCATCCGTCCCTGACCAGGGGGATGGTCCGCTTTCACCCAGATTCGGAGCGGATGGTGAATTGCCACTCCTGGGCGGTCTTGTACAACTTATACGGGGACATGTGCCGACCGGTGCGCGGGGCCCCGCGCGGGCGGCGGTCACGCCGGAAACGGCACCGCCGCCCGCGTCGTGAGGACGGGGGCGGCGGCAACCGGAGTGCGGGCGGACTCACACGTTCGGGGGTGCTCCCTCGATCGGGCGGCCGACGATCCCGGGGCGCTTCTGCCACGGCAGCGGCCCGGCCGGCGGCCGGTACTCGACCCCCAGCGCGTCCAGGCGCGCATAATGCCCGGCCATCCGGCGCTCGAACTCCGCGAAGTCCCGTTCGTCCGGGGCGGGCAGGGCCGACCAGGCCACCTCGGCGAAGGCCGCCAGGCGCGGGAAGACCTGGTAGTCGACGCGGGAGCGGTTCTGCATGACCTCGGTCCACACATTGGCCTGGGTGCCCAGGACGTGCCGGGCCGCCTCGGGCGACAGCGTCGGCGGAACCGGTTCGAAGCGGTAGACGTCCTCCAGCGTGCGGACGTAGCCGATGGGCATCGGCTCGTCGGGGCCGCCGTGCTGACGGTGGTCCAGATAGACCTGCTGCTCCGGGCACATCACCACGTCGTGCCCGGCCTCCGCGGCGGCGACCCCGCCCCGGTAGCCGCGCCACGAGGAGACGGCGGCGCCCTCGGCGAGACCGCCCTCCAGGATCTCGTCCCAGCCGATGAGGCGGCGGCCTCGCGCGGTCAGCCAGGCGTCGAAGTGCCGGATGATCCAGGACTGGAGCTCGTTCTCGTCGGCGAGGCCGAGCTCCTCGATGCGCGCCTGCGCGGTCGGGGACTGCTTCCACTGGTCCTTGGGGCACTCGTCGCCGCCGACGTGGACGAACGGCGAGACGTCCGCCGGGAACAGCTCCAGCAGTTCCTCGAAGACGCCCTCGTAGAAGCGCAGGACGGTGTCCGTGGGGGCGAGCACGTTCGGAGTGACGCCCCAGTCGTCCCAGACGGTCAGCGCCGAGGTGTCGATCACATCGGTGTTGCCCAGCTCCGGGTAGGCGGTGATGGCGGCCTGCGAGTGGCCGGGGATGTCGATCTCGGGCACCACCCGGATGTGCCGGGCGGCGGCGTAGGCGACGATCTCGCGGATGTCGTCCTGGGTGTAGAAGCCGCCGTACGGGGTCTCGTCCCACAGCTCGGAGGCGCGGTGGCCGTACTTGGTGCGGGCCCGCCAGGCGCCGACCTCGGTCAGCCGGGGGTGGCGCTTGATCTCGACGCGCCAGCCCTGGTCGTCGCTGAGGTGGAAGTGGAAGACGTTGAGCTTGTGGGCGGCCATCAGGTCGAGGTAGCGCAGGACGTCGGTCTTGGGCATGAAGTGCCGGGCCACGTCGAGCATGAGGCCGCGCCAGCCGAAGCGGGGGCGGTCCTCGATCGTGCAGGCCGGGACCGTCCAGACCCGGTCCGGGTCCACCGGGGCGCGCCGGAAGGCGTCCGGGCCGAGCAGCTGGCGGAGCGTCTGGACGCCCCAGTGCAGCCCGGCGGGGGCGGCGGCGGTCAGCGTGACGCCGTCCGGGTCCGCCGCGAGGCGGTAGCCCTCCTCGCCCAGGGTCCCGGCGGTGTCCGCGTCGAGGCGGAGCCGGACGGCGGGGCCGGAGGTGCCGGGGGCGAGGGGCAGCCCGGTGGCGGCGCCGATGGTGGAGCGCAGCAGCGAGGCGACGCCCCCGGTGCCCTCCGGCGCGTCGAGCACGGTGTCCCGGTCCAGGACGAATCCGGCCGTGCCGGCGGGGTAGGCGGCGCTCAGGGGCGCCGGGATCGGATGCACCATGTCAGTCCTTAACCGCTCCGCCCAGTCCGGAGACCAGGCGTCGCTGTACGAGTACGAAGAAGACCAGCACGGGGACGGTCATCACCGTCGAGGCTGCCATGATCCCGCCCCAGTCGTTCTCATCGGGTTTGAAGAAGACCAGCAACGCCATCGGCAACGTCGACCGAGAGGTGTCGCTGATGATGAACGACTTCGCGAAGAGGAAGTCGTTCCAGGTGGAGATGAACGAGAAGACGCTCGTCGCCACCAGTCCGGGCAGAACCAGGGGGAAGAGGATCTGCCACAGGAAGCGGGTGCGGCTCGCCCCGTCGATGTACGCCGCCTCCTCCAGCGCCTCCGGGACGGCCGCGACGAATCCGCGCAGCATCCAGATCGCGAAGGGCAGCGAGAGCGCCAGATGGGGCAGGATCAGCGAGCCGAGGGTGTTCAGCTGGCCGAGGTCCCGCATCAGGAAGAACAGCGGGATGGTCAGCGCCTCGACCGGCACCATCTGCGCGATCAGGAACATGATGAGCAGCGTGGTCCGGAAGCGGAATCGGAACCGGGTCACCGCCGTCGCCGCGAGGAAGGCGATCACCGCGGAGGCGACGACGACCGTGCCGGCGACGATCAGGCTGTTGAGGAAGTAGCGGCCGAACTCCTCCTGCTGGAAGACCCGGCGGAAGGAGTCCAGGGACGGGGAGAGCGTCCACGGCCTGGGGTGGGCGGACTGGACCTCGCCGGCCGGTTTGAGGGCCGAGAGCACCATCCAGTAGAGCGGGAAGGCGACGAGGGCGGCGATCAGGAGCGCGGCGGCCTCGGCGGCCAGCCGGCCGGGCCTGCGCACCCGCAGGGCTTCGGGCATCTTCACAGCGCCTCCCCCTGACGCCGCATCAGGCGCAGGTACACCAGCGTGACGGCCAGCAGGATCACCAGCATCACGACGCCGATCGCCGAGCCGAGGGAGTACTGCGAGGACGCGAACGCCTTCTGGTACGCGTACACGTTGAGCACCAGGTTCTGGCCGGCGATGCCGCCGCCGTTCGTCATCACGTAGATCTGGGTGAAGACCTTGAAGTCCCAGATCACCGACTGGATGGTGACGACGACCAGGATCGGCCGCAGCATCGGGGCCATGACCGA
This sequence comes from Streptomyces sp. NPDC024555, assembly GCF_055559335.1. NCBI lineage: Bacteria > Bacillati > Actinomycetota > Actinomycetes > Kitasatosporales > Streptomycetaceae > Streptomyces > Streptomyces sp. NPDC024555. The sequence goes on from NZ_JBVHKV010000004.1 coordinate 433,481, forward strand.
GCGCCAGATCCGCCACTGCGAGGCCCCGTCCAGCGCGGCCGCCTCCAGCACCTCGGAGGGGATCGCCCGGATGCCCGCGTACACGGTCACCATCACGAACGGGAACGAGCACCACAGCACTTCGAGGAGCACCAGCGTGAAGGCGCTGTAGCGCCCGTACGTCCAGGAGTGGTCGCCGAGTCCGAGGACGCGGTTGACGGGGCCGAAGTCCGCGTCGAAGAGGAACACCCAGACGGTGGAGCCGGTGATCGCGGGCGTCGCCCAGGCGCCGAGCGCGGCCAGGGTGAGGGCGAGCCGGGGCACCGCCCGCACCCGGGTCAGCAGGACGGCCAGGGCGCAGCCGGTGAAGAGGGTGGCCAGCACACAGGCGGCGGCGAAGACCACGGTGGCGAGGAGCACCTGCCAGAACTGGCTGTCGCCGAAGAGCTCCGCGTAGTTGCCCAGCCCCTGGAAGGTGGCCGGTTCGCCGCCGCTGACCTGGGCCTGGGTGTACTCCAGGACGGAGATCAGGCCGAGTTGGTAGATGGGATAGACCAGCAGCGCGCCCAGCAGGGCGAGCGCGGGCAGCAGATAGAGCCAGGGGGTCCACCCCGGCCGCCCGGCCGGGGAGGCCGGGCGGCGCCGGCGCGGGCGCGGAGGGGGGCCGTCCGGGCCGGTCGCGGGGGGCGCCTGGTACGCCGTGCTGTTCGCCGTCATCGTCAGCCCGCGTCGGCGAACGCCGCGTCCATCTTCTTGGCGGCGTCGTCGGAGGCGGCGGCGACGTCCTTGCGGCCGCTGACGATCTCCTGGAACATCGTCGGCAGGATCAGCGAGGAGTCGATCTGCCCCCAGGCCGGTGAGGCGGGGACGAACTCGGCGCCGGCACCGAGGGTCTCGACGAACGGTGCGACGAACGGCTCGCGCTTGGCGGCGTCGTCCCGGACGTCCTTGTACGTGGGCAGGAAGCCCATCGCGTCGAACATCTTCGCCTGGGTGGCCTTGCCGGTCAGTTCCTTCATCAGTCCGACGGCGAGCGTGCGGTGGGCGGAGCTCTTCAGGACGCCGATGTTGTTGCCGCCCGCGAAGGCCGGGGCGATCGAGCCCTCCGTGACGCCGGGCAGCGGGACGACGGCGTACTTGCCCTTGACGCTCCCGGCCTCGACGGCGGCGTGGCTGAAGTCGCCGCCGATGGCCATGGCGGCCTTTCCGGAGGCGAAGGCGGTGACGGTCGCGTTGCCGCCCATGGCCGCGCACTTGGCGGCGGGGCAGTTGGTGTCGCCGAAGAGCGAGGTGTAGGCCTCGATGCCCTTGCGGGCCTTCTCGCCGTTGATGGCGGCCTTGTACGTGCCGCCGCTCGCGTCGGCGAGTTCGCCGCCGTGGGCCCAGATGAAGGGCATCGCGCCGTAGGTGTAGGCGCCGCCGACCGCGAGGCCGTAGAGGCCGGGCTTCTTCTTGTGGATCTTCCTGGCGGTGGAGACGAGTTCGGCCTGGGACTTCGGCGGCTGTATGCCCAGTTCGGCGAAGACGTCGGTGCGGTAGTAGAGGGCGCGGACGCCGACGAAGAGCGGGGCGCCGTAGACCTTGCCGCCGACGGTGACGGACCGCCGGGCGGCCGGGTCGGTGTCCTTGGCCTCGTCCCAGGCGGCGAACTCGGTGCTGACGTCGGCCAGTCCGCCGTCCTTGACGTAGCCGGCGGTGTCGGTGTTGCCGTACTCGATGAGGTCGGGGGCGCTCTTGGGGTCGTTGAACGCGGCCTTGACGCGCTGGGCGCGGGTCTCGACCGGGATGTACTCGATCTCGACCTTCGTGCCCTCGTGCTTCTTCCGGAAGGCGTCGACGGCGGCGTCGACGACCTTCTCCTTGGGCTTGTTGCCGACCTCCTGGAAGAGCCAGACGCGCAGCGTGCCGGACTTCTCGTCCTTGTCCGCGCTGTTGTCGGAGGTCTGCGGCGCGCAGGCGGTGGCGGTGAGCCCCGCCAGGACGAGGGCCGCGACCGGGGCGGCCGTTCGGGCAGAAATCTTCATCCGGAACCCCTACCGGTAGGCGTTGCAACATGTGCAACGCATGTTTCGTTCTGCACAACAGGCAGGAGACTAGGTCCGGACCACCGGGGGGACAAGTGGTCTCGACCACTTCGTGACCGGGCGGCCCGCGACACGAAGAGGCCCCCGGGGCACGTCGTCGCGTGCCCCGGGGGCCTCCCGGGTGGTTCGGTGGTGCGGCCGGACTACTTGTCCTTGCCGCCCTTGCCCTTGTCCTTGTCGCCGCCGGCGCCCATGGACTCGTAGATCTCCTTGCACATGGGACACACCGGGTACTTCTTGGGGTCGCGCCCCGGTACCCAGACCTTGCCGCACAGTGCCACCACGGGGGTGCCCTCCAGGGCACTCGCCATGATCTTGTCCTTCTGGACGTAATGGGCGTAGCGCTCGTGGTCGCCGTCGCCGTTCGACACCTGCGGCGTCGGCTCCACGAGGGTTCCGGTACCTGCCCCGCGCTCGGGCTCAAGAGTGCTCATAAACGCCAAGCGTACTGAAAGCCCGGCCATCAGTTCAGCGAAGGGTCGTCCGGATACGTGGCGATCATGGCCAGTTCGCTGCGCTGACGGCGCAGGACCGCCCGCCAGAGGCTCTCCGGACGGGGCGAGGAGACGTCGCCCGGCTCGGACTCCACGACGTACCAGGCGCCCTCGGACAGTTCCGACTCCAACTGGCCGGGCCCCCAGCCCGCGTAGCCCGCGAAGATCCGCAGCGAGCCGAGGGCCGCCGCGAGCAGCTCCGGCGGCGCCTCCAGGTCGACCAGGCCGATCGCCCCGTGGACCCGGCGCCAGCCCAGCGGGCCCTCGTCGCCGGGGATCACCGCGACGCCCAGCGCGGAGTCCAGCGAGACCGGCCCGCCCTGGAAGACGACCTCCGGCTCACCGGTGAGCCCGGCCCAGGAGGCGAGGATGTCGACGACGCCGACCGGGGTCGGCCGGTTCAGCACCACACCGAGCGAGCCCTCCTCGTCGTGGTCGAGGAGCAGCACCACCGCACGGTCGAAATTCGGGTCGGCGAGGGCGGGTGTGGCCACGAGCAGTCGCCCTGTGAGCGAGGACACCTCCGTCATGGCAGAAATGATCCCGCATCTTCGGCCTCCGCGGGGGCCAAGTAGCCCCCCGGTCGCACTCCGTGCCCGAGCGCAGCTCAGGGCGCACGGGTGCACGAGGAGCGCACGGCCGGGCAACCGATCCGGACGGTGACCCTCCGCAAGATCCGGGAAGCACAGCGTGTTGTGGCGGATTCATGACGTTCGTACACCCCCCGTTCCCTTACGGAAGGGGGGTGGGGGGCCATTACCCTTTCGTTTGGCCCCCCTGCCCGACCACTCCGGAACGCGAGATTCATGACCGGCACAGACGATGTCCTGCTTGTCCACGGCGGAACCCCGCTGGAGGGCGAGATCCGCGTCCGAGGCGCCAAGAACCTGGTGCCGAAGGCAATGGTCGCCGCGCTGCTGGGCAGCGGGCCCAGCCGGCTGCGCAACGTGCCCGACATCCGCGACGTGCGGGTGGTCCGGGGGCTGCTCCAGCTGCACGGCGTGACGGTCCGTCCGGGCGACGAACCCGGCGAGCTGGTCCTCGACCCCACCCACGTCGAGAGCGCCAACGTCGCCGACATCGACGCCCACGCGGGCTCCTCGCGCATCCCGATCCTCTTCTGCGGCCCCCTGCTGCACCGCCTGGGCCACGCGTTCATCCCCGGCCTCGGCGGCTGCGACATCGGCGGCCGGCCGATCGACTTCCACTTCGACGTGCTGCGCCGCTTCGGCGCGACGATCGAGAAGCGGGCCGACGGACAGTACCTGGAGGCCCCGCAGCGGCTGCGCGGCACCAAGATCCGGCTGCCGTACCCCTCGGTCGGCTCCACCGAGCAGGTGCTGCTGACCGCGGTGCTCGCCGAGGGCGTCACCGAGCTGTCCAACGCGGCCGTGGAGCCCGAGATCGAGGACCTGATCTGCGTGCTGCAGAAAATGGGCGCGATCATCTCCATGGACACCGACCGGACCATCCGCATCACCGGTGTGGACCGGCTCGACGGCTACACCCACCGGGCCCTCCCGGACCGTCTGGAGGCCGCCTCCTGGGCCTCGGCCGCCCTGGCGACCGAGGGCAACATCTACGTCCGCGGCGCCCAGCAGCGCTCGATGATGACGTTCCTGAACACCTACCGGAAGGTGGGCGGGGCCTTCGAGATCGACGACGAGGGCATCCGCTTCTGGCACCCGGGCGGCGCGCTCAACGCCATCGCGCTGGAGACCGACGTGCACCCCGGCTTCCAGACCGACTGGCAGCAGCCGCTGGTGGTGGCGCTGACGCAGGCCGCGGGGCTCTCCATCGTGCACGAGACGGTGTACGAGTCGCGGCTCGGCTTCACCTCGGCGCTCAACCAGATGGGCGCGCACATCCAGCTCTACCGCGAGTGCCTGGGCGGCTCGGACTGCCGCTTCGGCCAGCGCAACTTCCTGCACTCCGCGGTCGTCTCCGGGCCGACGAAGCTCCAGGGCGCGGACCTGGTCATCCCGGACCTGCGCGGCGGCTTCTCGTACCTGATCGCCGCCCTGGCGGCGCAGGGGACGTCCCGGGTGCACGGGATCGACCTGATCAACCGCGGCTACGAGAACTTCATGGAGAAGCTGGAGAAGCTCGGGGCGAAGGTCGAGCTGCCGGGCGGCTCGCTGGTCTGAGCAACGGCCCCGCACGGGCCTGGAAAGGCCTGTGCGGGCCCGAACGCCGAAGGGCGGTCACCCTGGTCGGGGTGACCGCCCTTCGTCCTGCTCAGGGGGTGTTACTTCCCCTTGGCGGCTTCCTTGAGCTTGGAGCCCGCGGAGACCTTCACGCTGTAGCCGGCCGGGATGTTGATCGGGTCGCCGGTCTGCGGGTTACGAGCGGTGCGAGCGGCACGGTGGGTGCGCTCGAAGGTCAGGAAACCGGGGATGGTGACCTTCTCGTCGCCCTTGGCGACGACCTCACCGACGGTCTCGGCGAGCGCGGCCAGCACGGCGTCGGCGTCCTTGCGAGTCACCTCGGCGCGGTCGGCCAGGGCGGCCACCAGCTCACTGCGGTTCATGTTGTTACTCCCGTGTTCTTCTTGCCTGTGAGGCGTGAGATCCAAGCCGATGCTGCCAGGGCCCTCGGACAGTCCCCGGACCCGGGTCCGTTTTTTCAGACCTTCGCGCCCCGTGGGGTCTCCCCCGGACGAAGCCTTGGGAAAGCATCCTGCCCCCACCTGCGGCGGGAAAGCCAATCCGGCACCCTCAGGAGCCGCCCGAAAACCACCATCGCCTCGTCATGGTGACGTTCCGTCGACTCCCCGAAAGCGGTCCGCACCTGTCATGCGGGGCTCTGCGGGACGCGTCGCCCGCCCACCCTAAAGGGGCGTTTGGGGCGCCGCGACACGCGACGCGCCGTACGTCAGGCGGACGTGGGGCCCGTCACAGCGGCACCCGCGGCCTTCGCCGCGTCCCGCACCGCGCCCGCGACCGCTCCGGCGACCTTGTCGTTGAAGACCGAGGGGATGATGTAGTTCGCGTTGACCTCGTCCTCGGCGACCACTCCGGCGAGTGCACGCGCGGCGGCGAGCATCATCTCCGTGTTGACGGTCCGGGACTGGGCGTCGAGCAGACCGCGGAAGACACCCGGGAAGACCAGCACGTTGTTGATCTGGTTGGGGAAGTCCGAGCGGCCGGTGGCGACCACCGCGGCGGTCCGGCGGGCGATCGCCGGGTCGACCTCGGGGTCCGGGTTCGCGAGCGCGAACACGATCGCGCCCTCGGCCATGGCCGCGACGTCCTCCGCGCCGAGCACGTTGGGGGCCGAGACGCCGATGAAGACGTCGGCGCCCACCACGGCCTGCTTGAGGGTGCCGGTGACCGATTCGGGGTTGGTGTTGTCGGCGATCCAGCGCAGCGGCGAGTCGGCGTCGGCGGAGACCAGGTCCTCGCGGCCGGAGTGCACCACTCCGTGGATGTCGGCGACGACCGCGTGCTTGACGCCCGCGGCGATGAGCAGCTTGAGGATGGCCGTACCGGCGGCTCCGGCGCCGGACATGACGACCCGTACGTCCCCGATCCCCTTGCCCACCACGCGCAGCGCGTTGGTGAGCGCGGCGAGCACGACGATGGCGGTGCCGTGCTGGTCGTCGTGGAAGACGGGGATGTCCAGGGCCTCGCGCAGCCGGGCCTCGATCTCGAAGCAGCGCGGCGCGGAGATGTCCTCCAGGTTGATGCCGGCGAAGCCGGGGGCGATCGCCTTGACGATCTCGACGATGGCGTCGGTGTCCTGGGTGTCCAGGCAGAGCGGCCAGGCGTCGATGCCGGCGAAGCGCTTGAAGAGGGCCGCCTTGCCCTCCATGACCGGGAGCGCGGCCTTGGGACCGATGTTGCCGAGGCCGAGCACGGCGGAGCCGTCCGTCACGACTGCGACGGAGTTGCGCTTGATGGTGAGGCGGCGGGCGTCCTCGGGGTTCTCGGCGATCGCCATGCAGACCCGGGCCACTCCCGGGGTGTAGATCATCGAGAGGTCGTCACGGTTGCGGATGGGGTGCTTGGACGCCATCTCGATCTTGCCGCCGAGGTGCATCAGGAACGTACGGTCGGAGACCTTGCCGAGGACGACGCCCTCGATCCCGCGCAGTCCCTCGACGATCTCGTCGGCGTGGGCGGTGGAGGTGGCGGCGATCGTGACGTCGATGCGCAGCTTCTCGTGGCCGGAGGCGGTCACGTCGAGGCCGGTGACCGAACCGCCGGAGGACTCCACGGCCGTGGTGAGCTGGGAGACCGATGTGCCGCTCGCGGGCACCTCCAGCCTGACCGTCATCGAGTACGAGACGCTGGGCGCCGTTGCCATGGCCGAGTCCTTCGCTTTCCTTAGCTTCGTTGCTATACGGCCGGAACTGTCGCCCCGGACACGCCTTCCGATATTCGCACCTACCGACGAGTAGCCGTTAATGACTGCCGCTCTTCGGAAACAGTTTTCCACCATACGAGATAGAAGGGCCTCAGGGAACCCCTCGGACGGCCCAGCGGCTCCCGCGCGGGACGCATGGACGGAACCGGGCCCGTAAACGGAAACAGACCCGCGCCACCGGAGGGTGACGCGAGTCTGTCTATGCGGTTTGAGCGGCACCGACCCGCCATGCTCGCCTCGCGGCAAGTGGTCGCTCGTAGCGACGAAGGTTGGGCCCGGGGGCTTGGATCGAGCCGGTGCCGACTCCAGGCTAACAAACACCCCGGAGAAGTGATTCCCGAAGCGCGTGTTGACCGCAGGAAGCCTTCCCCGCCCCGCGCCCGGGTATGCCGGGGCCCGCCCGGCACCGGTCCGCCGGGCGGGTCCTCAGTCCCTCAGGAGGTCCGGCACACCGTCCCCGTCGGGCAGGTCCCGCTCCCCCGACACCACCGTGAGCTGCTGCGTCGCCCGGGTCAGGGCCACGTACAGGACCCGCAGTCCGGCCGGGGACTCGTCCGCGATCTCCGCGGGCGAGACGACCACCGTGGCGTCGTACTCCAGACCCTTGGCCTCCAGGCTGCCCAGCGCGACCACGCGGTCGCCCAGCTCCGCCAGCCAGCCGCGCGCCTGCGCACGCCGGTTCATCGCCACGACGACCCCGACCGTGCCGTCCACCTCGCCGAGCAGCCGCCGCGCCTCCGCGCGCACCACCTCGCCCAGGTCCTCGCCCACCGCCGTCGCGAACCGCGGCACCACCCCGGTGGAACGGACCGCCGCCGGGGACTCCATGCCGGGCATCGCCAGCGCCAGCACCCTGGCGGCCAGCTCCGCGATCTCGGCCGGGTTGCGGTAGTTCACGGTCAGGGTGAAGTTCCGGCGCGGACGGCTGCCCAGCGCCTCGTCACGGGCCGCCGCCGCCTCGTCCGGGTCCGACCAGGAGGACTGGGCCGGATCGCCCACGATCGTCCAGGTGGCGTGCCGGCCCCGGCGCCCGACCATCCGCCACTGCATGGGCGTCAGGTCCTGCGCCTCGTCGACGATCACATGCGCGTACTCCGTGCGCTCGGCCGCGAGCCGTTCGGCCCGCTCCCACTGGGTCTCCTCGCGCCGCGGCATCAGCTCCTCCAGACCGGTGAGCTGGTCCAGCGGATCGGCCTCGCGCTTGCGCTTGGGCCGGTGCGGGGTGCCGAGCAGCGTCTGGAGCTCGTCGAGCAGCGCCACGTCGTGCACGGACACCGGACCGCGCCCCTCGGCGTCCAGCCGCTTCAGGGAGCGCGCGAGCCGGCGCACCTCCCCCTGGTTGAGCGTGCGCCGGGCCCACCGGGCGAGCCGCTTCTCGTCCGCCATCGCGGCCAGCACCCGGCGCGGCACCAGCTCGGGCCACCAGGCGTTCAGGAACTCGATGAACGGCGTCTCCGTGGACACGTCCTCGTCGAACGAGGAGCGCAGTTCGGCCGCCAGCTCCGGATCGGTGTAGCGGCCCCGGCCCGAGGAGCGGTTCCACAGGGCGTCGAGCAGCAGTCTGCGGGCGCGCGGGCGCAGCAGGTTGACCGGGGCCGTGCCGGACAGGACGTTGTTGCGGATGCGCCGCAGTTCGTCCTCCTGGAGCTCGACGCGGGCGCCGAAGGCGACCACCCGCAGCCGGGTCGGCGTGCCCGCCGGGCGCGGCGCCTCCTCCTCCCCGAACGAGAGCTGTCCCTGCTCCTGGCCGGAGGGCCGGGGGGCCGGCTGCTCCAGGGCTCCCCGGGCCGCCTTGCGCAGCACGGCGAGCATCCGGGAGGAGCCCTTGATCCGGGCCACGGCGGGCTCGTCGTAGACGGTGGCGCCCTCGGGCCCGGCCGCCTCGTCGGAGAGCGAGCCGACCGCGCGGATGGCGACCTGGCCCTCCTCGCCGAGCGAGGGCAGCACGCCTTCGGTGTACGCGACGAGCAGGGGCGTCGGCGAGACGACGAGGATGCCGCCCGCGTACCGCCGCCGGTCCTGGTAGAGGAGGTAGGCGGCGCGGTGCAGGGCGACGGCGGTCTTGCCGGTGCCGGGGCCGCCGGAGACCTCGGTGACGGAGGCGGCGGGGGCCCGGATCACCAGGTCCTGCTCGGCCTGGATGGAGGAGACGATGTCCCGCATGGTGTGGCTGCGGGCCTGTCCCAGCGCGGCCATCAGCGCGCCGTCGCCGACCACGGGCAGTGTCCGGCCGTCCAGGTACGCGGTCAGCTCGGGCCGCATCAGGTCGTCCTCGACGCCGAGGACCCGGCGGCCCTTGGAGCGGACGACCCGGCGGCGCACGACCCGGCCCGGGTCCTTGGGCGTCGAGCGGTAGAACGGCGCGGCGGCGGGCGCCCGCCAGTCGATGACCAGCGGCGTGTAGTCGGCGTCCAGGACCCCGATCCGGCCGATGTGCAGCGTCTCGGCGATATCGGCGGTGCCGTCCTCGCGGACGGCGTCGTCGGCCGGTTCGACGGAGGTGTAGGCGCCGTCCGGGCCGCGCTCCCCGTCCTTGCCGAGCAGCAGGTCGATCCTCCCGAAGAGGAAGTCCTCGAACTCGCTGTTCAGCCGGTTGAGGTGGATCCCGGCCCGGAACACCTGGGCGTCGCGCTCGGCGAGCGCCCCGGGCGTGCCGACCTGGCCGCGTTTGACGGCGTCGTCCATGAGAAATTCCGCCTCGTGGATCTTCTCCTCGAGACGGTGGTACACCCGGTCGAGATGTTCCTGCTCGACACCGATCTCCCGGTCCCGCAACGAATCGACAGCGGCATCCTGCGCGGCCACCGAGGCCCCCTTCTGACGTGCATTGGGCAGCCGTCAACCTTATGCGAAGGGGAACGTCCGCGCATCCGCCGCGGGCCGTGATCTCGCGTGGCGCGATATCGATTGCGTTGCGGGGGATGCGCGGGAATGTCACGGGCCGGGGCCGGCGGCGTGGCGTCTGCGGTGCCGGGCGACGCGCTCGCGGTTTCCGCAGACCTCGCTGGAGCACCAGCGGCGGCGCCGGCCGCGCGAGGTGTCCAGGTAGACGCGGCGGCAGTCGTCGCCCTCGCAGCGGCGCAGTCCGGCCAGGGCGGCCGGGTCGGTGAGCAGTTCCACCGCGTCCCGCGCCACGGCCGCCAGCAGCGCCGCGCAGTCGGGTTCCGTGCTCAGCCCCCGCACCAGCGCGCCGTTGCGGGCGCGCACGGCGCACAGCCCCGGCGGGGCGCCCGCGGCGAGCGCGTTGACGCGCTCCAGAGCGCCGTCCGCGCCCCGGCCGCCGAGCTGGGCGGTCAGCAGCCGGTCCACGGCGGTCCGCAGCTCCCGGAAGCGGGTCAGCCAGTGGCCGTCGACGCCGGCGAGCCGGGTTCCGCGCGGTACGGCCCCGGCGGCCGTGAGCCAGTCCGCGAGGAGGTCGGCCCGGTCCAGCGGATCGCCCGCGCCGCGTGCGTCGGCCCCGGTCGCGACCAGGTCGAGGCAGAGCCGCCCGGAGTCGAACCGCCAGTCGCGCGAGCCCTTGCGCGTTCCCATGCGCGTGCCACCGCCTCGGTCCGGCCGCCGTTCCCCCCAGAGTGCCCCCTGGGGCCTTTGGCCGGAACCCCCATCGCCCCGGGTCCGGTCCGGTCAACTCGCCTCGTACGATGAGCCGATGAGCGATCCCGCGCACGGCATCCGGATCCTGGCCGGTTCCCTGACGCTCCGCCCCTGGACCGCGGCCGATCTCGCGGTGGTGGTCGAGGCGTACCGCGATCCGGCGATCCGGGCCGGGTCGCGTGCCCCGGTGGAGGACGAGGCGGCGGCGGAGCGCTGGCTGCGGGCGCAGGAGGAGGGCCTGGCGGCGGGGCGGCGGTTCGCCTTCGCGGTGCTGGACGAGGAGTTCGGGGACGAGCCCGTCGGCAATGTGGTGCTGATGCGGGCCGCACCGGGCGCGGCCTCGGGCGAGGTGGGGTACTGGACGTCGGTGCGGGCCCGGGGGCGTTCCCTGGCGCCCCGGGCGGTGGGCGCGCTCGGCGACTGGGCGTTCACGGCGTTCGCCGGGGACGGGCTCGTCCGGCTGGAGCTGCTGCACCAGGTGACGAACGAGGCGTCCTGCCGGGTGGCGCACAAGGCGGGGTACGCGCTCGTGGAGGTGCTGCCCCCGTTCCCGCCGTGGCCGGACGAGGGCCACCGCCACGAGCGGCTTCGGGACGGCGCGTGGACGCCCGCGTAGGCTCCTGCGCGTCTGAACGATGGGACGGCGCGGGCCCGTTGGCTTGACTGGGGGCATGACAGAGAACCGGGCCGGACGGCCGACCACCGCACTGCACCACCTCGTCCTCGGCGGCGCCGCCGTCACCACCGGGCTGATGGCCGGGACCTTCTACGTCTTCTCCTGCGCGGTGATGCCCGCGCTCGGCCGCAGCGGCGACCGGACGTTCGTCGAGGTGATGCAGAACATCAACGACGTGATCGAGAACCCGGTCTTCTTCGCCGGCTTCCTCGGTGCGCTGTTCCTCACCGCGGCGGCCGCCTGGCAGTGGCGCCGCTCCCCCGGCCCGCGCGGCTGGCTCATCGCCGCGCTGGCGGTCTACGCGCTGGCGTTCCTGTTCACCTGCGGGATCAACGTCCCGCTGAACAACACCCTCGCGGACGCCGGGGACCCGGCGAGGATCGCGGACCCGGCGGCCGTCCGGGAGCGGTTCGAGGACACCTGGGTGGTCTGGAACGCCGTGCGGGCGGTCCTGTGCACCGCCGCGCTCGCCCTGCTGCTGCGGGCCGCGTACCTCGTCGCCCGCCACCCCCGTACGCGGGCCGGGCGGGCTCAGGAGTCCGCGTACTTGGCGTCCGCCGCCGGGTCGAGCGCCAGCCGGTAGCCCCGTTTGACGACGGTCTGGATCAGCCGGGGCGCGCCGAGCGCGGTCCGCAGCCGGGCCATCGCGGTCTCCACCGCGTGCTCGTCCGTACCGCTGCCGGGCAGGGCCCGCAGCAGTTCGGCGCGGGCCACCACCCAGCCGGGCCGGCGGGCCAGGGCGTGCAGCAGGGCCATGCCGGCGGGCGGGACGGCGCGGAGTTCGTCGTCGACCAGGACGGCGTGGCCGCGGATCTCGACCCGGTGCCCGGCGACCGGCAGGGTCCGTGCGCGGGCGGGCAGTTCGCGGCAGATCAGCTGGACGAGCGGGCCCAGCCGGAAGCGCTCGGGCTGGGCGGTGTCGATGCCGCGGGCCTGGAGCGGCAGTGCGGTCACCGGGCCCACGCAGGCGGAGAGGATGTCCCCCTGGAGGGCGTCCATCAGCTCGTTCAGCAGGCCGCGCTCCTCGGCCCGGCGCAGCAGGGAGACCGCCGCCGGGGCGCTGGTGAAGGTGAGCGCGTCCAGACCGCGGGCGACGGTGATGTCGATGAGCCGGTCCAGCGGGGCGATGTCCTCGGGCGGCATCCAGCGGTAGACGGGGACGCCGACGACCTCGGCGCCCGCCGCGCGCAGGGACTCCACGAAGCCGGGGAGCGGTTCCCCGTGCAGCTGGAGGGCGATGCGGCGGCCCTCCACCCCCTCCTCCAGGAGGCGTTCCAGCACCTCGGCCATGGACTCGGACGCCGGCGACCAGGTCTCGGTGAGCCCGGCGGCCCGCACCGCGCCCTTGACCTTGGGGCCGCGGGCCAGGAGTTCGACCCCGCGCAGGGTGTCCAGCAGCCGCTCCCCCACCCCCCAGCCGTCGGCGGCCTCCACCCAGCCCCGGAAGCCGATCGCCGTGGTGGCGACGACCACGTCGGGGACGGTGTCGATGAGGTCCTTGGTGGTGGCGAGCAGTTCGCTGTCGTCGGCCAGTGGCACGATCCGCAGGGCGGGCGCGTGCACCACGGTGGCGCCGCGCCGCCGCAGCAGCGTGCCGAGTTCGTCCGCCCGGCGTGCGGCGGTGACCCCGACCGTGAAGCCCTCCAGGGGCCCGTGCTGTTCCTCGTCGTGCATGTGCCCTACCCGGCTCTCGTCCCGCTGCTGCTCGATGATGCGGAGGTCCGAGCCTGCCAACGAAGCGTGACAGGCTCGGTTCACCCGTATTTCCCGCCCGTTACGTCACCTGACATCGTGCCGTCGTCTCAGACCTCGGCGTAGCCGAGCCGGGGCGTGGCGGGTGCGGTCCGGGCGCGGCGAAGGTATACCGCCCAGGTGAGCACCGAGCACACCCCGTAGAAGGCGAGGAAGGACCAGAAGGCAGCCGTTCCGGTGCCCGCGCTCTGGAAGGACTGGCGGAAGGCCAGGTTGATGGCGAGTCCGCCGAGCGCCCCGACCGCGCCGATGAGTCCCATCGCCGCCCCGGACACCCGCCGCCCCTGGGCCGCGGCCTCCTCGCCGCGCAGTCCCCGGGCGATCGCCTTGGCGTGGAAGACGCCCGGGATCATCTTGTACGTCGAGCCGTTGCCGAGGCCGCTGAGGGCGAACAGGGCGGTGAAGCCGACGAGGAAGACGGGGAGCGAGGCGATGCCCGAGGCGTAGACGACGACGCCGGTCGCGGCGGCCATCGCGGCGAAGTTCACCAGGGTGATGCGGGCGCCGCCGTACCGGTCGGCGAGCCGGCCGCCGACGGGCCGGATCAGCGAGCCCAGCAGCGGGCCGACGAAGGTCAGCGAGGCGGCCTGGAGCGGGGTGCGCCCGAACTGGGTCTGCAGGACGAGCCCGAAGGCGAAGCTGTAGCCGATGAAGGAGCCGAAGGTGCCGATGTAGAGCACCGCCATGATCCAGGTGTGCCCGTCGCGCACGGCGTCCTTCGCGGCCCCGGTGTCGTTGCGCACGGGCGCCAGGTTGTCCATGAAGAGCGCGGCGCACACCGCGGCCACCAGGATCAGCGGGATGTACGCGGCGAGCACGATCCGCGGGTGGGCGGCCCCGGCCGTCCCGATCACCAGCAGTCCGGCGAGCTGCACCACGGGCACCCCGAGGTTGCCGCCGCCGGCGTTGAGCCCGAGCGCCCAGCCCTTGTGGCGCAGCGGGAAGAAGGCGTTGATGTTCGTCATCGAGGAGGCGAAGTTGCCGCCGCCGATGCCGGTGAGCGCGGAGACGATCAGGAAGGTGGTGTACGAGGTCCCCGGCTCCATCACCACCAGCGCGGCGACCGTGGGCAGCAGCAGGGTGAGGGCGCTGAACACGGTCCAGTTCCGGCCGCCGAAACGGGCGACGGCGAAGGTGTACGGCACCCGGACCAGGGCGCCGACCAGGGTGGCGGTGGAGATCAGGAAGAACTTCCCGGCGGGGTCGACGCCGTACTCGGGTCCCATGAACAGGACCATCACCGACCACAGGGTCCAGACGGAGAACCCGATGTGCTCGGACAGGACGGAGAACCAGAGGTTGCGGCGGGCGACGCGCTCGCCCTTCTCCTGCCAGAAGGTCTCGTCCTCCGGATCCCACTGCTCGATCCAACGGCCAGCCATCACGTGCCTCCACGGGTCGTCGGGGGTGTTGTCCCCGACGCTAGGGAGCGCGCGTTTCGGTGCGGTGCCGCGAGGTGACCGGTGGGCAACCTTGCTCTCACCGGGCCGGTGCCGGCCCGGTGAGGCACGGTGTCAGGCCGCGGCGCGGTCCCGGGTGCGGGCGGTGCCGTTGGGCCACAGGCGCGGACGGCGCTTGGCGGCGACGTCCTCGACCCAGCCGACGGAGACGATCATCAGCCCGATCAGCGGCCAGATGAGGATCAGCGCCAGGGTGTTGTACGAGGCGTCGATGTACGTACCGAGGTGGTCGCCGACCCACGGCACGTCCCAGAGGCGGTCGATCAGCGGGAAGGTGGCCATCAGCAGCAGGTTGTGCCAGAGGTAGATGGTCACGGCCCGGTTGTTGGCCAGGGTGACGAGGCTGTCCCAGCCGGCCAGCCGGCCCGGGAGCTGCCGCCAGGAGGGCGCGTACTGGAGCAGGATCACGCAGAAGCCGAGCGACCAGGCGGACTGGGCGAGCGGGATCTCGTCGAGGTTCCAGCCCTCCTCGGTGAGGTGTCCGGAGGCCCACCACAGGGCGAAGGCCATGAGGAAGGCCGCCATCGACACCGTGAGGTAGCGCGGGACGGTCTTCAGCAGTCCGTCGTTGTGGGCGAAGCCGAGGATCCAGCAGGAGCCGAACACCGCGAAGTCGACCAGCCCCTCCCCGAACGTGCCCGGCACGGTGACCAGACCGGTGCCGATCACGGCGGTGAGGCCGAGCGGTGCCAGCAGGGTCGCCCAGGGCAGCTTCCGGAAGGCCTTCAGCAGCAGCGGGGAGGCCAGTACGAACCAGAGGTAGGCGCGGATGTACCAGAGCGGTCCCATGGCCTGTTCGGCCCAGGACGTCTCCAGGAAGCCGCCCTCGGAGCCGTTCTCCCACGGGAAGGGCGGGGTGCCGACCGGCAGGATGTAGCAGCCCAGCTTGAGGAACCACCAGATGCCCTCCTCGCGGACGGGCTTCCAGCCGAGCGCGAAGACGATCGGGACGGTGACGGCGACGAACGCCCACATCGGCGGCAGCAGCCTGCGCACCCGGCTGCGGATGACGCTCCACGCGGGCCGGGACAGCGACCGGGCCATCAGCGATCCGGCCAGGGCGAACATGACGCCCATGGACGGGAACAGGACGGTCAGCCACGCCCAGCCGAAGAGGTGGAAGACCACGACGCGGACGAGCGCGACGGCCCGCAGCAGGTCGAGGTAGCGGTCGCGGCCCGGCTTCGCCGGGGCGGTCTCCGCGGTGGCGGCCGGCTCGGGCGCGGCGGGGGGCGGCACCACGCGCAGCGGCATGGTGTACGCGTCCCCGTGCGGTTGCTGGGGGTACGCCGGGGGGTGGCTCGGGTACGTCATGCGACGGGCCTCCGGTCGTTGCTGCGCCGTCCGTGGCTCTGGGGGGTGCCGGGTGCCTCGACGGCTCCGGTGCGCCGCAGCTTCTGCCAGCGGAGCCGGCCCCCGGTGAGCGCGGTGATCCAGGACTGGAGCAGCACCACGTACATCAGCTGCCGGTACAGCACCTGCTGGAGGGGGAGCGAGAGCAGGTGCGTCATGCGTTCCCGGTCGAGCCGGAAGGCGTACGCGGCGCAGACGCCCTGCACGGCGAGGACGCCGAGCCAGGCGCCGACCGTCTTCTCGGTGGGCCCGAAGACCAGCCCGTACAGCAGGAAGACGTCGATCAGCGGGGCGAGCAGCGGGGCGACGACCATGAACAGGGCGACGAAGGGCAGTCCGACGCGGCCGAAGCGGCCGGAGGGGCCGCGTTCGATCACGGCGCGGCGGTGCTTCCAGATCGCCTGCATGGTGCCGTACGACCAGCGGTAGCGCTGCGACCAGAGCTGCTGCACGCTCTCCGGCGCCTCGGTCCAGGCGCGGGCGTTCTCCGCGTAGACGACGCGCCAGCCGTCGCGGTGCAGCGCCATCGTGACGTCGGTGTCCTCGGCGAGGGTGTCCTCGCTCATGCCGCCGATCCGGCCGAGGGCCTCGCGGCGGAAGGCCCCGACGGCGCCGGGGATGGTCGGCATGCAGCGGAGCATGTCGTACATCCGGCGGTCGAGGTTGAAGCCCATCACGTACTCGATGTGCTGCCAGGCGCCGATCAGCGAGTCGCGGTTGCCGACCTTGGCGTTGCCGGCGACGGCGCCGACCTCCGGGTCGGCGAAGGGCTGCACCAGTTCGCGGACGGTGGAGGGCTCGAAGACCGTGTCGCCGTCCATCATCACGATGATGTCGTGGCGGGCGTGCGCGATGCCGTTGTTGAGGGCGGCGGGCTTGCCCGCGTTGCGCTGGCGCACCACCCGGACACCGGGCAGCCGCATCCGGTCGACGAGGTCCGCGGTGCCGTCCGTGGAGCCGTCGTCGATGACGATGACCTCCAGCGGATAGTCGCTGGCCACCAGGGAGCGGACCGTGTTGGCGATGCACTTGCTCTCGTTGTACGCGGGCACCAGCACGGAGACCGGGCGGGTCATCGGCTCGCCCCAGCGGAAGTTCCGTCTGCGGACCTTGCGGGCGTGGACGAAGGAGAGCACCAGCATCAGGCCGAAGCGGGTGAAGACCAGCACGCCGATGACGGCGAGGCCGACGACCAGCACGTCCGTGATGTGCTCGGAGACGTCGACGGCGGTGACGAACGCCTTGCCCTTCCACAGCGCGAAGCCGGTGACCGGGGTGTGGGCGCTGGGGGCGCCGAGCGCGTCGGTGAGGTTGGCGAACGTGTAGCCGCGCTCCTGCATCTTCGGCAGGAACTTCCCCAGCGCGGCGACGGTCTGGGACCGGTCGCCTCCGGAGTCGTGCATCAGGATGATGGCGCCCTTGCCGTGCTTCGGCGTGGCCCGGTCGATGATCGCCTTGACGCCGGGGCGCTTCCAGTCCTCGCTGTCGGTGTTGTTGACGACGGTGAGGTAGCCGCGGCTGCCGACGTACTGGGTGACCGGCCAGGACTTGTTGTCCATGGCGTCGGAGAACGAGGAGTAGGGCGGCCGGAACAGCGAGGTGCGGATGCCGGCGGCGCCCGCGAGCACCAGCTGGTTCTGCGAGAGCTCCCAGTCGATGCGCCGGGTGGACTGGTAGGAGAGGTCGGGGTGGTTGAAGGTGTGCAGCCCGACCTCGTGGCCCTCCTTGACCATGCGCTCGACCAGCTCGGGGTAGCGCGAGGCCATGGTGCCGGTGACGAAGAAGACGCCGTGCGCGTCGTACTTCTTCAGCTCGTCGAGCACCTTCGGCGTCCACTCCGGGTCCGGGCCGTCGTCGAAGGTCAGCACGATGCGGTGGTCGGGTATCCGGAGCGTCTTGGCGGGCTCGGTGGTGGAGCGGGCGTCGATGACCGGCCCGCCCTCCATCACCTGCTCGGGCACCTGGTCGGTGGCCGCCGGGGGCTGGACCCGGAAGTCGGCGAGGATCTCGCTGTGCACATAGCCGCGCAGCATCAACATCGCGAGCAGGGCAACGAGGAAAAGCAGCGGCAGCATGTAGCGCATGGGCAGTCTGCGCCGCCGCTTGGGCTTCTTCCGGTGGTGCCTGACCCGCGGGGCGGGGGTGGTCATCTAGCTGGCGCCTTCTTGCTGTTGCACAGGGGGTTCGGGGTTCTCGGCGGTCGGGGTCACGGGATCCGCGGTGGACTGCGTGGGTTCCCCGTCCGGAGGCGTGGGATCGGCGGCCGGGGGCGTGGTGGACGTCCCGCCGCCCGGATCGCCGCCGATGCCCGTCGTGGCGCCGGTGGTCTGCCGGCCCGAGGGGCCGGTGGGATCGGTGGCCGTGGCTCCGGTGGCCGGGGCGGTGGTACCGCCCGCGGGGCCGGAGGTCGCGGTGCCGGCGCCGGTGCCGGTGGTGGCGGCCGCGTCCTGGCCGCCCTGCGAGGCGGAGGGCGAGGCGCCGGGCGTCGCGTCGGGCGAGGAGGAGGCGTCCTGGCCGGCGCCCGGGGTGGCCGGGGTCGTCACGTCCTCCGCCTTGCGGTGCTCCTCCTGGCCGGAGATCGGCAGGAAGGGGGCGCTGGAGCTGCCGCCGAGCACGGCGACGACGAGGGTCACGGCGTAGGCGACGCAGATCGCGGCGAGGACCCAGCCGAGCCGCCGGAGCGTCTTGCCGCGGCGGCCGCTCTCGTCGACGAAGACGGGGCCGTCGCCCTCGGGGGCGGTGTTCGGTTCGGGGAGGAGTTCGGAGAGCTGCCGGCCGATTCCGTCGAGCTGGATGGTGACTTCGTTAGGCTCGTGGGTGTGTCCCGCACGGGCCCCTTCACGCCAGGTGTCCACAGTTGTCCGCACTTCCCCCACTCAGAACCTGGGGTGCTCGCAACTGTTCCGTCTGTGCGCCGTCGGACCGGGCCCCCACCCGACTCCCACGCGCCCCCTAGCACAGTGCACCCGGGCTACGAATGTAGCGCACCCCGCGGAGGGTCCGAGCCGGAGGACAGGTGTTGTTCATCATGAGTGACACAGTTGTTCTCCAACCGTGGCTCGGGCCCCACCCGGACCGTCCGGTCGGTCCGGGGATGCCCCGGTACGGCACGCGGCCCGGTACGACGAGGACCCCGCTGCCGGTGGCAACGGGGTCCTCGTTCACATGGGAATTGTGGAGATGGCGGGAATCGAACCCGCGTCCAACGGTGCGGAACCAGGGCTTCTCCGAGTGCAGTCCGCTGCGCTTTTCTCGGCCCCGGAGGTCACACGGACAAGCCTCCGACAGGCCCAGTCACTGTTTGATTTCCTTCTGAACCCCGTGACCGGGCTCAGAAGTTTAGATCCCTGAATGATGCCAGGATCCGGGTCGGGATCACCCCCGGGCTGACACTCCGCAGAGTCTTCGCTAGCTGCTAATTAGGCAGCGAGGGCGAAGGCGGAGGAATCGCGCTTGGAATTGGCGATTATTGGTTGCGACATATGGTTTACGAGATCATTGCCGCTTCCTCGACTCGCTTCCCCTGCTTCGACATCCGCTGTCGAAACCGATCATCCCCATGTTGATTTTTCAAAGGTGGTGCACACCCCCGTGGGGTGCTCCGCCATCGTACGTGACCAACGCGCACGGATGCCAGCGTATTCCCTCCGCCCCGGCCACCGGTCCGGGGAGGCCGGCCGGTCAGGCGCTCCGCTGGCGGCGGCGGGCCGCCGCGATCGCCCGGTTCGTCTCCCGGGTGTCCTGCTTCTCGCGGAGCGTCTGGCGCTTGTCGTACTCCTTCTTGCCCTTCGCCAGCGCGATCTCGGCCTTGACCCGGCCGTTCACGAAGTACAGCGAGAGCGGCACGATCGTGTGCCCGGTCTCCTGGACCTTCGACTCCAGCTTGTCGATCTCGGCCCGGTGCATCAGCAGCTTGCGCTTGCGCTTGGCGGAGTGGTTGGTCCACGTCCCCTGGACGTACTCCGGGACGTGGATGTTGTGCAGCCAGGCCTCGCCGCCGTCGATCTGCACGAAGCCGTCCACGAGCGAGGCCCGCCCCATGCGCAGCGACTTGACCTCGGTCCCCATGAGCACGAGTCCGCACTCATAGGTGTCGAGGATGGTGTAGTCGTGCCGCGCCTTCTTGTTCTGCGCGATCATCTTGCGCCCGGTGTCTTTTTCCTTAGCCATAGTGCGGCCATTTTCGCACTACGACCCGCCCCCGAGGCCACTCAATACCGTCTCGGCCCGCTGCTGGGCCCGCGCGCCGACGGCGAGGTCCGGGGTGATGCCCCGGCCGTCGACGTTGTGCCCCGCCGGGGTGCGGTAGTGGCCCACGGTCAGCTCGGCCACCGAACCGCCCGCGAGCCGGCTCGGCATCTGCACGGACCCCTTGCCGAAGGTCCGGGAGCCGACCGTGACCGCCCGGCCCCGGTCCTGGAGCGCGCCGGTCAGCAGTTCCGCCGCGCTCATGGTGCCGCCGTCGACGAGCACCACGAGGGGGCGTCCGGTGTCGCCGCCCGGATCCGCGTACAGGGCCCGCTGCTCGCCGTGCACGTCGTACGTGGCGACCAGGCCGCCGTCCAGGAAGGCGGAGGCGGCGGTGACGGCCTCGGTGACCAGACCGCCCGAGTTGCCCCGCAGGTCCAGCAGGATCCCGGCCCCGGCCGGGGCCTTCAGCACCGCCTCCCGGACCGCCTCGCCGGAGCCCTTGGTGAAGGCGTCCACATCGATCACGACGGCGGCGGAGGGGGCCGCGCGGCCGGGGCCGGCGGACTTCACGGAGACGGCCTCGGTGGTGAGCCGGGCCCGCCGCAGCGTCACGGTCCGGGTCCGGTCGCCGCGCTGGACGCCCAGCACCACGGTGCTCCCGGCGGCGGCCCCGCTGCGGTCGCCGCGCAGCAGCGCCACCACGTCGGAGACGGGGCGGCGGTCGACCCCGCGGCCGTCGACGGTGCGCAGCAGGTCCCCGGGGCGGATGCCGGCGCGGGCGGCGGGCCCGCCGGGGTGGACCCGGCCGACGGCGACCAGCCCGTCGGCGGTGCGCCGGGCGGCGAGCCCGACCCCGGTGTACGAACCGTCCAGGGCCTGCTCGAACTCCTCGTACTCCCGCTCGTCGTAGACCGCGCCCCAGCGGTCCCCGCTGCGGCTGACGGCCTCCTCGGCGGCCTCGGTGCCGGACTTGCCGTCGGCCACGGCGCGGGCGGCGGCGTCGGCCACGGTGTCCCCGTCGGCGGCGGCCGCGACGGAGCGCGCCTCGATCTCGGTGTCCCGGTCCGCGCCGCGCGGCAGCGAGCCGGTGGCGGCGGCGGTGGCGAGCACGCCCGCGAAGACCAACGTCAGGGCCGCCCCGCGGCGCAGGCCGCGGGGCCCCACACGGTGCTCGGGGTCCGGCATGGCGCCGAGTCTAGGACAACGCCCCAGGGGCGCACGGCGGGTTGGCCGCGCGCCCCACGGGGCGCATCTCACACCTTGAGGTACTTGCGGAGCGCGAAGAGCGCGGCGACGGCGGGCATCAGCAGCCCGATCGCGAGGACCAGCGGGAGCTTGGTGAGGACGGCGTCCCAGCCGATGAAGTCGATCAGGTTGAGCTTGTCCTTGAGCGCGAGACCGCCGTCGATCAGGAAGTAGCGGCCGGCCAGCAGCATCACACAGGCCAGCACACCGCCGATCAGACCGGCGAACGCGGCCTCCATGATGAACGGCATCTGGATGTAGAAGCCGGAGGCCCCCACGAGCCGCATGATGCCGGTCTCCCTGCGCCGGCTGAACGCGGACACCCGGACGGTGTTCACGATCAGCATCAGCGCGATGACGAGCATCAGCGCCATCACGAAGAGCGCGGCCACGTTCATGCCGTTCATCAGCCCGAAGAGGTTGTCCAGGATGCTTCTCTGGTCCTGGACCGACTGCACGCCGTCCCGCCCGGCGAAGGCGGTGGCGACGACCTTGTACTTCGTCGGGTCGTGCAGCTTCACCCGGAACGACTCGGGCATCTGGTCGGGCGTGATGTTGCCCGCCATCGGGGAGTCGCCGAACTCGTCCTGGTAGTGCTTGTAGGCCTCGTCGGACGACTCGTAGATGACCTTGTCGACGACGTCCATCTTCTTGAGATCGGCCTCGATCTCGTCCTTCTGCTGCTTGGTGACCGCGCCCTTGGCGCACTGCGCCACCGAGTCCGCGTCCGCCTTGCCGCAGAGGTAGATGGAGACGTTGACCTTGTCGTACCAGTAGTCCTTCATCGTGCTGACCTGCTCGCGCATGAGCAGCGCGCCGCCGAACAGGGCGAGCGAGAGGGCGACGGAGACGACGACGGCGAAGGTCATCGTGAGGTTGCGACGGAGGCCGACGCCGATCTCCGACAGGACGAACTGGGCGCGCATGGCGTCCTTTCAGTGCTCGGTGCTCAGTGCTGGTAGCCGTAGACGCCGCGCGCCTGGTCGCGTACGAGACGGCCCTTCTCCAGCTCGATGACGCGTTTGCGCATCTGGTCGACGATGTTCTGGTCGTGGGTCGCCATGATCACGGTGGTGCCGGTCCGGTTGATCCGGTCCAGCAGCTTCATGATCCCGACCGAGGTCTGCGGGTCGAGGTTTCCGGTGGGCTCGTCCGCGATCAGCAGCATCGGCCGGTTGACGAAGGCACGGGCGATGGCCACGCGCTGCTGCTCACCACCGGAGAGCTCGCCGGGCATCCGGTCCTCCTTGCCGCCGAGGCCGACGAGGTCGAGGACCTGGGGCACCGCCTTGCGGATCTCGCCGCGCGGCTTGCCGATCACTTCCTGGGCGAAGGCCACGTTCTGGGCGACGGTCTTGTTGGGCAGCAGGCGGAAGTCCTGGAAGACGGTGCCCAACTGGCGGCGCATGTGCGGCACCTTCCAGTTGGACATGCGCGCGAGGTCCTTGCCGAGCACATGGACCATGCCCGTCGTGGCCCGCTCCTCGCGGAGGATCAGGCGCATGAAGGTGGACTTGCCGGAGCCGGAGGAGCCCACCAGGAAGACGAACTCGCCCTTCTCGATGTCGAGCGACACATCCCGGAGAGCGGGACGGCTCTGCTTCGGGTAGGTCTTGGAGACGTTGTCGAATCGGATCACGGTGCACCACGGTCGGCCGGGAGTAGGTGTGCGTGACCATACGCGAACCGGGCTGACGCGTGCAGGCGCCCGTCCCGGGATGGGTGATTTACGGTGAATCGGCAGCGGGCCCGGCGGGCGGTGCGGCGGAACGGACCGGGAGGTATCCGGCGGGCCGAGCCGAATTCCCCGCGAGCTGGCACAGTGGTAGGGGGAACGGTTGCGTTTCCGTGAGCGTTGTGCGGAGAGAAGGCTTGTGCGGCTCCGCCGCGCGGGAGGAGGAAAGCGCATGACCTATGACCGACTGGTGTGCGCGAGCTGCGCGGCGCCCGTGAGCGAGGGGCGCTGTCCCGTCTGCCGGGCCAGCCTCGCCCGCATGAGGGAGCAGGAGCAAGGCCCGTTCGCGGGGCTGAACCCGGCGATGCTGATCGCCCTGATGGTGGTGCTGCTGGCCGCCCTGGCCCTGCTGGCCCACCAGACCGCCTGACCTCCGCCGTAGGACGTACAGACGTACAGAGAGGCGGGGGGGGGGGGGGGGGGGGGGGGGGGGGGGGGGGGGGGGGGGGGCGGCCGCCGGGGGGGGGGGGGGGGGGGGGGGGGGCCCCCCCCCCCCCCCCGCCGGGCCCCCCCGCCCCCC